>NZ_CP053841.1:630559-945839 GCF_013201895.1 Campylobacter blaseri | reverse complement strand
TTGGATATATAAGCAAACTCATTTGCCATTTTTTCATCTTCACACATTATGGCGAAAGGTTTATCGGGTCTATCTTTGCGCTTTCTTAAAAGTTCTATGCTATTTTTATTTGAAGCGTCACAAACTAAGTGAAAACCACCCATTCCTTTTATGGCTAGAATTTTTCCCTCATTTAGTAGTTTAACAACTTGTTTAATGCACTCTTTTTGATCTGTGGTTATAGTGTTTTTATATCTGTCTTTTAAAATAAGTTTTGGGCCACAATTTGGACAAGATATAGGCTGTGCATGATATCTTCTATTTAGTGGGTTTTCATACTCGCTTTGGCAATAAGAACACATCTTAAAACTATCCATAGTTGTATTTTTTCTATCATATGGAAGTTGTTTTATGATAGAGAGTCTTGGACCGCAATTTGTGCAATTTATAAAAGGGTAGTTATATCTTGGATTATCCTTATCATAAAATTCTTTTTTACAATCATCACAAATTGCAAAGTCAGGAAGTATAGGGCTAAACTCTAATGCGGATTTTGATTTTGTTATTTTAAAATCAAAATACTCTTTTTGTATATCTATCTCTTTTTGAATTATTTTATCAATTCTTGCAAGTGGTGGAAGATTATCTAAAATAGCTTTTTTAAAACTATCTATATTTCCATTTGACACTATAATCTTTACACCTTCGTTATCGTTGTAAACCTCTCCAAATAGTCCCAATTTAGTTGCTATTTGGTATATAAATGGGCGAAAACCAACACCTTGCACCGCACCAAATATACTAAGTTTGTAGCATTTCACTAAAAGCCTTCAAGTCCAAAATAGTTGCTAAATTTAGGGTTTTTGTCTTTTGTTATTATTTTCAAAGCTAGATTTGATATAGGTATTTCTTCAAATAAACTTCCCGTTAGTATGGTATTTTTAAAATCTATCTCATCTTTTATATCTCCAAGCAAGTCATCTAAAAAATGGATTAATGACTCTATATAGCCATAACTTAGAAGTTTATCATCTATTCCTGCTAATTTATAACTCATACCACTTCTTATAAATCTTGAGATATCAAACTGTTTTTTCTCCTTTAAAAGATAATCAACTCTAACACCCTTTTTTCCAAAAAAAGCTTTTGCACTTAGTAAAAGATAGTCAGCATTTTTTTGAAAAAGTATATTTGAAATTATATCAAAAAGAGAGTAAAAATTATTTGATTTTTCTATTTTTCCTTTTGGAAAAATAAATTCTTTAGAAAAGTTTTCATATAATCTAGAACCAGTTTCATCAGCTACTATCTCTTCTAAAATATCTTCATATGAACTATATTTTTTAAAATTTAATAGATCAATGCTTTTACTATTATCATGAATTTTTATACTATCATCTTTAGTTTTACTTAAAAAAATATTTACATTTCTATCATCTAAGATATCTAATTCATTACAAATTAGACCATATAAAGAAAATTCAGAATCACTATTTTTCTCTAAAAAGCTTCTCTCTTTTTGGGATATAAACTCACCTTGGTTTATAACTAAAAAACTATTATCTAGTGTAGAAACCTTGAATGGTTTGAAGCTTTTATTTTTAACAATAACGCTAACGAAAAATATATTTTCCCTATATAGGTTGTCTAGCATTGAAAATAAAAAAAAATCACTTGCTGCCTTAATATTGAAAAAAAGAGGTGAATTGGGATGTTTATCTCTAAATATTGAGTTTAATCTCTGGTTCAATATGGGTTTTTCAAGGCTTGCTAATGCAATTAGATTTTTTTCATCCATTGAAAAAACTTTTGGAATCGCCTTAAAGGTTGTTGGCATTAAAAAATCAGCATTTGCGAAGTCATAATCACTTTTAATTTCAAAAGTAAAATTTCTATCTTTTAAAGTAAGTGTTTGATTGTGAGTCATGGCTAAGTAGGTAAAATTTAATAAGTCATTATAGGTATCTTTTCTAACTTCAATAAACTCACCATTTTTTAGAACAGATATCTCACTAAATACACCATATTCATTTTCTATATTATTATCATTTAGGTACTCTTTAACAACTTTTGGAGTTATGTTTGCAAAGGAAGATTTATTATATTCATAGTCTGATTTTGGTAATTCATCTACATTTTCAACACTACTTTTAGCTAAAAATATTGAATTTGGTATCAAAGCCATATATTCATCACTAAATTTAACCTGTTCTTCTTCATCTCCTTCAACAAAAAGCTTTATGGTGCTATTGTTGGAGATTATTGAGTAGTTTAAATTACTTTTTTTTGCATAGTATTCTAAGAAAAAAATTAAAAAATTATTTTTATTAAGATATTTAAACTCGTAGCTAATTATCATATTGCTCTTTCTTAAATTGGTCTGCTATATCTTGAACAGAGTAATTTGCTATTTTTTTAATTTCAAATTCAAATTGTTTAAGATGGTTTATTATTGTTTTTTCCATTAAAGGAACTGCTTTTTGAATTTCTTCGCTTAAATCAAAGCTTAGAGGCTCTATTCTTTTTGGAACCACTCCAAGAATTTTGGTTTCTGGTCTATCTCCAAGTATTTCCATCATTTGTAGAGTTTGAAGCATTTCAACCTCATGTGCTGAACCACTCCAATTTATCATTTTTGGCATATCATTATAATCAAAAAAATAGACATCGCCTATTTTGCCATCATCAGCATCTATGCAATCAATAATTAAAACATTATCATATTCTACAATTGTTGGTATTAGGATATTTGCTAATGTTCCACCATCTACAAAATCAATTGTGTGTTTTTTTGAATAAAAAGTATAATTCTTTTCTATCATTTTGGTAATGTGAACTCCGATACCTTCATCGGAGAACATTACATTACCAATTCCTAAAACTAAGATTTTCAATTTCTCAATCTTTGGCTGGGAATTTATACCCACTTATAATAGCATCTATTGCACCATTTTTACCCTTAATAGCATTAAATACTGCCATATAAACATGGACACAAACAAAAAATATTATAATATTCATACATATATGGTGAATAGCTCTAACATTAGCTAAGCCACCCATTGCTACTTCAATCTCTCTTAAAGGTTCATATAAAAGTCCGCCAAGTCCGTTATGATATACATGAACATATAGAATAAGCCCAGTTATTGATATCAAAAACGCAACCGCATAAAATATTATATATGCAATAAATTGAAGTGGATTATAAACCCCTTTTAGTTGAGGATGATCCCCTATAAATAGATAAAATTTAATCTGATCTATCCAAATTTTTGGATTTATGAAATCCAATATACTAACTAGTTCCCTTCTGCTTAATTTATCAAAAACAAACAGATATGATTTAAATATAATAGCACCTATCATTATAAATCCTGCTACTAAGTGGACAAAGCGCCACTTAGCTTGCAAAAATAGTACAGGTTCATCATTTATATTAGCACTTTGAAAAACATATGCTATATATAATCCACTAACTATTAAAACAGCTATAGTTATAGCTCTTATCCAGTGTGTGGCCCTATATCCTATAGAAAACTCGTATTCAGCTTTTCTTTCTGCATTTATTTTCATAGAATACTCCTTTATAAGCTCGGATTAACTTTATAATTACTAAGTTCATTACCTTTTGTATCCATAACATGTACAGCACATGCAATACACGGATCATATGAGTGAATTTTTCTTATAATTTCAAGCGGTTGTGTTAAATTAGCAATCTTTAACCCTATTAGACAAGCTTCGTATGATCCCATTTGTCCTTTTGCATCTTTTGGACTTGCATTCCAGGTTGATGGTACAACTGCTTGCCAATTTTTAATAACACCTTTTTCTAGTCTACACCAGTGGCTTAAAGTTCCCCTTGGAACATTGCCTATATATCTACCTTTGTATTCTTTATTTGTATCAATTTTATAAGGAACACAAGTTTCAGTATCTCCACTTTTAATGTTTTCTACTAAGTTGTTAAACGCTATTAGTCCATGATCAGCTATAACTTTTGCTTCTAGCATACGGCAAGCTGTTCTACCAAGTGTAGATAATACTGCATTTAATGGAAGCCCTGTATCTCTTAAGAACTTATCAACAATAGGAACAACATATTTGTTTCCTCTTGCATAGTTTACTACTATATTTGCCAATGGTCCAACTTGCATAGGTTTACTATCATATCTAGGAGCTTTTATCCAGCTGTATTTTCCTTTAGTGTCAAATACTTTTGTGTCAACTAGCTCACCTTTAGCATTTAGTGTTTTTTCATCTTTAAAGCCTGTATAGTTAGGCTCTTGCTCACCATCATAAGGATGAAGTGGTTCATTTCTTTTGTACCAAGAGTGAGTTGCTTCTTCTGTGATTTTATCTTCATCTAAATCATGAACTTTGCTTAGATCACCATTTAGGATTATACCACTATCAAAAAGCCATTCATTTCTTGAAATTTGAAACTCTTTATGTGTCCATAGGTTTGCAACACCGACATCATTTAAAACACTTGCTTCTTTTGAATATGCAATGCCCGCCATAACTAAATCAGGATAGTAAGCACGGTTAACAAAATCAGCCACTTCTTGGAATCTAGTTAAATATTCGCCAAGTCTTGTAGGACTTAAAATATCCATAACACAAGTTACCCCACCAACTGTTAAGCTTTGAGGGTGAGGTTGTTTTGCACCAAAGATTGCCATAAGTTGTGCTGCTGTTCTTTGAACTTTTAAACACTCTAGATAGTGAGAAAGTGCTATTAGGTTTTGTTCTGGAGTTAATTTATATGTAGGATGTCCATAATATGCATTTGCAAATGGTCCTAAATTTCCTTTATCAACAAATTTTTGAACTCTGTCTTGAACTAGTTTTAGCTGATCTGCACCACAAGCATATGGAGTTTCACACCATCTAAATGCTTCTTCGCTGGCTGCTTTTGGATCAGCACTAAGTGCACTTACAATATCAACATAATCAAGTGCATGTAGTTGATAAAAATGAACTATATGGTCATGGTAAAACAAGGCATTACTCATAAGAGTTCTTGTAAGCAATGCATTTAATGGTGGTGTTATACCAAGTGCATTTTCAACTGCCATAATACCTGCCTTATAGTGGGAATATGTACAAACTCCACAAATTCTTTGCAATAAAAAACCAGCATCTCTTGGATCTCTTCCTTTAACTATGGTTTCTAATCCACGCCACAAAGTTGAGCCGCTATAAGCTTCTTTTACAACATTATCATCATCAACAATCACCTCCACTCTAAGGTGACCTTCTATTCTAGTTACTGGGTCAACTACTATTCTTTGACTCATTTTGAATCTCCTTTATTTTTTCTTGAAGCACCTATAGCAGCATGTGCAGCTATAGCAACACCTGTTATGGCAAGAACACCAATTCCTATTTTATCTGCAGTTGCATCAGATCCCATACCTTTAAATACTGATTGATAAAGTCTATCTGTAAGGGGCTCTTCAAGTGGTCCCATAGTATCCCAAAAATCAGGTTCACTACAGCCTATACAGCCATGTCCTGCTTGAATTGGCCAAGAAGTATGCCCATTAAATCTTTCTCTTGAACAGTTATTAAATGTGTAAGGACCTTTACAACCCATCTTATATAAACAGTAGCCATCTTTTGCGCCCTCATCTCCAAATTGCTGAACAAATTCACCAGCATCAAAATGACCTCTTCTTTCACATAAATCGTGAATTCTTAACCCATATGACCATTTTGGACGACTATAGTTATCAAGTGCAGGAAGTGTTCCAAATAAAATATAATGCAAAACATTTCCAACTATATTTTTTTCACTAGGAGGACATCCAGGAACATTTATAACAGGTTTATCTGTAATTTTACTAAGAGGTTGTGCATTTGTTGGATTTGGATTTGCAGCTTGAATGCCACCAAAACTGCTACAAGTTCCTATTGCAAATATAGCTGCAGCATTTTTACTAGCAATTCTACAGTGCTCAGCTCCTGTTATACCATGAGGTCCAACTGTTAGATAAAACTCACTGCTTCCAGCAGGAATTCCTCCTTCTACCATAAGTATATATTGACCTTTATATTTCTCAATAGCATGTTCTAAATTCTCTTCAGCTTGCCATCCTGATGATATCATTATTGTTTCATGATATTCTAAAGATATGTAATCAAATATCAAACTATCAATAGTTGGAGTATCTGTTCTAAGTAAGCTTTCACTACAGCCTGTGCATTCAGCCATATGTAGCCAAATAACAGGAAGCCTATCTGCTAGTTCTGCTGCCTTTGCAACAGTTGGAGCAAAAGTAACTGGAAGACCCATAGTTACAGCCATAGCACTAGACCATTTCATAAAATCTCTTCTTGAAAAGCCTTTTTCTTCTAATAGCTTAGGTATTGAATTATCATGCATTTTTGGCATATTTTTAATTGTCTCTAGCCTATCTTTTATGATAGACAACTTATTGTCATATTTCATACTATCTCCTTGTTGCAAATACATCAAAATTAATTGAGCTAATTAGATTATATAGTAATAAAATATAAATATCAACTAAAAAAAATGGTTAGATTGATAAATTAAGATTTTAAAAAGAAAAGCATAAGAGACATTTTCTTATGCTTTTAATAGTATATGTTATTTTATAGAAATTTCAATATTATCATCTTCGGCGTATATTTTTATATTATCGCCATTTTTAATCTCGTCTTTTAAAATCATATCAGCAATTTTATCCTCAACAAGCTCATATAAAGCTCTCCTTAGTGGTCTTGCACCATATTCTAAGTCATATCCAGCTTTTGCAATTAGATTTTTTGCACTACTATCAAGAGTTGCTTTGATATCTTTATTTAAAAGTATTTTTTGAATATTTTTAAACATTATATCAACTATATCTATTAAGTTATTTTCACTTAATGGATTAAATATAATGATATCATCAAGTCTATTTAAAAACTCAGGTTTAAAATAGTTTTTAAGCTCATCTTTTACAACTTTTTCTCTATCATCACCTTTTAATTTCATTATAATGTTTGAAGCAATATTTGATGTTAAAATTATGATTGTATTTTTAAAATCAACTGTAACGCCTTTATTATCAGTTGCTCTACCATCATCTAGTATTCCAAGTAAGATATTAAAAATATCACTATGTGCTTTTTCAATTTCGTCAAACAGCAACACTGAATAAGGTTTTCTTCTAACTGCTTCTGTTAATTGTCCGCCCTCATCATATCCAATATATCCAGGAGGTGCACCAAGCAGTCTTGAAACGCTATGCTTTTCCATATATTCACTCATATCAAATCTAATCATAGCTTTTTCATCATCAAACAAAAACTTAGCTAAAGCTTTGGCAGATTCTGTTTTGCCGACGCCTGTTGGTCCTAAAAACAAAAAGCTTCCGATTGGTCTATTTTCGCTTGAAAGTCCAGCTTTATTTCTTTTTATAGCACGAGATAGTGCATGCAGTGCTTCATCTTGCCCAACGACACTCTCTTTTAAATGCTCTTCAACTTTAATGTATTTTTCCTTTTCACTAGCAAGCATTTTAGAAACACTAATTCCTGTCCATTTACTTAAAATTCCAGCAACTAAATCCTCATCAACTTCATTTTTAAGTAGCACTCCATGCTCTTGCATTGCTTTCCATTTGTTTTCAAGGCTTTTTATCTCATTTTTAATCTCTAAAATTTTACCATGCTCAATTGCAGCAACTTTGTTAAAGTCACCTTCTTCTTTTGCTTTTTCAGCCTCTATTTTTAAAGAATCTATCTCTTTTTTTGCATTTGAAATTGAGTTAAATACATTTTTTTCTTGTTCAAATTGCGAATTTAGACTATTTTTCTTCTCATTTAAATCAGCAATTTCTTTATCAATCTCTTTAAGTCTTGGCTCATTTTTTTCATTATTTTCCATTTTTAAAGCCTCTTTTTCAACCTCTAAAGTGATGATTTCTCTTTTTGCTTTAGCAAGTTCAAAAGGCTCACTTTCTATCTGCATTTTAAGTTCAGCCGCAGCTTCATCAATTAAATCAATTGCTTTATCTGGCAAAAATCTTCCACTTATATATCTATCACTTAGCTTTGCAGCAGCCACTAAAGCACTATCTGTTATGGTAACATTGTGATGAACTTCAAGCTTTTCTTTTATCCCTCTTAAAATTTGCAAAGCCTCATTAACTGTTGGCTCATTGATATTTACAGGTTGAAATCTTCTTTGTAAAGCCGCATCTTTTTCAAAGTATTTTCTATACTCTTTTAGAGTTGTTGCACCTATTGTATGAAGCTCACCTCTAGCAAGTGCTGGTTTTAAAATATTTGCAGCATCCATACTTCCCTCACTCGCTCCAGCTCCAACTATTGTGTGAATTTCATCTATAAATAGTATTATGTTTTTACTCTTTGTAACTTCGTTAATTACAGCTTTTAGTCTATCCTCAAACTCGCCCCTATACTTTGCACCTGCAATTAACGCACTCATATCAAGTGCAACTAGTTTTTTGTTTTGCAAACTTGTTGGCACATCTTTTTTTACAATTTTTTGAGCAAGTCCTTCAACTATAGCAGTCTTTCCAGTTCCTGGCTCTCCTAGCAAGATAGGGTTATTTTTTGTCTTTCTAATTAGAATCTGCATCATTCTATTTATCTCTTCATCTCTTCCAATAACTGGATCAAGCGAGCCTTCAATGGCTCTTTGTGTTAAATCAATACCATATTTTTTAAGACTGTCAAGGGTTTCGTCGCCTGATTCTGTTTCTATATTTCTATCACCTCTAAAAGCTTCTAATTCTTTTTTAATTTCACCAATATCAGCAAATTTTGATAAAATAGATTTTAGTGGTTCTGTGTTTAAATTTGCAATTATCCAAGTATCAACCGCTATAAATTTATCTCCCATACTAGTCATTAAAGCTTTTGCATTTTCTAGCGAACTAATAAGCTCTGTGCTAACTTTTAAATTTTGACTATTAACATTTGAACTAGTTGGTAATCTGGAAATTTGAGATTTAATCTCAAGTTCAACTGCCACTTTACTTATATTTTGTTTATTAAATACTTGATTCAATATAGATGAATTATCAACTACTAATGCCCATAATACGTGGATAGTCTTAACTTCAACATTCTTTGAATGCAACGCAAGTGATAGTGAACCTTCAACTAATCCTCTCATTTGATTTGTTAAAATTTCAAATATATTATTGTTCATAATCTTTCCTTTTATTTATATTATCTATATTATATAACTTTAGTCTTTCTTTGTCAAGTTTAATGAATATAATTTTTAAATTTATAATATTTTTTTATATTATAGTATTTACCTTATTTTTATAGAAATATGATAAAATACTATTTTATAAAAACATAATATATTGGAGAAATAATTGAAGAATAATAAAATTTTAAAATTTGGACTATTTTCAAACATAGCAATAGCACTACTTTTTTCTGTGAATTTAAATGCAAAAGTACCTGAAACAAAAGAAAAAGAAAAAGAAGAAACAAAATTAGAAACCCTAGCTAAGTTTACAAGAGTTATATCAACTGTTGAAAATAGTTATGCCGATGAGCTTACATTTTCAGAAATTATAAATAAAGCAATAGCTGGACTTATGACAAACTTAGACGCACATTCTGTATTTATGGATGCAAAAGCCTATGAGCAAACAAAAATTCAAACAGAAGGTGAGTTTGGTGGTCTTGGTATCACTGTTGGTATGAAAGATGGTGCTTTAACTATTATAGCCCCTATTGAAGGAACTCCAGCTGATAAAGCCGGTCTTAAATCAAACGATGTAATTCTTAGAATCGATGGAAACTCGACCATTGGAATTACTTTAGATGAAGCTGTTAGCAAAATGAGAGGAAAACCAAAAACTCCTATCACTGTTACCATAGTTAGAAAAGGTGAGGTAAAACCTTTTGATGTTAATATCATAAGAGATATTATAAAAGTTGATTCAGTATATGCTAAAAACATTGAAGATGAAAATATTCTATATCTTAGAATTACAAATTTTGACCAAAAAGTAACAAAAGAGGCGGCTAAATTTATAAATGAAAACAAAGACAAAAAAGGGATAATTTTAGATCTTAGAAATAATCCTGGAGGACTATTAGATCAAGCAATTGGACTTACAAATTTGTTTGTAGATAAAGGGGTTATAGTTTCTCAAAAAGGAAGAAATGAAAAAGAAAATTTAGAATACAAAGCCGAGCAAGATAAAAAGATAACAAATTTACCTATGGCTGTTTTGATTAATGGTGGAAGTGCAAGTGCAAGTGAAATTGTAAGTGGAGCTTTGCAAGATTTAAAAAGAGCTATCTTGATTGGAGAAAAAACATTTGGAAAAGGAAGTGTCCAAGTAGTTCTGCCATTAGATAACAAAGAAGCTCTTAAAATGACTATAGCAAGATATTATTTACCAAGTGGAAGAAGCATACAAAATTCTGGCGTAGAGCCTGATTTACTTGTTTATCCAGGTAAAGTTCCAGCTGAAAATAATGATTTTTATATAAAAGAGACTGATTTAAAACAACATTTAGAAACTGAATTAGAAAAATTAGATGATAACAAAAGTAAAAAATCTAAAAAAATGGAATTAAATGAAGATAAAAATAAAACATCTAAAGAGGATATCATTACAAAAACAATTTTATACAATGATATACAGTTAAAGACGGCGGTTGATAGTATCAAAATTTTAAATATTAAAAAGGATGGAAAATGAAAGTAACAAAAAAAGAGATGCTTTACGAAGGTAAGGCAAAAAAAGTTTGGAGTATGGTTGAGGATGATGATTGTTACATAGTTGAATTTAAAGATTCACTAACTGCTTTTAATGGACTAAAAAAAGCAGAAGAGCTTGGAAAAGGTGCTTTAAATAACAAAATCAGTACTCAAATTTTTAAAATGCTTGAAACAAAAGGTATAAAAACTCATCTAGTTGACACAATTAGCGATAATGAACAAGTTGTAAAAAAATGTAAAATTATCCCATTAGAAGTAGTTGTAAGAAATATAGCCACAGGTTCTTTAACAAAAAGACTAGGAATTAAAGATGGAACAGTTTTACCTTTTACCTTGGTTGAGTTTTGTTATAAAGTTGATGAGTTAAATGATCCTATATTAAATGATGATCACTGCTTAATTTTAAATGCTGTAGAAAATATAGAAGAACTTAATTATATAAGAGAAACAGCTAAAAAAATTAATAACATAATGCATAACTTTTTTAAAGAAAAAGGCTTGAAATTAGTTGATTTCAAGATAGAATTTGGAAAAGACAAAGATGGAAATATAATTTTAGCAGATGAAATAAGCCCTGATAGTTGCCGTTTTTGGGACGCAAAAACTAATGAAAAACTTGATAAAGATAGATTTAGACAAGGACTTGGTGGGCTTAAAGTTGCATATGAAGAAGTTTTAAATAGAATATTAAGCTAATAAGGATTTAAATGAAGGTCGTTGTGAATGTAAAATTAAAAGATGGTGTTTTGGATCCTGCTGGAAAAGCTACAGAGCATGCACTTACTTCTCTTGGTTTTAGTGATGTGGATAATGTAAGAATTGGAAAACAGATTATTTTAGATATCAATAAAACATCAAAAGAAGATGTTTTAAAAGATGTTAAAAAAATGTGTGAAGAGCTTCTTGCAAATACTGTTATTGAAGAGTATGAGATAGTGTTATGAAGGTAGCTATTGTAACATTTCCTGGAACAAATTGCGAAAGAGATACTAAATATGCCTTTGATAAATTGGGTTGCGATACTGAAATAATTTGGCATAAAAATACAAACATTAATGCTGATTTAGTTATTTTGCCTGGTGGTTTTAGTTATGGCGATTATCTAAGAACGGCCGCCATAGCTAAATTTAGCCCTATTATGAAAAGTGTTGTGGATCACGCTAAAAAAGGTGGGTATATACTAGGAATTTGCAATGGCTTTCAAATGCTTGTAGAGCTCAACCTTCTAAAGGGGGCTTTGCATAAAAATTTAGATCTAAATTTTATATCAAAATATCATCATGTAAAAGTTATATCTAATGACAATAAATTTTTAAGAAATTGTCAAAAAGATGAAATTTTAAATATACCTATAGCACATGGAGAGGGAAATTACTACGCAAGTGATGATGATATAAAGCAGTTACAAGATAATGAACAAATTTTACTTACATATTGTGACAAAGATGGCAATTCTTCAAATCCTAATGGTTCTGTTTTAGATATTGCTGGAATTTGTGATAAAGAAAAGAGAATTTTTGGACTTATGCCACACCCTGAAAGAGCCATTGAAAAAGAGCTTGGCGGAGTTGATGGCTTGAAGATGCTAAAAGGATTTATTTGATAAAAATAGCTAGATTACTTCTTGTTTTTATTGCTATAAGTGCTTTTGGTGTAGATGAGATAACCATGGATGATTTAAAAAATCTTAAACCAAATTCAAGTCAAAATATTAAGCCAAAAGCATACTCAGAAGAAGAGATTTTAAATAAAGAACATATAACTATTGATGATTTAAAGTTAATCGCACCTACAGATGAAGGAAATTTAAATTTAGATGATTCGGTAGTTTATCAAGATGTAAGAGTTACAAACCTTCTTCTTTCAACTTCAAAAATTCCTAAAAATGCATATGTGAATCAAATTTTTAAAATTGATTTAAAAGCTGATATCCAACAAGACATAAACTTAAATCTAGAAATTTTAATAGAAAAAACAGCAGATTTAAAGTGGATTAATAATAGTAAAATAACATGGATAAATGAAGGAAAAGGAGTATTTAAAACAACTCTTTGGCTTGAAGCAAATTCTACTAAATCTAAGCTCAATAAGATAGAAATTATAGCAACTAGAAATGGCGAGTTCTTTCAAAATGCAAGTATAAGACCTAAAATTCCAACTTTCATTGATATAGAAAAAAGGGATAATTATGCAAACATAGTTGCCGATGAACTTATAGTTAAAAGCTATAAAACATCTAAATTTGATGATCATTCAAACATTATGACAATTGAACTTAATGCTAAAAATTGCAATCTTAGCTCATTTTTTATAGATAGTGATGAGATAATAAAGCAAGGCATTAACTCAGTAAGAGGACTTTATGCTAATCAAAGTGGGTTTTATTTTGTAGTTTTTGATCAAAATAAAACAAATTTTGAATTTAATTACTTTAATGCAAAAACTAAACAATTTGAAAATTTTTCACTTGATGTTAATTTAATTACTGATGATTTAAGCACACAAACAGGACTTAGTCCGCAAGATGATCCATTTTTAGTTTATAAAAAATTCACCCTATTTTCTTTGGTTATAATACTACTTATTTTATATATATTAAGTAAAAATACAACTCCACTTATTTTTGCGGTATTTTTAATAGGATTTAATATATATATGAAAGACCCACATAGTGTTGGCGTAGTGTATAAAAGCTCTCATGTCAAAATACTACCTATGGAAAAATCTACCATTTTTTACATACCGAGCGAAGATGAAAATGTTCAAATTTTCGGTAGTAATAAAAACTACTACAAAGTAATGTTTAAAAATGGAAAAATTGGCTGGGTTGATAAGTCAAATTTAGAGATAAAATAATATTTTAAAACATATAAAGGTTAGAAAATTCTAACCTTTATATATGCACTATCAACTTTAATTAATGCATTTACTCAAACTACTTGAAATTCTAAGCAATTTATAGTATAATCTGCTAAAAATAAATATGAAAGGTTTATAATGTCAAAATATGAATTTCAAACAGAAGTTAGTGATCTTTTAAATTTAATGATTCACTCACTTTACTCAAATAAGGAAATTTTCTTACGAGAGCTCGTGTCTAACTCTAGCGATGCTTTAGATAAGTTAAACTATCTAACTCTTACTGAAGATAGTTATAAAAAATTAGAGTATACACCTAGGATTGATATTAAGTTTAACAAAGATGATAAAACTTTAACTATATCAGATACCGGAATAGGTATGGATAAAGATGATTTGGTTAATAACCTTGGAACTATAGCAAAAAGCGGAACTAAAAATTTCTTATCACAGCTAAGTGGAGATGTTAAAAAAGATTCAAATTTGATAGGTCAATTTGGTGTGGGCTTTTACTCCGCTTTTATGGTTGCTGATAAAGTTGAGGTCTTAACAAAAAAAGCTTTAAGTGAAAATGCCTATTTATGGAGTAGTGACGCTAAAAGCTATACTATAGTGGATAGCAAAAAAGACTCACATGGAACAAGCATAACTTTATATCTTAAAGATGATGAGTTTTTAAATGAATATAGATTAGAAAATATCATTAAAAAATATTCAAACCATATCCCCTACCCTATCTTTATGGATAAAAGCGAATACATACCAGCCCAAAAAGAAGGCGAAGAAGGAAAAACTGAGGTTAAAAACACTCAGGTAAATAGAGCAAGTGCTTTATGGAGAATGCAAAAAAATGCTTTAAAAGATGAGGATTATAATGATTTTTATAAACAAATAAGCTATGATGACAACGATCCTTTATTGTACATACATACAAAAGCAGAAGGAAAGATAGAATACACAAGTCTATTCTACATACCAAGTAAAGAGCCTTTTGATCTATATAGGGTTGATTATCAAAGTGGAGTTAAGCTATATGTTAAAAGAGTATTTATAACAGATGACGAAAAAGAGCTACTTCCAACATATCTAAGATTTGTAAAAGGTGTTTTAGATGTTGAGGATTTACCGCTTAATGTTAGTCGTGAAATTTTGCAAGATAACATTATAATGCGAAGTGTAAAAGAGGCAAGTGTTAAAAAGATACTATCAGAACTTGAAAAACTTAAAAACAATGATAGAGAAAAATACATAAAATTTTACATATTATTTGGCAATGTTTTAAAAGAAGGATTATATGGTTTTGGTGAAAATAAAGAAGACATTCTAAACTTAGTTATGTTTAAATCAAGCAAAAGAGATGGGCTAATAACACTAAAAGAGTATAAAGAGGCTATGAAAGATGATCAAAAAGAAATTTACTATATAACCGGTAAAAACTATAATTCTTTAAAAGATTCCCCTATTTTAGAAAATTTTAAAAAGAAAGATATAGAGGTTTTGATTTGTGATTCAGAAATTGATAGTATAGTTATGCCTATGGTTTATGAGTTTGATAAAACACCTATAAAACCAGCCTCTCAAGCTAAATTTGATGATAAAGAAAAAATTGATGAGTCAAAATACACTGAACTTGTAGCTAAGATAAAAGAGGCTATAAAAGATGAAGTTAAAGATGTAAAAGTTACAAATAGGCTAAATGATTCCCCTGCTTGTATAGTTTATGATGAAAATGACCCAGATTTTTCAACACAACAAATTTTAAAACAGATGGGACAAACTGATTTACCAGAAATCAAGCCTATTTTAGAAATAAACCCAGATCATGAAATCATTAAAAAACTTGAAAATGATAAGTTGATGCTAAATGATGTATCAAAAATACTACTTGATATAGCAAAAGTTCAAGCAGGTATGAATATAGAAAATCCAAATGAATTTGCAAAAATACTAAATAGTATTATAGCAAAAGCGTTATAAGTAAAACTGCAAGGAAGTGTCTAGCTTCCTTGCTTTATAGTATAATATAAAATTACTCTTCTACAACAAATGTAAAAGGAACACCTTTTACAACGCCTTTTGAAAAGATTTTTTTAGCATCTTGAAGAACAAGGTTTCTCTCCTCTTCCGTTGTCGCATCTTTTTCCACAACCGCATTTTCATCATAGTATTTTTCTAGTAGCTTAATCAACGACTCCTGGTCATTAGATTTTAGTTTTCTACCCTCTTTTAGCATTAAAGCTGACTTTGCTCTAGCACTTTCACCATGAACAGGCGCAAAAAGAATTTTAAGATGCGCATTTCTTACCCATTTTGAAAGTCTATCAATCTCATTTCTACAATGTGGGCATTCTGGATCTGTTATCATATACATTGTAAATTTATTATTTTTATCAAAAGATTGTATGGTTAAAAAACGCTCTTCTGGAATTTTTTTTATAATCTCATAAGCAACTTTTTCTTGATATTTTCTTTTTTCCTGCTCTAAATTGCTTATCTTTTTGAGAACTAAATCCTCATCGCCTTTATCGCCAAAAACTATATTATTTGGTAATGGAAATATAGTTTTCCCATCATCACTACTAAATATGGCTAAAGAATCATTGGCATTTTTAATATTAAAAACAACTAAATTAAGACCATTGATGGATTTTAGCTTATCGCTTGAAACTATCTCAACCTCACCAATGTTTTTATAATTATTTTCAATAGTATTTTTAAGATTTTTCTCAAAATCAATTCCTGAAGCTTGACACATAGCTGCAATTAAAAATGGTAAATAAAACTTTTTCATAAAGAACTCCTTAAAATTTTATACTATTATATCTTTTTAATGGCAATATTGCTAATTTTACATAATATTTATTTTTTATAGGATAAAATCTTATAAAGATGAATTCCACCCTTTAAGTTTATTATATTGCTATACCCTAGATTGCTTAGCATAGTTGCACAGCTAAAAGTTCTTGAGCCTGTTCTGCAAAGTAGTGCTATATATTTATCTTTTGGAGCTTGCCTGTTTAATTCTGATATAAATTTTACATTATGAGTCCCATCTTCATTCATAAACATAATTTTTAAAGAGTTATCCAGGCTCCACTCTTCCCACTCTTTTGGTGTTCTTATATCAACAATTTGTATATTTTTATTTTTAATTATTTCATTTGTTAATGGAGTACTTATAAAGCCTTTTTTACTCGGCATCAGATTTTTTTTCACTATTTTTATCTAGTTTATAACTATATTTATATATGAGAGAATTTACTCCACCATTTAAATTTATAACATATTTAAAACCATTTTTTTCTAAAATTTTTGCAGCCTTTCTTGATCTTGAACCACTTCTGCATATCAGAGCAACTGGTTTATCTGGATCAATATTTGCAGATAAAATATCATCTATAAAATGTTGATTATAGCTTTTCATATCTGATGTAGTAACAGAAATTTTATGAGCATTCTTAATAACTCCTGTCTCTTCCCACTCACTTGGAGTTCTTACGTCTATTAGTTGGTAAGTTTCATTTTCAACAGCTTGTGGTGTTGCTTCAACAAATGCTATGCTAGCATAAGCAAGTCCGCATAAAACAATTAAAGAAAGTAATATTTTTTTCATAATTATCCTTAGTAATTTAGGCTATTTTACTTAAAATTAGATAAAAGACTTATAAATTAATACAATCATTTAAGCAAAGTACATCTTCAACACGAACAAGAAATGTGCTAGAATATGGTAATAATTTGTATATTTCTTCCAAATTAAATATTTCATCTATATCTATAATCTTTTCTCCATCTTTGCTTTTGTAATATCTATAGCCCATAGAATTTTCATCATAAGTGTTAACTAAAAATATTAATTTTTTTAATTAACTTAGGTATTTTTCATCTTTAATTTTTTTAGATTAAGATTTTTTTAGCAAGATTATAATGCTCTAAAAATGAATTATATAATTTTTCCAAATTATGTGTGTTAGATAGTTTTTTAATAAGCTTGAAGAGCCTAAAATAGTTGGCAGTTTTTTTAATTATATTTTAAGCCAAGTTCCAAAAACTGCCTTACTAGAAACAAATAAGGAATGCCAATATGGTCTTGATAGCCATTTGACTTATATAAAATATTAAAAGCATTTTCAAAATGAATAGCTATAGAGATATCGCTTTGCGTAGCTCGACCAATAAAACTTTGACTTCTTGCTTGCAAAAATGTTCCTTTAAAACTAGGTTTGCAGCTATAGAAAGTGCAAACCTAAGTGTTTTTATCTGTTTGGATGAACCATTTCTTCTGGAACTACATATTTATCAAATTCTTCAGCTGTTAGAAGTCCTAATTTTACCGCCGCTTCTTTAAGGCTTGATCTATCTTTGTGAGCTGTTTTTGCAACTTTTGCAGCATTTTCATAACCTATATAAGGATTTAGTGCAGTTACAAGCATTAAGGAGTTATGTAAGTTATAATCAATCTTTTCTAAATTTGGAGTAATTCCCTCAGCACAATGAACTCTAAAACTATCCATAGCGTCAGTTAAAAGCCTTATTGATTGCAAGAAATTAAATATAATCATAGGTTTAAATACATTAAGTTCAAAGTTTCCTTGACTAGCACCAAATGCTATAGCAGTATCATTTCCAAAAACTTGTGCAACCACCATCGTTACAGCTTCTGCTTGAGTTGGATTAACTTTTCCTGGCATTATAGAGCTTCCTGGTTCGTTTTCAGGGATATTAATCTCACCTAAACCACATCTTGGGCCACTTGCTAACCATCTAATATCATTTACTATTTTAAATAAATTCGCAGCAAGTCCTTTTAAAGCGCCACTAGTAAAAACTATAGCATCATGTGATGTTAGAGAGTGAAATTTGTTTGGTGAACTTATGAACTTTTTACCTGTAAGTTTGCTTAGCTCATCGCTTACTCTTTTACCAAGCTCAGGATGTGCGTTAATCCCTGTTCCAACAGCAGTTCCACCTATAGCAAGCTCTCTTAAACTTTCCATTGAAGATTTTATATGAGATAAAGAGTGTTCAAACATAGCGCGGTAGCCGCTAAATTCTTGACCTAAAGTTAAAGGCGTTGCATCTTGCAAGTGAGTTCTTCCAATTTTAACAATTTTTTCAAAATCAGCCTCTTTTTTCTTAAATACCTC
The DNA here is from genome assembly GCF_013201895.1 of Campylobacter blaseri. NCBI lineage: Bacteria > Pseudomonadati > Campylobacterota > Epsilonproteobacteria > Campylobacterales > Campylobacteraceae > Campylobacter > Campylobacter blaseri. The sequence continues at coordinate 927,116 of NZ_CP053841.1, read as the reverse complement.
TAAAAGTTTTTCTAAACTTGGAATTAACTTATCTGCAAGCTCTTCTATGGCTACTATGTGCATAGCAGTTGGAAAAGTATCGTTTGAGCTTTGACCCATATTTACATGGTCATTTGGATGAACAAGTCTTTTTTCTCTAAAATTTCCACCCATTATTTCAGTGGCACGGTTAGCAATTACCTCATTTAGATTCATATTTGTTTGAGTTCCGCTACCTGTTTGCCAAATCGCAAGTGGAAATTCTCCACTTAGTTTTCCCTCTATAATCTCATCACAAGCACTTATAATGGCATTTGCCTTATCTTTATCTAGTTTTCCTAAATCATTATTAACTTTTGCTAAAGCTCTTTTTAGTTTGGCAAAAGCCTTGATAAGCTCAGGTGGCATTTTTTCTGTTCCAATTTTAAAGTTGTTAAAACTTCTTTGAGTTTGAGCTGCCCAATATCTCTCTTCTGGAACTTGAACTTCGCCCATTGTGTCTTTTTCTATACGGTATTTCATACAATCTCCTTTGAATTATAGTTACAATAATAGCATATTAAATTATAAAGAGATATTAAAAATTTAAAAAATAATTATATTTTAAAAGTATATTTAAAATTTAAATAAAAATAAATATAAGATTATTATAAAATATAAACTAAGCATAAAGTAAATGGTATAAAATTATTTTTTATGAATATAACTTATTAGACATTTTCTTATCGTGAGTTGTTTTTATTCTTTATTGAGTAATTAGTATATTTTTTAAATTAAATTTGATAATTTTTTAAATATTATCAAAATCTTAAATATTATAATTAGCACATATTTATGCATTTTTGGCATAAATCTTAAAAAAATCATCAAATTCTCCTAATTTAGGCGTTAAAAAAATATTTTTTTCTTTTTAAGTCTTTTTTTTTTTTTTTGATTATGGCATAATTTCAATATATTTAATCACATACGAAAGGAAAAATATGAAAAAGAACTTTGTCGCTATAATTTTAGCTTTATTTAGTATTTCATGCTATGCAAATACAATAGAACAGATAATTTCTCAAAACGAAATTAGAATTGGAGTAAGAAACAACTACCCTCCATTTAGTAAATTTGATGGACATGAATTTACAGGTTTTGAAGTTGAATTTGCAAAAGAGATAGCAAAAAAAATCGCTCCAAATGCAAAAATTACCTTAGTTGGATTAAACGCAAAAGATAGAATTCCATTTTTAAATGAAAATAAAATTGATATGGCAGTTGCACAATTTTCCGTAAGTCCAGATAGAGAGAAATATGTTGATTTTACAATGCCATATTTTGCTCTTTATAAAGCACTTGTTACTGAAAAAAGTAGAAATATTAAGGCAATATCTCAATTAACAGGTGGGAAAATTTTAGCAATTAAAGGCACAGGCTCTAGAAAATATATAGAAAAAAATTTCAATGGTAGTATAGTGGATTGTGAAAATTTACTAGATTGCTTTGAAAAATTAAAAAACAATGAAGCTGATGGATATTTTCATAGTATTTTTGCATTAGCTAGTATACCTATAATAGACAATAAATATGAGATTTCTGTTAAAAATGCAGGACAAACTAGCTTTGTTAGTGTAGGTGTAGACAAAGGTAATGAAAGTCTTAAAGCAGCTATTAACAGAGCGATACTTGAGCTTAGCAAAGAAGGGTTTTTTAAAACAGCTTATGACCAAACTCTTGGAGTATATTATAAAGGAACTTTAGATAAAAAACTATTTTTATTAGACGACATCTATAACTTTTTTTCTGATAATTAGACTTTAAAGTTGCTTATATTTTATAGGCAACTTTATTTTACTTTTTTAATTTTAATTTAATAAATATTTTAAGAATTTATTTTTATTTTAAATAAAACTTAAAGAATTTGTAAGTAAATTTGAATATTAAAAGAGCTTACACTAAATTTGATGACAAAACTTAAAATTTATAAATAACTAAACAAATATTTAAACAAAAATAATTAAAACAACCTGCAAACAAGTTATTAAAAATGTATTACTAGTTTTAGAGTGTGAAATTTTATCTCTAATATGCAATTTGTTATCATAATAAAAACACTAAAATAGCCTTTATTAACTACTTCATTGCTAAATTATTTATCAATAATAATAGTGTATAAATTTAAAATTTAAGATATTTTAAAAATATTTATATATTGAACAATAAACTTATTTTTAATAAAATAACAAAACTATTTACTAAATTATTTATTAAAGGATATTTTTGATTTTTAATAAATTTAAATTATTTCTTAAAAAATACGGATACATTATATTAATTATAATTTTAATATCTACATTTGTTATTTATTGGTATGGTGGGAAATATAGCAGAAACTATGTTTATACTTTAAACAAAGAGTGCGAGAGTTTAAATTTAGAAAGTTGTTTTAAGATAGATGATATAGACTACTATATCATAGCCAACTATGATAAAACTCCTTTTATAAATGCAAATGATGTGATAATAAACGCACAAAAAAAGCTAGTAAGCAATTACAAAAAAACTTGTGATGACAACAATAGATTTAACTGCTTTAAATTAGCTCTTTCTTATGAGTATGGAAAAATCGTAGAACAAAGTTATGATAATGCAAAGAGTTATTACAAAAAAGCTTGTGATTTAGGAGAACAAAATGGTTGTAATTATCTTTCATATTTAAAAAATGGACTTGCTAGAGCTAAATTAAATGGAAAATGGGGATTTATAGATGAAACTGGTAATTTTGCAATAGAGTCAAAATTTGATGGTGTTGGAAAATTTAGTAAAAATGGACTTGCTAGAGCTAAATTAAATGGAAAATACGGTTTTATAGATAGAAATGGTAAATTTGTAATTGAGCCAAAATTTAATAAGGCTTGGGAATTCTCTAGATATGAATTTACTTTAGTTGAATTTAACGGAAAATACGGTTTTATATATAGAAATGGTAAATTTGTAATAGAGCCAAAATTTGATTATGCTTTTGAATTTAGCAAAAATGGACTTGCTAGAGCTAAATTAAATGGAAAATACGGTTTTATAGATAGAAATGGTAAATTTGTAATTGAGCCAAAATTTGATTGGGTTGAAGATTTTTATAAAAATGGACTTGCTGGAGCTAAAATAAATGGAAAATGGGGATTTATAGATGAAACTGGTAGGTTTGTAATAGAGCCAAAATTTGATGATGCAGAAAGTTTTAACGAAAATGGACTTGCTAGAGCTAAATTGAATGAAAAATGGGGATTTATAGATGAAACTGGTAAGTTTGTAATAGAACCAAATTTTGATATCATTGAAAATTTTAGTGAAAATGGACTTGCAATAGCTGGATTTAGTACAGGGGATTTTGTAAAATATAGTTGGGCTATATATCCAAAATATAAATATGGTTTTATAAATACAAAAGGAGGTTTTATTATAGAGCCAAAATTTGATGATATTTGGAGTTTTAGTAAAAATGGACTTGCAATAGCTAGTTTAAATGGAAAATGGGGATTTATAGATAAGAGTGGTAAATTTGTAATAGAGCCAAATTTTGATGATATTTGGAGTTTTAGTAAAAATGGACTTGCAATAGCTAGTTTAAATGGAAAATGGGGATTTATAGATAAGAGTGGTAAGTTTGTAATAGAGCCAAAATTTGATGATATTTGGAGTTTTAGCAAAAATGGACTTACGCCAGCTAAAATAAATGGAAAATGGGGATTTATAGATGAAACTGGTAAATTTGTAATAGAGCCAAAATTTGATTTGGTTGATAATTTTACTAAGATGATTAAAAGTGATGATTTGCAAGAGTAGTTTTATTTAATTTTCATATTAAAATATAATCATAGTAATACTAAGTTAAACGAAGGATTTTATAGTTTAATATTTATACAAGAGATTCTTCACTTTGCTCTGAATGAAATATAAAAATATTTTTATTATAAAATGGAGAAATTCTTTAGTTAAATATTCAAATGACGAAGTAACAAGATAATAGAGATTCTTTAACTAAATATTTAAAATAAAAGCAATAAGCAAAAGAGATTCTTCGCTCTAAATGACGAATTAGCATAACTATCTAAAAAATAAAAGAGATTTTTCAGCTAAACTTCAGAATGACAAAGTCATAAAAATAATAAAATAATTATTCAAAGCTTTTAAATAGTAAAGCATAAACCTTTAAAATATTTATAAGTTAAATTTACTTTACCATTCCAGCTTCTATTAAAAACTCACTTGGTTCATATGAAATTTTACGAATTTTATCATACTTTGCATAGCTTAAAATAAGCTCATTTTTAGCCCTAGTTACTGCTACATAAAAAAGCCTTCGCTCTTCTTCTAAGCTTCCGCCCATACTCATAAGTTTGTAGTTTGGAAATCTCTTTTGTGCTAAATCAACTATAAAAACAAGTCCAAACTCCAGCCCCTTACTCGCATGAATGCTAAGCAAATTTACACCTTCCCCTTCGCTTAACTCACCGCTTCCCAAAGTTAAAAAGTTATAAAAGCTGTAAATATCTCTATATTTTTTAGACATATCTATCAAAATTTCACATTTTTGATAGATTTTAATGATAAAATCTTTTTTAAGTTCCTCATCAACTTTTCCATTTTTCATAGTTGCTTTTTTGGTGGCTATCGAGCTAGTTATGAGTGCAAAAACTTTTGAGTTAATGCACTCTTTTATAATTGCATTTGATGTTTTTAAACTTAAAAGCTTTTTGAAAAGATTGTAAATTTCATAAAGTAAAATAGCACTCTCTTCGCTTAGTTTTTGATACTTTAAAGCAGGATGATTTAAAAAATCATCTTTAAAACCAAGACTATCAAATCTTGAAGAGCTATCTATATTATCAATCTCATCAAAAAGACCTAGTTGGTAATTTTTTGTTTTTGGTGCAAAGACTTTAACATCTTTATCTGGATGAAGTAGTCCTTTTAAAAGATCTCCATGTCCAAGAGATATTAAAGCATCATAAATTTCTTTAGATGTTGCAGCTCCAATGCCTCTTGCATACTCAAAAATTTGCATAAAAGCCATCATATCTTTTGGATTTACAAATATCCCCATTAAATTTACTAAAGCCTTTATCTCCCTACTTTCAAAAAAGCTAACCCCACCCTTTCTTTTTGCGCCTATTCCAAACTCTCTAAGGCTTGCTTCTAGACCATCTGCACTTGAGTTATTTCTAAAAATTATAGCTATATCTTCGTGGTTGTATTTGCTTTCTTTAATTATCTTTGCGATATTTGCGTATTGGGCAAAAAGCTCTTCAAAAACCAATAATTTTGGTGGTTTTGGTTTTTCATCCCTGCCTACAATTAGCTGTTTATCATATAGTCTTGGGTTATTTTGAATCACTTTATTTGCAAGAGCTAAAATGGACTTAGTTGAGCGGTAGTTTATGTTTAGAGCATAAATATTTGCATCTTTGTATCTGTCTTTAAAGCTACCTATTATCTCTATATTTGCACCATTAAAGGCGTAAATACTTTGGTCAAAATCTCCAACACAAAAAAGGCTTTTTGTGTTAAAAGCATCTATTAAGCTACCTTGAAGTGAGTTTGTATCTTGATACTCATCTACTAAAATTTCATCAAAGTAAATTGGAGCACCTTTTTTCAACTCTTTTTTCATTTTTATAAGTAAATCATTAAAATCAACATATCCAAATTTATCTTTTTCATCTTCAAATTCTTGTAAAATATCTTCGTAAATTTCTACATATACGCTTTGTTCATCGTAGTTTTGACAAAACCAGTTATTAAAATTTCCATCAACTGATTTATTTTGAAATAACGAATACACATCATACAAATAAGCTCCACCATATGGCTTAACATCGCTTATATGGTGAAATTTACGCCTTTCAACTAGTGACTTTAAAAGCACTTTTAACTCACTTGGCTGTTTTAATACAATATTTTTATTAAGCTCTCTTAAAAGCTTATATGAAACTGAGTGAAAAGTTCCTGCTGTAATTTTTGAGGTGATAGTAGTACTAAAATGCTTTTGCAGTCTTTCTATCATCTCGCTTGAAGCTTTGTTTGTAAAGGTTAAAAGCAAAATTTTGCTAGGATTTACTCCTAAATTTAAAAGATGAGCTATCCTTGCAACAATTGTTGATGTTTTACCTGTTCCTGCACTTGCTATAATTAAGTTATTACCAGCAGCTGCAGTTGCTGCTTTGTATTGTTCTTGATTAAGTTTTGTTAGTGGCATATCTTCTCCAAAAGTATGATTTTACCAAAATGATATAAAACTAAACTTTTCTTGGTATAATTTTTCTATGAAATTTCAGATTAAATTTGGCATATATTTTTTAACTTTTTTCTTATTAATGTTATTTGGTTTTTTATTTCTTGATGATAAATACCCTTTAAATTTACATACGCTAGATAAGCCAAAATCAATAATCTTAAAAGATACAAACAATGAAACTTTATATATGCAAATTTCAAATGATGAAATTTGGAGATTTGAAGTTACAAAAGATGAAATTCCTTTAAATTTAAAAAATAGCACGATATTTTTTGAAGATAGGTATTTTAGATATCATTTTGGGATAAATCCACTCTCTATATTTAGAGCAATTTTTTACAATATCACAAACAAAAACCGCATAGGTGCTTCAACTATTACAATGCAAGTTGCAAGAATGATGAATCCAAAAGATAGAAATTATAAAAATAAAATAGTAGAGATATTTAACGCCTTCCAACTAGAATGGCACTTTAGTAAAGATGAAATTTTAACAATGTATTTTAACCTAGCTCCATATGGTGGTAATATTGAAGGTGTTAAGGCGGCTTCTTATTTTTACTTCAACAAAAACTTAAACGAACTTACAATATCCCAAATGGCGCTTCTTAGCATAGTTCCAAAAAATCCAAATAAAAATAGATTAGATCGTATATCAGATTCAAATTCCTTAAAAAACTTACTTTTAAAAAGGCTTTATAAAAACAAAGTAATAACCAAAAGAGAATTTGAGCGAGCAAAATCTGAAAAGTTTAAGAACAAAAGATATAACGCTATTCAAAATGCTAAAGCATATAGCTTAATGGCTTTAAAAAATGGCAAATACCTTACAAATCTAAATTTAAACTTTCAAAATAAATTATCAAATTTTTTAAAAAAAGAGATGGATAGTTTAAAAAGTAAAAATGTTAAAAATGCAAGTGCTCTTATAATAGATAATGAAAAAATGCAAGTTATCTCTTACATAAATAGCCACGATGAGTTTGCCAAAAATGGACAAAATGATGGTGTAAAATCTCGTAAAAATGTAGGCTCAACCCTAAAGCCTTTCATATACTCTTTAGCGCTTGATAATGGACTTATTGTGCCAAAGCAGGAGCTGATTGATACTGAAATTTATCTAAGTAGCTACATTCCACAAAATTATAATTTGAAATTTGCAGGTGTAATAAATGCAAGTGATGCTTTAAGGTTTTCTTTAAATATTCCAGCTGTGAAGTTAAACAATATTTTAAATGATAACTCACTTTTTGAGCTTTTGGAAAAAGCTAGCTTAACTGAATATGAAAAGGAGCATTATGGCGATTCTATCGCACTTGGTGGAATATCTCTTTCTCTTTTGGATTTAGCACACCTTTATACAATATATGCAAACAAAGGGGTTCTTAAACCACTTGAGTTAGCTGGAAATTTGATAGATAAAAATGAAACTCTAATAACTACACAAAGTGCTTTTTTAGTAGCAAATATACTTCAAGATGCGCCAAGAAGCTACCTAAATAGCGTCTGGAAAAACACGCTTTACAAACCTAAAATTATGTTTAAGACAGGAACTTCAGCAGACGCAAGAGATCTATACACCATAGGAGTTAGCCCAAAATACACAATAGCTGTTTGGATGGGTAATTTTGATGGTAGTAAGACTGATGAGTTAAGTGGCGGGATGAGTTCTGCTAAGGTGGTTTTTGATATGTTTGAATATATTGAGAAAAAAATGGGAGTTAGTGAGTTTAAAATGCCAAATGGCATATTTAAAGATGAAATTTGCACCGATGTTTATGAGGTTAAAAATAGCTGTAAAACTTCTACTAAGGACTATTTGATAAAGGGTGTTAAACTTAAAAAAGATTGCAAAGATTACCGCAATGAAGAGCTTTATTTTTTAGTTACTAGTGAGTATTTAAGCAAAAATGATATAGAAAATAGCAGGTGTTTTTACAGATTTAAAGAGATTAAACCTTTAATATCAAATATTGATAAAAAGATAATTAGTCTTAATAATGAAAATGTAAGAGTTGGTATAAAATGCACCGCTATTTTAGGAGATGAAATTTACCTTAAATTTGATGATGAAGAGTTTAAAAAATATAGCAACTCTCAAACTGTATTTAAAACATTTAATTTAGGCTTGCATAATATTTCTTGCCTAGATGAAAACTCAAATTTAACTGAATTTGAGTTTGATGTAACTAGTTTTAAAAATAGGTGATAATAGGCTATATTAATAAAAAAAGAATAAAATATATAAAGTATATTTCAAAGGATATTTTATGGTTAGAAATTTGCTTATAGTTATATTTTTAACTATCTATGCATCTGCATTTAACATCACAGGCGTATCAAAAGATCAAAACGGTATCTATGTATTTGGCATTGAAAATTTAGACAACCAAAATGATATAGGACTTATAACTCATGATAAAATCATAGCTTGCGATCCTGATGTAAGCGGTGCTTTTGAGTATTTAAGTGCTGATAAAATTGCTTTTTATCCAAACAGACCTTTAGCCAAAGGGATTAACTATATTTGTGGAAATGCAAATGGAAGGATATCATTTAATACAGAGCCTTTTAAAGTTGAAAACATAAGGGCTTTAGATGATAGAAATTTCATTTTAAGCTTAAATGACAAAACTGATTTAAATGAATTAAGACTAAAACTTAAAGTATATACAAAAGAGAATTCATCAAAAAATGATATTCCTTTTAAAGTTGATACATCTGATAATTTAAATTTCTTAATAAAGCTAGATAGTGTTTATGATAATTTGTTTCTATATTTGCCAAAGAGTGTAAAATCAAAAGCCAATGTTACGCTTCAAAGCTATTTTGAAGAGGATATTTCAAAAAATAAAGCTTTTTATAAAGATAGTCCAAATGCTGTAAATTTTAAAGATGTTAAAGTGGTTCCATTTGCATTTGATGATGGTGTGTTAGGCTTTAAGATTAAGACTAGAGAGTACGTTATAGCTGATAAAAGATTTGTTAAAATTTCAGGGATAAAGGATTTCTCACTATCGCCTATTAACTATTTTTATGACAAGCAAGATCCTGATTATTACTATGAGTTTAATATTAAAAGCTTAGAGTTTAAGCCAAATACTGAGTATAAAATAGATATTTTACCGGGTTTTGGTGATGAGTATCTTTTAAATAGAGAATTAAAAAGTTTTTCTTTAAAAACTACAGATATAAAACCATTTGCTAAATTTAGTGATGATAAACCATATATTCCAAAAACTACCGATATAGCCTTTAAAAGTGCAAACTTAAACTCTGTTAAGGTTGTAGTAGATAGAGTAAGTGATCAAAATCTTAGATATTTTTTAAACTATAAAGAGAAAATTGAAAAATTAACAAAAAGTGTAATTAGTAAAAATTTTGAATTAAGTAATAACTTTAATGAAATTTCAGAGCACCGCATAAACTTGGATTTTAGTGGTTTTGAAGATGGTATTTATAATATCTCGCTTTATTATAAAGATGAAAAAGATGATATGAAAAAGATATTAAAACAGGTCTATTTAAGTGATATCTCAGCACTTACAATAGTTGGCGATAGTGGAATTTTTGTCTTTACTTCAAGAGTTTCAACCGCAAAAGCACTTCCTAATACTAATATTGTAATTTATAATGAAAATAATGAAATTTTAGCAAGAGGTAGAAGTGATGAAAAAGGGGTGCATAAATTTGAAAATAGTAAAATTTTAGATAAAAACCCAAGATCAATTTTTATAAAAAATGGCAATGAAGAGAACTTTTTAATTTTAGATAACCCTATAAATGATAATGCTTTAATTATGGATAGCGTTAATTATAAGGCCCTAACCTATTTTGCTACAGATATAATAAGACCAAATGAAAATATTGAAGGTATTATTGTTTTAAAAGATTATGATTTTAATCCAGTAAAAAACCTACCTGTTAAGATTAAAATCATAGATCCACAAGGTAAAACTATTAAAAATTTATCTAAAAATACAGATGATTTTGGAGTTATTAGCATTGATGAGATGATGGGGGATCTAACAGGTAGATATACTTTAAATGTTGAGTTTGCAAACAAACTTGTAGATAGTAAGAAATTTAGTGTTGAAAGCTTCATACCACAAAGAGTTAAAAGTGAAATCCTTACTAAAAAAGAGGAGTTTATAGGTGATGAAAACATTGATATAGCTTTAGTTTCTAACTATCTTTTTGGTGCGCCTGCTTCAAATTTAAGTGGCTCTTTAACTGCAAATTTTAGTGCAAAAGAGTTAAAATTAGATGATTATAGAGATTTTTCTTTTATAAACTCTATTTTAGATAGCAAAAGCGTACTAGATAACAGGTATTTTAATCTTAAATTAAATAAAGATGGTAAGAAAGATTTTATTGTCAAATACAGTAAAAACATACCTGTTTCAAATGCTATAAACCTTAATCTAAATTTTTCAGTTCTAGATAGCTCAAAGACTATTAGCGAATATAAAAACCTAACAATATATCCATATAAAACACTCACAGGCATAAAAGGAGATAGGGATTTTATAGATAGCAAAGAGAGTGTAAAATTTGAACTTTTAAGCCTTGATTCTTTTAGTAAAAAAAGACTTAGCCCAAATTTAAATATCTCAATATATCAAATATCTTGGAACTATGTATTAAGCGATAATAACTATGAAGAGCAAAAAGAGATAAACTTAGTTGATAGCTTTGGCGTTAAAGAAGATAACTTCACATATAAATTTGAAAATGGTGGAAATTATGTAGTTGTTGCAAATGACTATTTAAATGGTAGCAGTGCTAGTTTTGAGGTTTATGTTAGTGGCTGGGGCGGATATGGAGCAAAATCCACAAAAGATATGAAAAAAGCTAAAATTACTTTTAATAAAGATGTTTTTAGCCCAGATGATGAGATAAAAGTTAATATAATTTCATCTATAAAAGATGGAACTGCCATAATATCACTTGTAGATGAAAAGGTTTTAGACTATCAGATAGTTGAGTTTAAAGACAATAAAGCCTTAGCTAGTTTTAAGCTTCCAAAAGATTTTAAAAAAGGTCATATTAACGCTACTATAATTAGAGATACAAAGCCTTTAGCAACTCCTTTAAGAACATATGCTAACAAATCTATAAAGGTTAATAAAAGCGCTCATAAAGCGGAGTTAAAACTTAAAGTTCCATCAAGATCTAAGAACAATGAGCCAATAAACATTAAAGTTAAAACAGATCCAAACTCCAAAATAGCTATTTTTATAGTTGATGAGGGTGTGTTGCAAATAGTAAATCAAAAAGAGCTAGATGCATTTAAATACTTTGATATAACAATGCCTATAAATGTTTATAATTACGATATATATGATCTTTTAAGTACATATATAAGTAATGCAAAGGCACTAAGCTTTGGTGGTGATGCTATGCTTGAGATGGCTAGGAAAAGAGATTTAAACCCTGTAAAAGCAAAAGATTTAAAAACTTTTAAAATTGTTAAATACCTAATGACAGATGAAAAAGGTGAAGCAAGTTTTAGCTTTAAAAGTCCTGTAAATTTTAACTCAAAAGTTAGAGTTACTGCTATTTCTTTAAACGAAGAGAAGATTAACTCTAAAAATAGATATACTGAGGTAAAAGATGATGTGGTAATCAAGCCAAGTGTCATGACTTACTTAACAAAAGGTGATGAGTTAGATTTGCCTATTACTATAATCAATACAACAAATGAGAAAAAAGATTTAAAATTTGATATAAACTCAAGCCCAAATTTAAATATCACATTTAAAGAGCAAAATATAACTTTAAAACCTCTTGAAAGCGTTCAGATTAAAGGTAAAATTTCAGCTTTAAATCTTGGAAATGCGAAATTTACTATAAACTTAACAGAAGATGAAAGCAGCAAATTTAACCATATTACAAATTTAAATGTAATTAGCCCATATCCAAACAGCAGATACCTTAAAAATGGATTTATTGAAACCTATCAAGACTTTAATATATCTGATGATAGTTATAAAACTTTATATATAAACACATCTAGCTCTCCAAAAGGTGTTTTTTCAAATTTAGCCAAAGAGATTATCAAATACCCTTATGGTTGCACAGAGCAAATAAGCACAAAAATATTAGCAATGGCAAATTTAGATATAGATGACAAGAGCAAACAAAGAGAGATTGAAGATAATATTAAAAGTGGCATAACTACTTTAATATCAAGATTAAAGGACAATGGTAGCTTTGGATACTGGAGCAAATTTAGTGACACAAATATACTAGCTTCTATATATACAAGCGATGTTTTGCTTAAAGTTGATAAAGATAGAAATTTATTAGGAAAATCTCAAAAAGAGCTTATATTTTCATATCTTAAAATGCCTCATCAAGACCCATTTCACACTATCTATTCTGCATATATCCTAAATGAATATAAAAAGCTTTCCATAAGTCAGATAAACTATCTTTTTGATAATCAAATTTATAAACACAACCTAGTGACTCTTTATATGATGGCAGCAATTTTAAAAGATAATGGCCTTGATATAGAGCTTAGCAGTGTTATAAGCGAGATTGATAACTACAATTTTAACGATATAAAATTTGATAATTATAATGTAAATTTTGACTCAAATATTAGAAATATAGCTTTTGCTCTTTATATACATTCAAAGCACTTTAAGCCAAATGAGATTTCAGAGAATATGGCTAAGTTTTTATCTAGTGAGTTAAATAATCTAAATAGCACACAGAAAAAAGCCTTTGTCTTAAGAGCGTTTAATAACTACTTTAACAAAAGCACAGAGTCCATAAAATATACAATTAGCCTTAATGGTGAATCAAAAAATTATGATAGTTTTGCAGATGTGGTTTTAAATATGAATGATAGCAATAGTTTTAAAATTTCCACAGATACTCCACTATATTATAGCCTGCTTAGTTTTGGAAATGAAAAACTGCCTATTAAACATACTCTTCCTGTTGTAAATGATGATTTTTATAAACAAAATGAGCAAATTCATATCTATAGAGATTTTGTAGATATAGATGGAAATAGATTAAGTCTTAATGAGCTAAAATTAAACCAAACTATATTTTCAAAGGCTACACTACTTTCTAATAGAATCTATGTTCCAAATGTACTAGTTGATGAGCAAATAAGTTCTTGTTTTGAGGTTGTAAATGAGAGAATCTTTGGAATACAAAGAAAAAAATCAACCAAAGATAGCATATCTTTTGAGTATAAAGATATCAAAGATTATAAAGTTATCAATTTCTTAGAACCGATTAAATATAAACAGGTATTTTATACACCTTTAAAGGTTATAATGAGCGGTAAATGCAAACTTCCTGCTATAAAAGTAGAACTTATGCAAAATGAAGATCTTTGGGATTATGATTTAGAGTTAGAAGAATTTGAAGTTAAAGATTAAATAAGACTAGCGAATTTGCTAGTCTTGAACTATCTAGTTTTTAAATGCTTTTTTTTAAAGCAGAGCTTTTTGATTTAAAATTTTATCATTTTATCAACCTATTTTAGATAAAATATTAGCTTACAAATTTAATAAGGATAGTTAAATGGCTGAATTTTATGATCCAAAACAGATTGAAGATAAATTTTATAAAATATGTGAAGAGCGTGGATATTTTGAAATTGATGGAAATAAAGAAATTATAGAGCAAAATAAAAATGGTAAAGATAAAACATTTTGCATAATGATGCCACCTCCAAATGTTACAGGTGTTTTACATATAGGACACGCCCTAACCTTTACATTGCAAGATATTATGACAAGATATAAAAGAATGGATGGATATAAAACATTGTATCAACCAGGGCTTGATCATGCTGGTATTGCTACTCAAAATGTTGTTGAAAAACAGCTTTTAGTACAAGGTGTTAAAAAAGAAGATATTGGTAGAGATGAGTTTGTAAAAAAAGTTTGGGAATGGAAAGAACAAAGTGGCGGATCCATAGTTCATCAAATGAGAAAACTTGGAATTACTCCTGTTTGGAGTAGAGAGCGTTTCACAATGGATGAAGGGCTTAAAAAAGCCGTTAAAAAAGCCTTCGTAAATCTTTATAATAAAGGAATTATTGAGCGAAACAACTATATGATAAATTGGTGTACTCACGATGGAGCATTAAGCGATATTGAAGTTGAGCATAAAGAGCATAAAGGCAAATTATATCATTTAAAATACTACTTTAAAGATAGTGATGAGTATATAGTTTTAGCTACAACAAGACCTGAAACATACTTTGGTGATAGTGCTGTTATGGTAAATCCAAGTGATGAAAGATATACAAATTTAATAGGAAAAAAAGTAGTTTTACCTATTATAAATAGAGAAATTGAAATAATAGCTGATGAGTATGTTGATATGGAGTTTGGAACAGGAATTGTAAAAGTAACTCCTGCGCATGACTTAAATGACTATGAAGTTGGAAAAAGACATAATTTAGAGTTTATAACTATCTTTGATGAAAAAGGTATTTTAAATAATGAGTGTGGCAAATTTGCAGGGCTTGAAAGACTAGAGGCTAGAGACATAATAGTTGAAGAACTTAGCAAACTTGGCAATGTTGAAAAGATAGAAGATTACACAAATCAAGTTGGGTATTGCTATAGGTGTAAAAATGTTGTTGAGCCATACATCTCAAAACAATGGTTTGTAAAAAGCGAGATAGCTGACAACGCCATAAAAATGGTAAATGAAGGTGGCGCTACTTTCTACCCAGCTCACTGGATAAATAGTTTTAATGCTTGGATGAGAGAACTTAGAGATTGGTGTATATCTCGCCAACTTTGGTGGGGACATCAAATTCCTGTATTTTATTGCGATGATTGTGGACATATTTGGGCAGATGAAGAGGATAAACCAGAGTGTTGTCCAAAATGTCAAAGTAAAAATTTCCACCAAGACCCTGATGTTCTTGATACGTGGTTTAGTTCTGGACTTTGGCCTATTTCAACCCTTGGCTGGGGAAATGGCGAGGCTTTAAAGGGTGAAAAATGGTTTGAAAACGACCTTAAAGAGTTCTATCCAAATACAATGCTAATAACTGGCTTTGATATACTATTTTTTTGGGTTGCTAGAATGATGTTTCAAAGTAAAAATGCTGTAGAGAAATTGCCATTTAAAGATATCTATCTTCATGCTTTGGTTAAAGATAAAGATGGCAATAAAATGAGTAAAAGTAAAGGCAATGTGATCGATCCTTTAAATATGATTAATGAATACAGCGCTGATATTTTACGTTTTACTCTTGCACTTTTAGCGGTTCAAGGAAGAGATATTAGGCTTAGTGATGAAAAATTACTTCAAGTAAGAAATTTCACAAACAAACTCTATAATGCACACAAATATCTACTTTTAAAAAGAGATACTTTTGTTGATTTAAAAGATTGTGAAATGAAGACAAATTTAGGCAAATACTTAGAAAGTAGATTTCAAATTTGTGTAAATGAAGTTAGAAAAAACATTGATGAGTATAGATTTAATGATGCTGCAAACACAATATATAAGTTTTTATGGGATGAATTTTGTGATTGGGGAATTGAACTTAGCAAAGCAAATAGTGACAGCGTAGCCGAACTTGGTGCGATTTTTAAAGAGTCAATGAAACTACTTAGTCCGTTTATGCCATTTTTAAGTGAGTATTTATACCATGAACTAAGTGGAACAAGCCTAGAAAATAGTACCTCAATAATGGTATCAAAATATCCAAAAGTAAAAGAAGTAGATGAAGATACTCAAAATTTATTTAATGTAGTTATAGAAAGTATAATTGCAGTAAGACGAGCAAAAGCAGCTGTGGATTTAGGAAACTCAAAGATAGATAAGGCATTTGTAAAACTAAACGATAATTTAGATATAAATTTAGATGATTATACAAGATATATAAATCTTTTAGCGAAGTGTGATAGTATAAGTTTTGTTGATAAAAAGATTGATAATTCAGTTGTTGATGTTAGTGAGAATTTATCTGTATTTATTCCACTTGATGGGATTGATACAAGTGCTATAAAAACTAGACTAAACTCACAAAAAACTAAACTTGAAAAAGAGATAGCAAAACTTGAAAATATGCTAAATAATGAAAAATTTGTTGCAAATGCACCAAAAGAAGTTATACAAACAAATAAAGATGGATTAAATAGTGCAAAAGAAAAATTACAAAAAGTTGAAAGTGAACTTAGGAGTTTTGGTTGATAAAAGTTAAAAATTTAGTCAAATCTTATGGCAACATTGAGGTCTTAAAAGACATAAATTTTGAGGTTAAAAAAGGTGAAATTTTTGCACTTGTAGGACATAGTGGGGCTGGAAAAAGCACACTTTTAAGATGCATGAATGGGCTTGAAAATTATCAAGGTGGGAGCTTAAAGATAAATGGTGTTGAAATTAACTCTATAAAAGGTAAAGAGCTTAGAGAATTTAGAAAAAATGTTGGAATGATTTTTCAACATTTTGCCTTAATGAGTAGAAAGACCGTATTTGAAAATGTGGCAATTCCACTAATTTTTTGGAAGTATGATAAAGAGTATATTGAAAAAAGAGTTTATGAGCTTTTAGAGATAGTTGGTCTAAAAGATAAAGCCCATGTTTATCCAAACGAATTAAGTGGCGGACAAAAGCAAAGAGTTGCCATAGCTAGAGCCTTAGCTCTAAATCCTGAAATTTTACTAAGCGATGAAGCTACTTCAGCACTTGATCCAAATACCACAAAATCCATTTTAGAGCTTTTAGCGAAAATCAACAAAGAATTTGGGATAACTATAGTAATTGTTACTCATGAGATGGAAGTTGTAAAAAGCATTGCGCATAAGGCTATTTTATTAGTCAATGGAGTTATAACTAATAATGGCATGATTGATGAGCTGTTTTTACAACCTGATGAAAATATGAGAGAGTTTTTAGGAGAAGAGGAAATTCTACCACAAACAGGTACAAATATTAGACTATGTTTTCCAAAAGATGTAGCCTTTAATCCTGTTATAACAAGTATGGCAAAAGATTTAAATATAGACTTTAACATAGTTTGGGGTCGTATTGAAAAACTAGGTGAAGATGTGCTTGGTATTTTAGTTATAAATTTAGAAGATGAACATAGTAAAAAAGTTGAGCAATATCTTGAAAAAAGTGGCGTTATATGGGAGCTAGTAAAATGAGAGTAATAATTTTAATACTAACACTTGGACTGTTTTTCCTATATCCATTTTTTGTTGGTGAGAGCATATTTTCTACTATGGATACAAAGATACTAAACTCTCCTTTTTTTGAGAATATGTTTTTAGGCATTGGAGGGTGGTTTGAGGGTTTAATCGGCTCAAAAGCTTATAGGATATGGATAGATATACTCTTAAAAGCCACGTGGGAAACTCTATATATGAGCATAACCGCAACTTTTTTTGCAACTTTTTTTGGACTTTTAACGGCAGTTGTTTTGGTTCTAACAAGAAAAGGTGGTCTTATGGAAAACAAACCACTTTATGCTTTTCTTGATTTAGTTGTAAATATTTTTAGAAGTTTTCCATTTATTATATTGATAATTGTACTTTTCCCATTTGTAAAGCTTATAGTTGGTACTAGTATAGGGACAGATGCCTCTATAGTTCCACTTACCATTGGAACAGCACCATTTATAGCTAGACTTATAGAAAATGCATTGATAGAAGTTGATGATGGAGTTATAGAGGCTGCTAAAAGCTATGGTGCAAGTAACTTCCAAATAATTTTTAGAATTATGCTAGTTGAGGCTATACCTGCTTTGGTAAATGTTTTAACTTTAACACTAATAGTAGTTATAGGATTTTCGGCAATGGCTGGAACTTTAGGTGGTGGCGGTCTTGGAGATGTTGCTATAAGATATGGTTTTCAAAGGTTTATGGCTGATATCATGGCCTATACTGTTATAATACTTATCGTAATGGTTCAAATATTCCAAATGATAGGAAACAATGTCTATAAAAAAGTAAAAAGGTAGGAAATTAGCCCTACCTTTTTAATAAAATTTTAAGTTTAAATCAATATAATTCTTAAATAATTCAATACAAAGGATAAAATATGATGTCAGATATGTGCGAAATGCGTTACACAAGTTAGTAAAACACTCAAAATTTCTTTTTAAGTGTTTTACTGTAAACATTTAAAAAGAAATTTTAGTTAATCTCAACATAAATACTCTCAAACTTCTTTTCTTTTTAAATTATTTACATGTTTATAGTAAAATTAGGTGCTTTAGCAAACAATATATATTTAAAAAAGGAAAAAATTTATGAAAAAAATTACAACGATATTAGCAACAATAGGTTTAACATTAAGTCTTAATGCAGCAGAAAAAATTATAGTAGGAGCAACTCCAGTTCCACATGCTGAAATTTTAGAGGTTATAAAACCAGAGCTTAAAAAGGCTGGATATGATTTGGAAATCAAAGTATTTAATGACTATGTAGTTCCAAATTTAGCAGTTAATGATGGTGAAATAGATGCAAACTATTTTCAACATATTCCATATTTAAAGGAATTTAATAAAAACAAAGGCACAAATTTAGTAGAAACGGTTGGTGTTCATTTAGAGCCAATGGGTGTGTATAGCAAAAAGATAAAAAATCTTAGCGAACTTAAAGATGGCTCAAAAGTTTCTATTCCAAACGATCCTACAAATGAAAGCAGAGCATTGGATGTTTTAGAAACTGCGGGTCTTATAAAACTTGATAAAAATGTAGTCTTAAAAACTCCACTTGATATAGTTGAAAATCCAAAAAATCTTGAATTTGTAGAGATTGAGGCTGCAACTCTTCCTAGAACTTTGGATGATGTTGAAATTTCAGTTATCAATACAAACTATGCTCTAAGTGCAGGCTTTAACCCACTAAAGGATGCTTTAGCACTTGAAAGTAAAGATAGCCCTTACACTAACATAGTTGCTGTAAAAGCTGAAAACAAAGATAGCAAGAAAATAAAAGCATTAAATGAAGCACTTCAAACTGAAGTTGTTAAAAAATTTATTTTAGAAAAATATGAAGGCTCAATACTTCCAACATTTTAATAAATTTGGCATGATTTTTCATGCCAAATTTCTAATTAAAATCATAAGAAACGGGGCAAATTTTATTTACTCCAATTGTTATAGTTCTTGTTCCACTACCTGTTGAGTAATAGCAAATTTTATACATTCCATTAGTTCTTTCACCTCTTAAAACTCCATAATCAGCAAAAACAAAACTAAATACACACTAAAAGCAAAACTATTTTTACTATACATACTCCTTTTATATTAATTTTATTAAATTTCAATTTAAACAAGTGGTAAATTTTGTTATCCGGCGTTTAAAATGGGACTAACTTGCATTTAAAATGAGACTTTTTCAAAAATCGGCTTAAGATTTCAGTCCCATTCTTAATGCAAGATGAGCTAAAATGAGACTGAAAAAATACAAAAATAAATATCGCAAACAGCCTTACTACTTTTAGACGCTAAAATTAAATACCGCAAATAAATTTATTTTTTAAACACTAAAAAATAAAAAATTACAAACAATTTTACTACTTTTATACACTAAAAAAATATAAAATTGCACTACTATTTTATATGTTTTAAATCTCTCATCAAGCCTAAAAATTCTCCTATAATTTTACACTCACAAATGTGAAATCTCACAGGTGTATAAACAGGATTGTAGCTTATTAAAACCAGTTCATCTGCTTATTTATAACACTCTTTTATTACTACACCATCAGGAGTATTAATAGCATATACATTTCCATCTTTAAAAGGCATTCCAACCGCTATCATACACAAATCACCATCACAAATGTAAGGCTCCATACTCTCACCCATGGCACTTATTATATCAATAGGATATGACTGGCTGCAATTGCTTTTTTCAAATCTATTCACTATCTTCTTATCCATAATAACCTCTTCATACTCTTCATCATCGTTCCAAGCACCACCGCCCAAAGAAGCCTTAACATCAAACATTCTAAGCACTTTATATCTCTTATCTTCATCGCCAAGCTCTTGGTTGTAAAAGAAAAGATTGATTGATATATCTTTTTTAGATAAGAAGTCCATTACTTCTTTATATGGCACTTTGTTTCTAAATTTCATTTGTGCAAAAGTATTAGCATTAATACCTAGTGCATTTGCTACATCTATATCTTTAGTATTCTTTCCCTCACTTGCTAAAATGTCTTTTATTTTTTCGATAACCTCATTCATATCCATGATAAATCCTTTACAATTTATAAAGAAATTTAGCATATTTTTAAAAAAATGGATAAAATATTATAAAATGTAATGTTTTTAAAGAGCCATTAAAGACCCTTTAAAAAGCATTTAAAAGTTCATTATTAAAAGCTCTTTGCTTCGCTTAGCTACTCTAGCATTAACACTATATCTTATACTTAATTCTTTAAAATTAAAGCCTTTGTATAGCTCTCTTACCACCTCACAATCATTGTAGCTAAGTATAAATTTACCTTTTATTTCTTTTAAAAGATTGGCTAAAAGTTCGTGGTCTTTTATTGTAAAACCATTAACCATTTTATAGTAATTTTCAGTTCCAACATATGGCGGATCTAGATAAAACAAAGTCTCATCACTATCATACTCTTTAATTAACTTTTCATAGCTTAAATTTTCAATCAAGGCTCGTTTTAGTCTTTTTGAGTGTGCTATAAAACTTCTATATATATTCTTTCCAGCTCGGCTTTTGCCCATAGCAAAGTTATCTCCTTTGCTTCCAAAACTGGTGGATATTAGATAGTAATACAGTGCAGCTCTTTCTATATTGCTCCTAGGTTTAATTCTACCATTTTTAATATCATAAAAAAGCTCTCTACTTCTAAACATTGTCCTAAGCACCATTTCGATACTTTGTGGACGAGTTCTTATAACTTTATGCAGATTAATTAAATCACCATTTATATCATTAACTACCTCTATCTTAGACGGCTCTTTTTGGTAAAAAACAGACATTGCACCACCAAATACTTCAACATATCTAGTATGCTCTGGCATTAAAGGTATTATCTCTTTTGCTAAGGTTGATTTGCCACCAACCCAGCCAAACGGAGCTTTTAAAGCAGTTTTCTTGAGAAAATATGAATTTTCTCCTTACAAAATAAAATTTTTTGCTACTTTATTTTGCAAAAGGCTATAATTTTAGTGCTACTTTATTAGTAATGGGCTGTTTTCAGCCCTCAAACTCAACACTAATAGTGTATGTAGTATTATTTAATGTATGTGTTACGCTTTTAATTGAAAACTCAACATCTTCATAATTAGCAACGCCAATTAGTTTTAGTTTTCCACCAGCTTTAACCTCTTTTCCATCACACTCAAGTGAGCCGTTAATTCCGCCACGTTGTAGTTCATTTAACTTACTTTCGCCGATTTTAAAAGCCTCAGCATCACTCTTTGGTGCTGCAATTCTCATCTTATAAGCATTGTTTCCACTTCCAACTTTAATGCTTTTAGTCTTTCCACTCTCACTATCTTGCCACTCCAAAATAGTGGCATTATAGACATTTCTATTTGCACTACTAATTCTTAGAGTGTGGCACTCACTAAGTCTAATTTCGTTTTTTGGTAAAGCTTTATTTTTTGGAGTTACTTTGCTTCCAAGCTCATCACTTCTTGCATCCTTGCTTGTTACTATAATAGCTCCATTTTTAACAGCCATTAAGTAATTAAGTTCAAAGCATAATCCATATAAAAAATCTAAATCACTTAAATTATCCTGGAGTTTTGAGCTTACATTAAAATCATCTCCAGCTATCTTGACGCTAAGAGAATTCTCGTCTGCTATCTTTTTAACTATGGTAAAAAGCGTTGTATCTTGCCAGGTTCTACTTTTTTTAACTTTGATAGGACTTGCAAAATTAACTGCAGTTGCTCTTACTTCGGTCGTATTTGCAGTGTAGTCTGTTTCGGTAGTTTGAACACTAAATTTACCACACTTAAAAAGTTCATCGCCATATCCAAGCCAAAGCTCCAAGCTATCGCCAAAGAATGGCTTTTGATAAATTCCATTAACTCTAAAACTTATCTCATCGCTCTCACTGCCTTCTTTATCTTCAAAGCTAAGCTCTATTAGCTCTTTTTTAATAGTTTTGGTTATATCTTTACCTTTTGCAATTAATTTAAAATTTGGCACTCTTACCATAGGCTTTTTAGCTCCTTTATCTCTTCTTTTTCTTTTATTTCAGGTAAGATTACTCTATCTCCAGCTTTTAGCTTAACCCCAAGTTTTGCATTTATTTCAAGCACCAACTCAAAGTGCTTTAAACCTCCATAGTGGCGATAAACAATGCTATCAAGCCTTTCGTTTTCTTTTGCTTTATATATCATAATCCCTCTTTAGTGTTAAATTAAAAGTTTGAGTAAAAAAATGCCCATCTTTGGTAAAAATGGCTCTATTTTCACTTATTTTTTCAATGACAAATCTGCCAAAGTATTCTCCGTTACCACTTACAAGCGGATAGCTTAGTCCTAAGCTGGCTAAATCGTATAATGGTTTTAAAGCACTGTTGCCATGCTTTGCAAATGGCAATGTTTTACAATTTAGAGTTATGTTTTGCTTACCTAAATTTGCTCTAAAAAGTGATGGATAGTTAGCAACTCTTTCATTTTCGCTAAGTCCAAACTCGCTTTCTAAGCCCATATTATTTATCATTTGCCAACTAAACTCATATCCTCCAAGAACCAAAACCATATTAATCCCTTATACTTCTATTTCTTGCATTTCTATTTTGTCTATCAAGTTCATACATCACAACTTTCTTAAGTGCTTCAACATCAACATTTGGGTTAATATCTCCAAAGTTAAAGTTATAAGCTGGTGCGGTTTGTCTATTATCAAAGCTTTGAGATATTAGATTGTTATTGCTATCCTTTTGTTCATCACTTCCAAATCCTAAAAAGCTCATAGCACCATCAAGCATACCGCTTGCACCTTCTTTTATACTAGTGCCAACGCCTTTAATGCTATCAAGTGCCTTACTTCCAAGCCCTGTAACACTTAGAGTAGTTTTGCTAACCCAGCCAAATTTATCTTCAAACCATTTAAATAGTGGCTCAAAAAGTTTTTTAATGGCTTCAACTGGATCTGCAAATATAAGACTTATAAAATCCCCAAAGGCTTTAAAGGTAAGCTTCCAACCCTCAATTAATGGTTTAAAAAATATGCTTAGTTTTTCCCAAACTATCTTAATAGCATTTATTACAGGCTCAAAGACAGGTTTTATCCACTCTAAAAAACGAATTAAATAAACTTTTACTTTATCCCAATTCATTATTACATATGTCGCAACCCCGCCAATCACAGCAAGCACTAAGCCTATAGGGTTAGCAGCAATTGCAACACTCAAAGCCCTTATACCAAGAGCTACAACTCTAAAAACCTTTGAAACTCCAGCCATAGCTATACTTAAAAGCTTTGTAGCTTTGGTAAAGATTGTAGTTGTAAATGTGGCTATTTTTTGAGTAATTAAGAGCCTTCTTGTTAGCAAAATTGAACTTTTTATTACAATTTTTAGCTTTAAAAATGCACCATTTAACAAAAAAACAGAAGTTTTAAAGTATAAACAAACAATTTTAGCAGCTAAAATTGCAGGCTTTAATATCAAAAATCCAAAAATTGAAAAACTTAGTGCTTTTGTTAACCCTGGAACTGAATTTAACAAATCAACCACTTTTGATACAAAAGTTGCTAAGCCCTTTGCGGATGTTGCAAGAGCTGGTAAAAAAGATGATCCAATATTTATACCAATTTCTTTAATTGAATTTTTAAATAATTCTAATGCATTTGCTGTTGTGTCACTTTTATTTTTGAATTCTTCTTCCATAGAATTTAAATAATCTTTTTCATTTGCCGTATCTTTTAGTGCTTTTTTATAAGTATCAAGACCATTAACCAAAAGTGCTATATCTCCACTAAAGCCATCACCAAAAATATCAGTTAAAACTGAGAGCTGTTCCTCTTTTGGTATGTTTTTTACCTTCTCTAAAAAGCTAATTATCATCTTTTGTGGATCTGTTTTCATTCCAATTTTGACATAATTTGTATCAAGCCCAAGCTTTGATAGTGCATCAGTTGTTTTTGTGTCTTCTTTTATATTTCCAAGGCGTTTCATTAGTGTATCCGCACTAGTTGCTGCTAATTCTGGAGTTTTACCAAGAGATATAAAAGAACTTGCAAGTGCAGCAGTTTGAACGGCTGTTAAGCCAATTGTCTTACCAGTTCCGCCAATCCGTTTAAGCACGGCTACAACCTCATTTGCCTTTGAAGCAGAGTTATCGCTTAAATGGTTTATCGCATCACCTAGCTTAGTTACCTCTTTTATATTAAACTTAAATATATTCATAAGCTTACCCATACTGTCCCCAGCCTCATCAGCACTCATATCAAATGCAACACCCATTTTTGCTGCAATAGTTGTAAACTCAAGCAAATTCTCTTTTGCAATTCCTAATTGCCCACCACTTGCGGTTATTGTTGCTAACTCTTTTGCACTAAGAGGAATGGTTCTACTTAGTTCCATTATGTTTTTTCCAAAAGCATTCATTTCTACTTTGTTTTTAAAATCAACAACTTTTCTAACATCAGCCATTGACTCTTCAAAATCAATGGCCATTTTTGTAGGTATGACAAGAGTAGCACTTCTTGCAAGCATTGATGTGACACTTAAGAATTCTCCTTGTAATGCTTCTTTATTTAATTTAATTTTTGATAAAGCATTTTCATTTATTTTTAATTTTGCGAGATCTCTACTAAAGTTTTTTAAACTTCCATGGGTTTGTTTTAAATTTAGCTTAAGTTTATCAAAACAATTATCTACTTTAATTAATTCGCCAATCCCTTTTATAGCCATCCCTATGGTTATGCCAACAACTTCACTGCTCATTTTTTAAACCTTTACTATTAAATATTTTTATGCTATAATTGCCTTATGAAAAGATATAGAATATACCTTAAACATAGAGAAAAAATTTTTGAATTTATTGTTTTTTCCACCTCTTACTCTTTTTTTTGGACTATTTTAGACATGCCGCTTGATGGCTTTGTTGATGTTTTTGGAAAAGCGATTTGGACGGCTTTTTTAACACCTATCCTTATAATCCCTTTTGGGTTTGCTTTATGCATAGTTTTATATCCAATTGATTGTCTATTTAGGGCATATCTAAAAAAGCAGGGTAAAAAAGAACTCTTTAACCATCTCAAAAACTCCTAACCTTTAATATCTCTTGTGAAATTCTTACAAACTCACTAAAATCGCTAAGCTCTAATTCCATTATTTCACTATAAGTAAAATGCAATGTATGCCCTATGAGAGCTACAGCTTCTAAGCTGTAACCCCTGCAACTTCTAAAAAACTATTAAGCCCTTTTTGTAAAGCCATATAATCTTTTAGCCCCATATCTTCTATTTCATTCTCTTTCATATTAGTTGTAGCTGCTATCATAGCTACTGCTTGTGCAACCTCACCATCTTTTAAGTTTGCATTTTTTAAAACTCTAACAGTTGGTTCAAACATCTCAACAGTTCTATCACTTAACTCTATTTTTATACTTTTCATTTTATTCTCCTTTTTAATCACTTTTTTAAAAGCTTTTGAGTGAAACAATTTATCCCAAATGAACGAAAAGCTCACCACCTCTTACCCTTTCTTGTTATAAACTTAGAGTGAAACAATTTATCCCAAATGAACGAAAAGTTTATAACACTTACTCTTCTAAAATACTTCTAACTTTTGACATATAGTCCACGCCACCAACAATGCATATCATATTATCAACATCATAAACGATTAATGGTTTCCCATCAATAGTTAAGCTCATAAAATGCACACTTGCTTTTAGGGTTGTTTCAAACTCAGCCCCAGCTTCATAATCTCCATGCTCAATTGATTTAAAGTCTCCTGTTATTGCAAGAGCTAACTCCTGTTTTTCTTTTCCACTTTGGTGGATTGAACCTTTTATTAAAAGTGGAATTTTATTTGTTAAGTTATTTAGCCCAAACCCAGCATAAAGGTTAAAATCAACTACGCTAAGTGGAATTTCAACCTCCATAGGTTTAAACACACCAGCACTATACTCTGTTGTTAGTGCTCCTTTTGCTTGGGTTACCTCTTGTTCTAATGTTGGTATTTTAAACTTTTTTGTAACGCCTAGATAGCCTTTTCCATTAATAAACACATTTGCTTCTTGCAATACCATTGGTGCAATTCTCATTTTTTCTCCTTTTATTACTTTTTACTTTACAGACAAATAAGTCTGCCACTTTCCTTTTTATTCACTTTTTTTATAAGCTTAGAGTGAAACAATTTATCCCAAATGGAAAAAATCTTTGATTTTAGGCTCCATTTGTGGATAACTCTTGTTGAACGAAAAGCTTATAACACTATCCCTTGTTGAATGAAAAAGCTTATAACACTGCTCTTATTTATTCAACTTATCCATTAAGACAGAACCATAACTATCAACATAGATAAAATCTAGTGTTAATTGTTTAACTATCGGATCGTTTTGCATTCTAATATCAAGATAAAACTTACCTGCAGTTATATTTGCTAAAGTATTTCTAGCACTCCAACTTAGCTCAAATCCAAGCAAAACATTTGCACCAACAAACGCCCTCAACATCTCTTCAATGCTTCTTTTTGCATGATAAAGTGTGCTTGCTCTTTTATCAATTGCAAAGAATACCCCTTTTTGACCAGCCTCGCTAATTCGGTCAAATGTTCTAACTCTTGCTAAATCTTGCCAAATGGTGTCCCCATCAGTTGTCTCTCCACCCCAAGTTCTAAAACCCTGTTCATTTATAATAGTTGAAATTCCAGCACTTCTAAGCAAATCAGCAGAGCAAGCTCCCTCTCCGGGCTCAAAGTCTATTGGATACTGTGTTCCGCTAATTCCAAGCATTACACGATTAGAATAGCTATCGCTAAAACCATACTCCCAAGCTCCATCAACTGCAGCTATCATTCCTGCAATTCTTGCAGACTGAGGTGCAAAGACATAATCTTTTGTTTTTTTATCCCAAATTTTCACATGCGGCCACGCAGCAATCACTCTTTTTGTGCCAAACTCACTCATCTTTTGTTTAGCCTCGCTTACATCATTTGCATCTAAATCAACAATTGCTGTTGCTTTTAGCTTTGTAGCCATTTTTTCAAGCTCACTTTTTACCGCGTCCTCTCCGCTATATTCAGGGGCAATTAATAAATTTGGTCTATATCCAAATTTACTTTTTGCAAATTTAAACTCTTCAGTTGCATTAATTACTTTTGTAATGTTCTCATTATCATCACTAGCTTTTTCAAAAACACTCAAAATTATAGGTGTCTCAACTGCCTGGTCATTGATTGCTTCAACCGCTCTTAAAACTGAACCATCAACACTCTCTTCGCTTAATTTTGATAAAGCCTCTGTTGTATTTACAAAAAAATGAACTCCTTCATCTAAGTTTAAAGCATCACCTACAATCCCAATCGGCGTTAAGCTTTCAACTTTAATTGGTCTTGCCGCTTCTGCAGCAATTGTTACATTTACACCATAGTTTGCTACTGCCATTATTTACTCCTTTTATCTTTTAAACTCTTTTTAGATTTTTCATCAACTATTTTTATATCTTTTATCTTTTTTTCAGGTTCATTTGAACCTATACTTATACTCTTTTTACTCATTAATCTCTCCTTTTAATTCTAATCCCTCAGGGGTTAAAAGTGGTGTTGTATCAAGCTCTACACCATCAACTACCCACTTACCGTCAACTTGTGTTGCACCCTCAGGTGCTCTAACTTCAATTTCTATATCAACTATTTGCGGATCCTTTCCATCTTTAAAATCAATACCTAAGCTTGAGTGTTGAACTCCGATTTTGTGACTATCAATTGCGTATAAAAACTTAACATCAATGCCTCTTGGTATATTTTCACTTTGTAAAGAGGTTCCATCTTTTAGTTTAAAAGTTACAAGCAAAGGGGCAGCACTCTTTCTAATCGTTTGAGAGTGGATGATATTTGCATTGCTTATTTCAACATTATAAAACTCTTTTTTGTTTGGTAAAATAGTCCTTTTGCCAGCATTAATAAACAATTCTAAAGCACCAAAAGAAAAAGGCAGGCTAGGCAAATAAAAGTGAAGTTCATCTTCATTAACCCCTCCTTTATATAGTTTATAAAGCTCAGGATATTCATCCTTTAAAACAGCTCCATCATCAAGTAGTAAAAAGGTTTCATTTTTTAAAAGACCATGTCCAAAAACTATATTTCCAACAAAATTAAGACGCTGTTTATTTAGGCTATCTATCTCTTTTTTAAAGCCATCAACTTTTGTATAAACACCATTTAAAAGCTCTATATCAACCTTATTAGCAAGCTCATCTTTTCTTGCATAAAGGCTTAAATCTATCGTTTCATTTAGCCTGTCCCAGCCCTTGCCGTCCCAAACATAGTTAGCACCACTTGCCTCTACATTATATGTATCTCCAATCTCCCTATCACTTATCTTATTTAAATCACTTGCATTTAAAACACTTCCTTTGTATCTAAAAACAGATGATATTTTTCTATTAATCTCATCTTTTAGCTCTTCAACTTTTGCCTCAAGGGTGCTAAGTTGTTCTAAATTAACTGCATCATTTGCAAGTTTAGCGCTATCAATATTGCTTAAAACCCTTTTAATGCTTTCATTTCCAAAACTAACCTCAAACTCTCTTGTAGCTTTGCTATCTTTTCCAATAGCAACCGAGCTTAGCTCACTAGTGTTAGCATTTGCTCCAAAAACAACACAATCATTAGCACTAGTTTTAGCGTTATCTCCTATAATGATTGAGTTTATAAAAACCGCCATTTTTACTCCTTGTAATTAAATCTAAACTCGTGAAAAGGCAAATTTATAGCCTCTAAATGGTAAAAAGCATTCAAACTTTGTTTTTTGTAATGCACAGCCCTTGCATTTGTAGTTGTAAAACAGACTAAATTTGCAAACTCTTCATTTAAAAACTTATTGCTAGTTTTTAAAAAAAACTCATTAATATTAAAAACATAGTGTCCATCTTCTTTAACTCCTTTGCTTTTATGAACTATATACTCGCCAATATGGCTCATCTTAACTCTTTGCTCATCTCCATAAACAACACTTGTATTATTTAAAAACATAATAAATAGGCTATTTTCATCGCTATCATTAAGCCCCATATATTCATACTCAACTAAAATTTCAAGCTTATCACTTTTAAAAAGATTTATATTTAACTGCTTTCTTAACTTCGTAGTTGAAAAAAGTGGTATTAGCTCATTATCATTTATTCTTAGCTTAATAGCTCCATTTTTATATAGAGTTTTTAACTTTTCATCTCTTTGAATAATTGCATTTAAAGAGTTTTTAACCTCTATCATTTCAGGGTTAAATCTCATAGGTCTTGCCACTTTTTCATCTAAATAGACATTAGGTTGCATTTGATTTATATAGGCATCTCTTGCTCTAATGCTAGCTACTTTATCAGCTTTAAATCTCTTTGGTTGTGCTTTATAAAGGGCTAGTTGAAGTTTACAAGTATAGCTTTTTGATGATTTTCTATCCATTCTCTCAACAGGACAACCCATATTACAAATGTGAAAATAATCGCACTCCATACAATCACTATGAATAGCTTTATTACTAGCTTCATAATTTTTCATCTTCTCTATACCGCTTTTTGTTATCTCTAAAAAGCCTTTTTCAAAAATGTTGCCATACTTAAGTCTACCATCAGGCTGACTTCTATGGCAAGGGTAGACATCTCCACTTTTTTGATAAAGATGATTTGTAGCACCGCAGTTTATTTGGTGGGAGCAATACCCATGTGTAAACTCCTTAAACCAGTTATAATAAATTCCATCTTCAAATTTAGTGCCTTTAAATCTTTTTAATAACTTTTCATAAAAAAGAACCATCTCATCATCACTAAGTCCTGTTTTAAAGTGTGAGTTTGCGCTATCATAGATAAACATAATGTAAAACTTACCCACCATATCAAAACCCTGCTCATCTAACCACTCTAAATCATCGCAAAACTCATCAAAATGAAGTAGTGCAAATTTTCCAATAGTGCAGCTAATCTGTTGTAGATTTTTTGGGTATTTACTCAAAAGCAAAACATTTTCCCTGACCCTGTCAAGTGTGCTTTTGCCATTTTTTAAAACTCTAAATTTTTCATGGTGAGTAAAAGGAAGGTCAAAGCTTCCACTTACAAATACATTGTATTTTAAAAACAGATCTCTTAATTTATCAAAATTATATAGATTTGTTTTAATACCTATCCCATTTTCCCCATGTTTGTTTAGTGATTTTAATTGCACCTTATACTTTTGTGTGTAGTCTTGATAGGTTTGAAAAATACCTTCTAATATCTCTCTTGGCAGGGTTGTAACCTCTGCCCCGTGTAGATTTAAAGAGCTTACTAAAACCCCATCATCTGTTATTTTTTCAAGTATCTTTTTTAAAGAACTTATCACATCACCATTTTTATCTTTGTTTTCTGTAAGTTTTCCTAAATAACAATACTTGCAGCCAAAATTACAAAAACTATTTGGCACAAAAGTTAGATTTGTATGAGTAAAAAACTCTTTAGACATCATAATAGCCTTCTGGCATTTCGATACTATTTTTAGCTAAATAGTAAAGATGATATACCTCTCTTCTTTTCTCAAATTCATTTTTTAAAGCCCCTTTTGCATAAGTTTTAAGCTCTTTATATTCAGAAGCTAGGGTGCTAATAGCTCCTTCATCCCAAATAAGAGTATAAACAATATCTAAAAATGCATCATACTCATCATCTTTTCCTGCTAAAACTCTTTTTATAGCCTCAATCCTCTCATCTAAATGCTCTTTTTTCTTTATATCTTTTTTGCTCTTATTAAGCTCACTTTTTTTACCCTCAAGTCTAGTTAGTTCATTTACAAAGTTTTTAATATCATCTTTTGATAATCTTACAAATCCCATTTTTTACTCCTTATTTGGTGTTATTATTTCCATTGTTGTTATTATTTCCATTTCTCGTCTCCCAAGTTGATATTGTCTGCCAATCCCCCGTTGGAATGTTGTTTACAAGGGTTCTTTGCTGTTTTGCATTAGTTGTTATAGTGATTGTTATCATAGGTGAGTTTTTAGATTTATCTCTTTTTTTTCTTATTGTTTTGGTTCCTGTAACTATATCTCTAAACTGTGTTTTAATATCTAAATTTTCAGCCTTAATCTTTATGCTTTCGGCTGTTTTTTGGGCATTATCAGCTTTAATTTCAACATCTTTAAGCCCTTTTTTAGTAGCATAAGTGTTAGAGGCATCTACTTTTTTTAAATAAAACTCATCATTGTATTTTTTCGTCTCATAAACCTCACTTGCACTCTGTTTTGTTAAAAATGTAGTTTTAACCCACTCCCTTGTGGCTAAAACAACACTTTCATCAACCTTTAAAGTTACCTCACTAGCATTGCTTACTTCAATTACTATCTTAAAAACAATATCTTTTGCACTTCCTTCACTTAAAAGTGGCTTGTAAGTTTTTGCCATGTTTCCAATAGCAAAAAGTCTATTTTCTTTATCAAAAATGCCAACTTCGCTTACATAAAAGCCACCAACTGAACTTGGAAGAACCCCTTCAATGATTAGATATGATGGATTTTGCTCATCTTGCGTTATGGTGTTAATTTTAAATCTATGCTTTTCATTTTTTAAAGCTTTCATATCCTCACTAGGCAACCCCTCGCCATCACCAACGGCAATCTCACTTAGCTCTATTGGCACCTTTGAAACCCTTGATTTAACAATTAAATCAATGCCCTGTTTTGTTAAAATTGTGTAATAATCATTCAACTCTTACCTCCTAATTATTTGCTATAACTCTGTATTTGCTACTACTATTAATGCTATCTTTTATAACAACACTAAACTCATTCCCATCTTTTACAACTCCTTTAAACATCATTTCAAGCTTGTTGCTTCTTTCAAAACCAAAAACAAAACTATCATTTATAATTAGATTAAAATTACCACCAACCCCTTTAAGTTCTCCGCTTAAAAGCCCATTTTTATGAGCTAGGTTATAAATTTTTATAGGCATTGGATCACTTTTTAAAATTGTAGTTTTATAAATCTCTGTTTGAATTAGTGCTAAAGCGTAGTAGTTTTTAAAATGGGTGTTTAAATTTCTTAAAACAAATGGATAAATTGTAGTTATCTCTCCACTTAGGGTTGCTAATGCATTAAACTCTACACCTTTATTTTTTGATATTAAAGTTATCCCACCAAGCACACTTCTTACATTTTTATACTCTTCAATCAGACCATCAATCTTTTCATAATCCTCTTTTAAAAGACCATGTTTAGATATATCAAGCTCAACTTTAAAATGGTATGGCTTACCCTTATAATCAAACCATTCAATTACTTTACTATCTCCAAAAAATGATTTTAATGCTTTACTTAAAGAGTAAATTGTTCCTGAGTAGTAGTGAATTTCAAAAGCGTTAAATATTAGCTCTCTTGCATTTTTTTCATTAAGTCCAGCAATACTTACATCAAAACTTTTAGCTAAAATTGGAAGCAACTTTGAAGGGCATTTGTAGGCTAGAGTGTTGATAACATTAATGTTTAGTTCATCAAACCTAAGCCCAAAAAGCTCATCAAATTTCTTATCAATCTTTGCTTTATGATTTGGCAGAATATGGCTCATAAGCTAGCCTTTTTGTAATTTAAATCAACATTTATTATCTTTATAAACTCACTCTCATCAGCTGTTATATCGCCTTGTGGCAGTTTTAGTTTTGCTCTATAAACGCCATTTTGGTGAAGTGCTTTATAAATTCTACTTATGTTCAGATCTTCTCCTATTTTTAAGCTACTCGGCAAGGCTTTTTTTATAGAGCTATCAACCTCACTCATACTATCTAAGCTAACAAGCCCAACATCAGCATTTATACTAACTTCTTTAACAGTTGCGTTATATACCTCTACATTATCAGTTAAAGGACGAACCATTTCACCGCTTAAATACTCCTTAACCTCTTTAACTACAAGCTCACTCATATCAAGACTTTTAATGTAGATTTGAACAATTCCAGCCCCACCATTTCTAACACTAGCTTCAAGCACTTTTGGTGTAGCACTTAGTGTTTGATAGATATAAGCCTTCTTAGCACCTGCAGTTGAAAATCTCTCTAAACTTAAAATGGCTCTTTTTCTTAATCTCTCATCATCTTCCCTGTCAGAGCCTCCACTATATGGGCTAAGTTGCTTTGCTTTAAGTAAAAATGGCAGTGGTGTTTGGATATATTCAGTTTTAATATCGCTCTCTTTGCTTTCTAAGTTTAGTTTTGCCAAACCTTGTGCTTTTAGCTCTCCTGCAGATATAACTACATTTTCATTTAGTGTTGCGGTTAATGTGTCTCCATCACTTAAAATAGTTCCTTTTGGTATGATGGTGTCGTTGTTGCTAATTTGACTTAGGCTAAACTCAAAGTTTGCAGTTGGTTTTGCCCCACTTAGGCGGTTTATGCCATAAATAGCAACAACATTATCAAGGTCGCTACCTGTTGCGTATGGAAGTAGCATTGCTTTAACTGAACTATTTATCCTAGCTCTTAAAATTAATTCTCTATATGCTAGTGTTTCAAGCAAGGCTGAAAATCTATCACTTTCAAGTAGTTTTATCTCTTCATTGTTTAAATAGCCTATAAATAGTGTTTTTATATTGTTTAAAAGCTCATCATATTTAAGCTCTTCAATTACTTTTGGAAAAGGCAAGCTTTTTAAATCAACCATTTTTTATCCTTATCTCATCGCCATTTTTAAGTTTTATGCTAAAGTCTAAAATTCCATCTTTTAAAGAGTTTAAAATCACTCTATCAATCTTAACTCTCTTTTCCCATCGCTCAACTGCTTCAATAACATAGTAAGCTAAGTTCGCACGAAATTTATCATCTAATCTTTTATCAATTAGCTCAAAAATTCTACTTCCATACAAAGGCAGCATTACCCTTGATCCAAGTGGAGTTAGTAAAATATCTCTAATGCTCTCTTCAATGCTTACTAAATACTTCATCTATTTTTCCTTTACTTCTTTATTAAAAGCTTTTGAGTAAAACAATTTATCCCAAATGGAAAAATCTTTGATTTTAGGCTCCATTTGTGGATAACTCTTGTTGAACGAAAAGCTCACCTCTTACCCTTTTGTGTTATAAACTTTGAGTGAAACAATTTATCCCCAATGGAAAAAATCTTTGATTTTAGGCTCCATTTGTGGATAACTCTTGTTGAACGAAAAGCTTATAACACTACTACCTTGGACTGCTTACAAAACCATCTGTATCATTGTGAGAATGTCCTGTAAGGTCGCCTCTACTATCGCTTATATCACCACTTACTTTTAAATTTCCATCTATATTAAAAGTTGTAGTTTTGATATTTATGTTTTTTGGTGCTGTAATTGTTAAAGTGCTTGAGCTTGTGTTATAACTCATCTTAACCCCATCACTAAAAACAACTTCGCATTCATTGTCTTTAACTTCAAGCTTATGTTTATCATAAAACAAGCCTCTTAGAATTACTCCGCTATTTATATCACCCTCAACAGCCATAACTAAAACTTGTTCGCCAACTTTAATAGGAGACGCAGCAACTGCGTAAGAGTTAGCTAGTGGCATAAATACTTTTAAAAAGTCTGTCACCAATGAGCCAATGGCAACTCTTGCCTTATCATCTTTTACCTCTGAAATAATTCCTATCTTATTCATAATTTTCCTTTACTTCTTTATTGAAAGCTTTTGAGTAAAACAATTTATCCCAAATGGAAAAATCTTTGATTTTAGGCTCCATTTGTGGATAACTCTTGTTGAACGAAAAGCTCACCACCTCTTACCCTTTTGTGTTATAAACTTTGAGTGAAACAATTTATCCCAAATGGAAAAATCTTTGATTTTAGGCTCCATTTGTGGATAACTCTTGTTGAACGAAAAGCTCACCACCTCTTACCCTTTTGTGTTATAAACTTTGAGTGAAACAATTTATCCCAAATGGAAAAATCTTTGATTTTAGGCTCCATTTGTGGATAACTCTTGTTGAACGAAAAGCTCACCACCTCTTACCCTTTTGTGTTATAAACTTTGAGTGAAACAATTTATCCCAAATGGAAAAATCTTTGATTTTAGGCTCCATTTGTGGATAACTCTTGTTGAACGAAAAGTTTATAACACTATCCCTTTGTTGAAAAAAAGCTTTTAACATCATTTACCCACCAAATGTTCTATTTTTGTTATTTAAAAACTTAACCAAAGCCTCTTTTACAAAGATAAGCCCATCACTTCCAAGCCATGCACCAAAACCACAAAGGCTAAGACTTAGCCTTACATTTTGAAAATTAAAAAAGCTTATTTCATAAACTATATATGCTACAAAGCAACCCTCTAAAACTCTGCTTAAAAATCCATTAAAACTTTTATTTGGTAGTTTTAAAAAACTCACACTTGAGCCAATTGAGCCAACTACGACAACATAAAAAAGATAATTAAGCTCCATGCCACTGCCTAAACATATTTAAAAGTTTTGCAGGACTAAAAAAACCATTAAATAAGCCAATAGTTATAGCCCATGCAGTCATTGCTACATCTTTACTATGAAACAACCACTCATAAAATGTATATGAAAAAACACTAAGTGTAAACACAGCAAGTGCTCCAGCTAAAAGAATTAACATCTTTTTCATTTAGCCTCTCCTATGCAGTATTTAAGTCCAGCTTCACATTTTAAAAAATAAATCATTAACTCCTTTGCACTCTCAAAATTTCCATCATTTTTTGGTTTTGTTGGCATTTCATAATCACACCTAATAGGCGTTTTTACCTCTTTATAAACTAACTTTTCTTTGGTAGCACAACCATTAAAAAAAACAATCAAAACAAAGAAAATTAAAACATTTTTCATTTTTTAATCCTCATACTTGTTTGCGTTATAAAATAAAAAATCTTGATAGCTTGCAAATTTATTTATTTGGGTTTTTTTCTTTAGGGTTTTTATTTTGCAAAACTTAATATAATCATTTGCTCTATTTCCTTCTATCTCGTAATTAATAAATTCTTCAAACTCGCTTTTGTCACTTGAAAAAAAGATAAAAGGGTGGTTTATGATTGAATATAATTTTAAAAAACTAACTATACTCCAACCCTTAAAGCTATAACTAGCCACATCAGTTTGTAGATATGGTGGGTCTAAAACCAAAACAATATTTTCATTTTTATATTTTTCGTAAATATCTAAATAATCGTCTCTTAGAATTTCAATTCCAAACAAATAATCGTCTTTAACCTCTTTGTAGCCTTGCGTTACTTGATCAAAAAAAGATTTCTTAGATAGTTCTTCTATGTTTTTTGCTCTGTCGCCTGAAAACAGAAAATTTTGGCTCAAAGTGTTTACATCAACAAAAAAGCCTTTATTTTCGTAATCTTTTAATAAGCTGATAATCATCTCTTTTTTATCATCTTCAATTTTACGACCGTATTTTTTTCGTTCTCCTAAAATTTCCCGAATTTCCTTTAAAATTTGATTGGTAGTTTTAATGTTTTTTATTCTTTTTTCAAAATTGTCAAAATCGTTATAAATAACTCTTGCGTTAGGCTTAACTCTTTTTGTTACATGACTTAAAAGTCCACTACCGCCAAACAAATCAAGATAAACTGCGTCGTCTGGGAATTCTTCTAAAACTTCTACATAATCTTTTATAAATCCTCTTTTTTGTCCTTGAAATGGTAGGGGAGCTCGTTTGTAGTATTCAAAGAAACCTAGTTTTTCATCTATTTTTTTCATTGCCCAAATAGCTCCTTATATGCCTTTAACTCACTTTCACAGCTTTTATCTTTTATATAAATTTTCTTAATTTTTTCAACTTCTTTTGGCTCATTGGGTTTTTTTAAAACATCAAGTTTTAGTTCGTCTATTGCCTTATTTTGTTTATCTAAAAAGCTTTGACAAAGTGCTTTTTCATTAATTATTAAAGCATTTTCACTTTTTAATAGTTCTACTTTTTTATTTAGTAAGCCAAGTTCTAAATTCAAATAAATAATGTAAACTACAGCACTTATAACTATTGCAACTATTGTTTTTGCATCTTTTAAAAAATTAAAAAGCATTGATAATATTAATTTTAAATTCATCTCTTTTTATCTCTTTTTCAAAATTTGCAAACATATCTCTTGAATTAAAAACACCGCTATTGTTATAACTATCTCCAAATAAAATGCAACCCTCAGTGTCCTTTGGATAGTTTCCATAGTGGATTAAAATTCGCCTATCTTTTGAAACTTTTTCATTAAAAAGTACAGGTAAAAATCTGTTAAATTTGGGGCTATACTCCCAAATTGCCTTGTAGGCTCCCTCAGGTATTCTTCTATCTTGATTTGGCATAACAGTATCAGGGCCGCTTGGCTCTAGAGTGAAGCCACTCAATAAGAGTTTATTATCTTCATCAAAAAGTGAAAATGCCCCGATAGTTCCATCGTAAATTTCTTTAAATCTTTTAATCTCTAAATACACAACCATCCTTTATTTATTCCTATCTTTTGTTATAAGCTTAGAGTGAAACAATTTATCCCAAATGGAAAAAATCTTTGATTTTAGGCTCCATTTGTGGATAACTCTTGTTGAACGAAAAGTTCACCTCTTATCCTTTCTTGTTATAAGCTTAGAGTGAAACAATTTATCCCAAATGGAAAAAATCTTTGATTTTAGGCTCCATTTGTGGATAACTCTTGTTGAACGAAAAGTTCACCTCTTATCCTTTCTTGTTATAAGCTTAGAGTGAAACAATTTATCCCAAATGGAAAAAATCTTTGATTTTAGGCTCCATTTGTGGATAACTCTTGTTGAACGAAAAGTTCACCTCTTATCCTTTCTTGTTATAAGCTTAGAGTGAAACAATTTATCCCAAATGGAAAAAATCTTTGATTTTAGGCTCCATTTGTGGATAACTCTTGTTGAACGAAAAGTTTATAACATCACCCTTACTCAATCTTTATTTTTGCCAATTGTAAGGAATTTTTTTATCATTTTATAGTTGCATTTTTTACTAAAATATTTGACGAAAATTTTTTACTCAAATATTTTTCTCAAATTTTTTACTAGAAAATAATAATTTTTTTTCCTACACTTGCAAAAAAGATTAAGGATTTAAATGCTTAAAAGCTTTGAAAAAGAGTTGCTTTACAATATTGATAGGCTTTTTACAAAAATTAAAGTAAATAGCTATTTGGGTGAATTTGAAGATTTAAAAGAATTTGAAAAATGCCTAAAGGTAACGCCTTTAATTTTAGTCGATTTTGAAAGTGAAAAGTATATTAATAGTGTTGAAAAAGAGGCAACCTATAAGTTATATTTTGTAAACGCCACATCAAATAAAAGCGAAATTTATAGACAAAAGTGCAAGTTTGAACTATATGATTTGATAGAGCAAGTTGATAAGTTCTTGTCTAACTCACTATTTAACCATGGCTTCGTAATTAATTTAGAAAACATCACAAAGATACACGAAGGTATAAGTGATTATGGTTATTTAAACATATATGCAAGAACTATTAAAACAAAACTAAAAGAATGCGATAGTGCTATAAATAGTGAGCTTACAAAAGAAGAGAGAGAATTTCTAAAATACGGTGTTGCCAAAAGTAACGGTGTGCTTTAGGTGGGTCAAAGGAGCGAAAGCTACTTGCCACAAAGACGGACTTTGTTTGGCTGCGAAGTAAAAAATAATAAAGGAGATAAATGCTTAGTTCAAATTTTAGCTTTAAATTAAAAGCTGATGAAAATACAGATAATTTAGTTGATGTAAAGCTAGCCGTTGTTGGAGAATGGAAAGGGCATCAAAATGGTGAGTTTGCATTAGATATAGCTGATATTGAAAAGATGAAAATTAATTACGAAAAAAGAGCGGTTGAGACAGTTATTGACTATGAACATCAAACTTTAACAGGCGAAATTGCCCCTGCTGCTGGTTGGATAAAAGAGCTATATATCAATGAAAAAAATGAGCTTTGGGGCAAGGTTTCCTGGACAGTTAAAGCAAAAGATTATATCAAAAACGGAGAATATAAATATCTAAGTCCTGTTTATGAGTTTGCAGGGATTGATGAAAAAAGTGGAGTTTACAGAGGTGCCACGCTTCACTCAGCAAGTCTAACAAATAAACCATTTTTAGATGAGCTAGGCGAAGTTGTGGCTAATAAAAATAATATAAAGGAGAAAAGTATGGATAAAGAGTCCAAACAAAAAGAAAATGAAGAGCTTACAGCCTTAAAGGCAAAAGTTCAAAGCCTAACAAAAGAAAATGAGGAGCTTAAAAATACCCTCGCCGAAGAAAAGGTAAATGGTGCAATTGTTGCAAACAAAATAAACAAAGAGCAAAAAGAGTGGGCTTTGGCATATTGTAAAAGTGATATGGCTGGATTTGAGAGTTTTTTAAAAACACAAAAAGTAGCTCAAAAAAATGATGCATTAAAAAACAATATTTTTGAAAACAAATCAGCCAAAGCTGATGATGAAGATATAGTTGCAATGGCATTAAAAAGTATAAACTAAAAGGAGAAAAAATGGCAAAAACATTAGATGATTTGGCAAAAAAGCCAAAAACCATATCAGAGATCATCGTTAAAGATGTTCTTTCTTATAATGCAAAAGTTGATTTAGATGGTCAAAATTTCTTAAGTGTTGGGACAATTGTTGGCTTTGATACCACAAATTTGTGTTGGAAGAAGATAACAGATGAAAATGCAGACACTTTATTAACTAAAGGTATCTTAAAAGATAACTTAACACAAAACGGCACAGCTGGCATTTTAAAAATTGGAGCTGTAAAACTAGATGGAGTTGAGGAAGATTATAAAACTAGTTTGTTTGAACAAAATATTATAGTAGTGGAGTAGAATATGAATTTAGATGAAATACTTAAAAAATTTAGCGTAGTTGCTATGACAAATATTGCAAACCAACTAAAAGCAGCACCGCATTTTGCAATGGATAAATTTTATAAAACAAAAAAAGGTGTAGTTGGTGATAGTGTTGATATTATCATTAAAAGAGGTGCTGGAGTTGTGCTTGAAAGTGTTAGTGCTAATGCTAGCCATTTAGTAACTAAAACAGATGATGCATATATCGTTACTGTTTCACTTCCTAGGTTTCCTTTGGTTGATAAAATAAATGCTAGTGATATTAACTCACTAAGAAGCTTAAACAGCGAAAAAGCCGTAACTGAGTCGCTTTCTGTTAAAATAGCTGAAATTTTAAAATCACAAAAAGATAGCATTGATACCACTTTAGAGTATATGGCAATTGGTTCACTTTTTGGCAAAATTTTAGATGGAAAAGGACAAGAACTATTCTCTTTTGTCTCAAGAAAACAAGGAGTGCAATTAAGCAAAAAAAGCTCAGGCAATGGAGCAAAAACACTAATTGAAACTCTTAATGAAGTAGATGAAAGATTAATTAGTGAGTTTGGTGTTAATCCTGGATATGAAGTTCTTTGTGGCTATGGTTTTTTAGCAAATTTAGTAAATAAAGCAAATGAAGAAGAGCTATTTAAAGCAGGAATTGCAAAATGGAGCGAAGAGGGCAACTTAAGAG
This sequence comes from Campylobacter blaseri, assembly GCF_013201895.1. Lineage (NCBI taxonomy): Bacteria > Pseudomonadati > Campylobacterota > Epsilonproteobacteria > Campylobacterales > Campylobacteraceae > Campylobacter > Campylobacter blaseri. The sequence continues at coordinate 886,229 of NZ_CP053841.1, read as the reverse complement.
TTTTAAATATCTATGGAACAGACTTTAGACCATATTCAGCAAAATATAAAAATACAAAAGGCGAAGCAAAAGACTTTATGGATACAGATAAAGCCAAAGTTATACCAAAATCAACTGAACCTTTTACACTTTATTATGGAAGAGCTAACCATGTTGACGCACTTGGTCTTGCTCCAAAGCTATACTTTTCAGCAGCTCCTGAAAAGCTGGATAAAGGGCAAGGTTACGCAATTGTGAGCGAAACAAAAGCCATTCCAATTTGTAATCGTCCTGATGCATTAATTGAGCTAAGTTTTAAATAACTATTTTAAAGCCGTTTAAAACGGCTTTAAATTTTAAAATGGTTTATGACCTTATGAAAAGATTTTAAACGATTTTAAACGGGTTTAACAGACGATTAAACAGTATTACATTAAGGGGTTAAAGTGATAGATAATGATGAGCTTTTAAAAGAGCTAAGTAAAAAAGAGTTAGAAGAGTTAAGTGATCTAAATGGAAATTTTAAAATAAATCAAGATGTAATCAACGATGCCATAAAAGATGCCACTAGCTTTATAGCCTCTTTTATAGTAATTCCAAAAAATCCAACACCACTTTTAAAGCAAATTTGCACTCTTTTAACAATTATTGAGCTAAAAAGAAAACAAAACTACCCAAAAGAAAATTATAAAGATGAACTAGAAAAGTGTGAAAGTCTTTTAATTAAAATGGCAAACGGCAAAATTCCAATAGAGCTTAAGAATGAAAGCAAGCTAATAGTAAAGCAAAGGGCTTTTAAACACAATGATTATATTATGAAAGATTGGAGCAGTGTTAATGGCTAGACTTACAAAAGAGATAGCAAAAGAGCTATATTTAAAAAATTTTAGTATTGAAAGCATTGCTGAAATTTTAAATAAAAGCATTAAAACGGTTAAAAATTATAAATCAAATGATGGCAATTGGGACGAGTTAAAGGCAAATGAACTTATAGCAAATGCCAAAAATGAAGGCAACACTATATATAACTCTTTTATAAATGAGATGTATGCGGCCATTAAAGAGATAAGAGAAGATGAAAAACTCTCATCAAAAGAAAAAGCAAATGCCCTCTCGCAAGTAGGTGATAGTTTTTCTAAGATGAAAAAAGTAGCCAACCTTGAAGATCCAAAAGCCTACAAACTAAGCATTGCAAAAGAGGTTATAAAGCTGATTGTCATTGAGTTTCAAAAAAATGGCGATAAAGAGGGTTTAAAGATTTTAGTTAATCTTTTTGAAAAAAGCGAGTTTGTAAGAGCTATTGAAAGACTTGATTAGACTTAGGTGCTAGTAGCAAATGAGACCTTTGAGATAAAGTGGTGTTAAAAGCTTTTTCGTTTAACAAGGTAGTAGTGTTATAAGCTTTTCGTTCAACAAGAGTTATCCACAAATGGAGCCTAAAATCAAAGATTTTTTCCATTGGGGATAAATTGTTTCACTCAAAGTTTATAACACAAAAGGGTAAAAGATGGTGAGCTTTTCGTTCAACAAGAGTTATCCACAAATGGAGCCTAAAATCAAAGATTTTTTCCATTGGGGATAAATTGTTTCACTCAAAGTTTATAACACAAAAGGGTAAGAGATGGTGAACTTTTCGTTCAACAAGAGTTATCCACAAATGGAGCCTAAAATCAAAGATTTTTTCCATTTGGGATAAATTGTTTTACTCAAAAGCTTTTAAAAAAAGTGATTAAAAAGAAAGGAAAAAATGCTTTTTAACAAAGAAGAGTTAAGGGAATTTTTAAATTATGAAAATCAAAAACACGGATCTAACAACGAAGCAAAGGTTTTAATTAGAGCTGAGTTTGAGCAGTGGCTTAAAACTGTAAGTGATGAACTAAAAGAGGTAATATCTTCTAACTCTTTACTTGATCCAGCCCTAAAAGATGAAAGAATTAAAAAAGCTAAGTTTGATTTTTTATATTTTGCAAAAACATATTTTCCACACTATTTCACCATAAAAGGTGAGTGCGAACTACACACTTATTTAGCCACTTTGTTTGAAGATACCCTACAAAAAGAAAATGGTAGCAAGAATGCAATAGCAGCTCCAAGAGGACACGCTAAAACGACTTATAGCTCAATTCTTTTACCCCTTTGGGCAATTTGTTTTAATAAAAGAAAATTTATAGTTGAACTAAGTGATAGCGTTGAGCTTGTTGATGGGATACTTGAAAGTATAAAAGCAGAGCTTGAAGAAAATCCAAATTTAAAAGCTGATTTTCCTTTATGCTGTGGCATTGGTAAGATGTGGAGGATTGGTGAGTTTATAACAAATAATGGCGTAAAAGTGCAATCTTTTGGAACAGGTAAAAGAGTTCGTGGTATTAGATATGGTATCTATAGACCTGATTTAGTTATAGCAGATGACCTTGAAAATGATACAAATGTTCGCAGTCGCTCACAAAGAGATAAATTAGAAGATTGGCTAGATGAAGCGGTATCAAACTTAGGTAGTTTAGAAGATAAGCTTATAATCATCTACATAGGAACTATTTTACATCAAGATTCTGTTTTAAATAGAAAAATCAAAAGTCCGTTTTGGAATTCAAAAGTTTTTAAATCTATCATCAATTATCCAAAAAGAATGGATTTATGGGAAAAATGGGAACAACTCTTTAAAAGCTATGGCGAAAAACATGCCTTGAAGTTTTATGAAGACAATGAGGCTTTAATGCTTGATGGCTCGCAGGTGCTTTGGGAGGAAGCCTTACCTCTCATTAAACTTATGAAAAAAAGAGCTGAAAACAGAAGAAGCTTTGATAAAGAACAGCAAAACACCCCATTAAGTGAAAATGCGATATTTAAACAAAGCAACTTCCACTACTACACAAATGCCCCAAAATGCGACTTTTATTATATGTATGTAGATCCAGCTGGTGGCAAGAAAAAAGGAGACTTTACTTCTATTACGGTGCTTGGGGTGCATATAGATAGCAAAAAAATTTATGTTTGTGAAAACATAAGTGAAAAACTAGCAGGTAATGACACTATAAAAAGAGTGATTAAACTTCAAGAACTATATAAATGTAGAATTGTAGCGATTGAGACAAATGGCGGACAATTTTTCCTAAAAGAATGGCTATATAATGAAGCCTTTGATAACTCCATTAAAATGCCCTTAAAAGGGGTAAATAACAGCACAAACAAAGGCATAAGAATTGGAACTCTTGAAATTCCTGTTGCAACAGGGGAGATTTTACTTCATAAAACACAAACTACCTTAATAAACCAACTACTTGACTACCCAGAAGCTGAACACGATGACGCACCCGATAGCTTAGCCGGTGCATATGATTTGTGTAAAGGTGGAAAAGATTTTAAACGAAAAAGGAGAGAGCATGGCTTTTTTAAAAAATTTATTTTTAAATAAAAAAGATAAAAACAAAGCACTTAGACTATCACCAAACGATACTTTAATAAATGCACTATTTAGCACTAGCATTAGTGCTTACAAGATAAGTGATAGCGATTTAAACTTAATTACAAGAGACTTAAGCTTTACTCAAGCAGACATTTCAAGAAAAGCTGTTACTGAAAAAAAAGAGCTTGCTATAATTTGTGATGATGAAACCATAAAAGAGAACCTGTTATCTTGCTTTTATAGCGATATTATTTCACAAATTCTTGAAACTTATCTTTATGGCATTAATGTTTTTGAAGTTAATTATAAACCAATTGATGGGCTATTTTATCCAATTTTAAGACAGAGAGATTTTAGAAATTTTGAGTTTAAAGATGATGTTTTACATTTTAACTTAAATGGTTTTTTACAAGAAATTCCCAAATTTAAAGTAATTTATGGTTTAAGTAGGGCAAATTTTTATAAGCCATACGGGGACGCTTTGCTTGAAAAGCTATATTTTCCTGTAAAATTAAAAAATGCAAGTTTAAAATTTTGGATTGAATTTATAGAAAAATTTGGATCTCCGTGGGCTATTGCAAAAAGTAGCTTTGATGCTGAAACCTTAGCAAAAGAGGTATTTGCAATGCTAAGTGGTGATGTTGCAGTAATTGACCAAGATGAAAGCATTGAGCTAACCCAGCCAAATAAAGATAGCTCTCATGATAAATTAATTAACTATTGTGATAATCAAATAAGCAAAGTAATACTTGGTGCAAATTTAACAAGCAGTGTTAAAGAGGGAAGCTTTGCAGCTGCAAACATACATAATCAAATAAGAGAAGACATTGCACTAAGTGATGCTAATATTTTAATTTATGTAGTTAACCGAGCAATTAAGTTTTTTAAAGAGGTAAATGGGCTTAATATAGATATAGAAGCTAAATTATTTGATAAGAATAAACCAAATATTGAGTTAAGCGAGAGAGATTTAAAGCTATATAATATGGGTTTTATTCCAACAAAAGAGTATATAGAAGAGACTTATAACTATGAAATTGATGAGCAAAAAAGCAAAATCATAGAAAATAAAGGGCATTTAAATAGCAATTATTTAGCCTTTAAAGAGAGTTTAAAACCAAAATATCTTGATATGGTTGATAAGGCTATGGATGATGAGTTTTTAAATAAAGAGCTTATAAATGCAAGTAGTAGTTTAGATAAAAAACTAGATGAAATTTTAAATAAATCTGCAACCTATGAAGAGGCTTTTAAAGAGTTTATGTCTTTATATCAAGATAACTATACTTTAAATGAGCTTGAAGATAGTATGTTTAAAGCAATTGCAAACTCACAAATGCACGGATTAAGCGATGATATATAACTCTTTTTTTAGCAAAACTAGTGACACTTATAAATACATAAAAGAAAAAAAGCCCCAGCTGCACTTTGATTATGATGAGATAATGCATGAAACTCATAACAGGGTATTTACAATAGCTAAGATGAGTGATATTGATTTACTAAATGATGTTAAAACCTCACTTGAAAATGCTTACAAAAATGGCGTAAATTTTGAAGATTGGAAAAAACAAATCACACCAACTTTAAAGAAAAAAGGCTGGTTTGGTAAAACAAAAGTTGTAAAAAGAGAAACAGGCGAAAAAAAAGAGATATATGTAGGCTCTCGTAGACTTAAAACTATCTATAATACAAATATGAGAACAATCTATGCTAAAAGTAGATATACAGGGCAAATGCTAAGCAGTGCAACTCATTTTAGATACACAGCAGTTATGGACAATCTAACAAGAGCAAAGCATAGAGGTATGCATAATCTAGTCTTGCCAAAAACGGATCCTTTTTGGGATACAAATTATCCACCAAATGGGTGGAATTGTAGATGTCAAGTGGAGGCTATAACTTTAAGTGAAGCTAAAAGAAGAGGTTTAAAGGTAAGAGAAAATAGCAATGGTATAAATGGTATAGCAGATATTGACTTTGCTTACAATCCAGGAAAAACAGATAAATTAGATGAAATTTTAGCCAAGAAAAAAGATAGATTTAAGCTAAATACAAAGCTAACTAGTAAAGAAGTAAATGCTATCTTAAAAGACTTAGGAAATTTCACAAAACAAAGAGATTTGTATGTTTGGAAAAAAGGACTTAATGATATGGTTGATGAAGTTATAGTAAAAAACAACCAAAAAACACCACTTAATGTAGTTCAAGTTGGGCTTTTATCTAAATTTATAAGTGAGACAGCAAGTAAGCTACTAAACAAAGAGGTTAAAAGTGGTGGAATGATACTAACCAAAAAAGAACTCTCACACGCTAGACCACAAAGAAAAGAGGCATATAACCATGCTTTTAGAGTTGAAGAGATGAAGGAAATAGTAGATGTTTTAAATGATGAAAATAGAGCATATGTGGATTTAAGAGATAAACATAAAAATATAGTATTTATTTTTGAAGATAAAAAAGATAAAACAAAGCTAAATTTAATACCGATTGAAATAAGCAAATTTCATAAAAAGTTTAAGATGAAAAACTATGTTATTACATTAGATAAAGCCGATAAAGAAGATATAGAAAAAGTAATAAAGAAAAAAGATATTATAAAGATTAAATAGCTAACGGTGGGAGTTGCACCCACAACACTCATGTGGCTTTTTACAGCTTATGAAATCCTACTATTTAGATTGATCGTTAGCCATTTACCCATATTATACCAAATAACACATAATTTGTCAAAAGGAGCTAAGATGTCTATAAAAGTAAAAGGACTTAAAGAGGTTCAAGACAAACTACATAAATTAAGCCATTTAGGTGGAGACATTGAACCATTTTTAGCAGATACTGGTGAAATTTTAAGAAATGAAATAGAGGATAGTTTTGAAAAACAAAGTTCACCATTTGGTAAAAAGTGGAAAGCTCTAAAAGATAGCACTAAAAAGTATAAAGCTAAAAAAGGCTATAGTTCAAATGTATTAAGAAAAAGCGGAGATTTAGCTGATAAATGGGAGATAAAAACAACTAATACAAGTGTTAGAGTTTTTAATGTCTCAAAAAGCAAAGGCTATGTTTATGGTTTAGTTCATCAATTTGGCACAAACAAAGCTGGTCGTGGCAAAAACACAACCATACCAGCAAGACCATTTTTACCAATTAGTAAAAAAGGATTTTTAAAAAAAGAGTTAAAAGATGAGATAAAAAAAGACTGCATTAACTATATAAAAGATATTTTAGCCTAGTCATCCTGAGCCTTTTACCCAGTCATCCTGAGCGAAGCGAAGGATCTCATCAAGATTGTAAACAAACATTGCTAACAAGGGGAGATTCTAAGGCTAAAGCCTCAGAATGACGGAATGGACAAACTCCAAATAACAAAGGCTAATTAGTCCTTTAAAAGTTCCTCTAATTCTTCTACCATAGAAGAAAAGCCATCACCTAAAAAAAGTAACCCGCTGACGATTCTATCATTGTCACCATCTTTTGCATATATAGCCATACTATAAAGCAAAGCTGTAGCGCCATCTAAAAAGTCCTTAGTCTCTTCTAGCTTTACCATTTTATCAAAATCCACACTCATAACTCACCTCCAAACAAATCATAACTTCTAACCACACCACTATATCTTAAATGTCTTGCTATAGTCCAAGAACTTCTGCTAAGCTTCCTTGCTATTTGTGCATAGTTTAAACCCTGTTTATAAAGGTTAATGGCTTTGTTTAACTCATCTTTGCTAAATTTAACACCTTTTCCTTTTACCTTTAAATCCTCAAATGTTTTTAATCTCTTACTCTCAACCTTTTCAAGTAAAAGTGAGTTTGTAAGCTCTAAGTTTTTATAGTATTTTGTCTTAAACTCATTTGCTTCGTTTTTATAACCCTCAAGCTTTTTGTTTACCTCTGCTAAGCTGTTAATTAAATTATCAAGATGCGGTCGCTCTTTTCTTAGCATACTCTCCATCATATTAAAAGCTTTGATAAACTCTATCTTCCACCTATAAGCTCTCTCTCCTGTAAAACCCATAACTAAAAGCGAAAAGCCATCACGGGTAAGTTGATAGCAAGGTCTAAATTCACCCTTTTGGTCTTGATATTTAACCAACGGAAAATTCCGCTCGTTAAAATCATCCTTTGGTAATTCACGAATTTGTGCTAAAATATCACTATGTCGTTTATTAAATACATTGGCGACATCTAATGAAGTGGTGTAGGTTTGCTCGCCCACCACTTCAAAACTTACCTGCTGATTGTTTATCACAAAGCTACTCATTTTTTACTCCTTTTATTAGTTTTATATATCCAAACACAAGTTAGTATAAAAACCAAACTCATTACAATATCTAATACCATTTTAAATCCTTTATGCTATAATTTCATAGGAGTATCAGCTAAAATTTATTAGCCCCCTTGCGGGGTGGGGTTTAAATAACCCCAAAAAGTCTTAAAATCCAGTAAAGGATTTGTAAAACTAATGCTAATACTTGCAAGAACTTTAGCATTTGATACTCCTTGTTTTTATTTCAAAAGTAATCTTTAATTACCTTTGATACAAGAATTATACAATATTAATTAATATTTGTCAAGATTTTAGTTAAAATAAATGAGGCTTTTTATAGTTTGTAGTAAGTTATAATGACTTATTTAAAAGAATGGTTATTTAAGCCACTCTCTTAAATTTTCTTTAATTTTATTTGCTTTGTTTAATTCTGTTTCAAGCTCTAAAATGCGTTTATACATTTTAATAGCATATTGCATTGTTTCGCTAATATTCCCAGTTGAAGCTGAATTTTTAATAGCACCTTCTCCATATCCAATTGCATCTGCTAACTGCTTATAAGTTAAGCCAAGTTCTTTACAAGTTTGTTTTATTAAATTTTCTTTTTCCATTTTATCCCTTATTCTACGCTTAGTATAACTACTTCTTTTATCTTGTTATACTCTTTAACAACTCTTAATTTTAGGCTTACTTCTCTTTCTTCTATACTAGCTTTAGCAAGTGCCATTCTAGCTCTTACATCTATGATATCTGCATTAGCCCACTGATTTTTATTGTCTAATATAATTTTGAATTTCTTTCTTCCGTCGTTTGTTTTTTCATAACCAAGTATGCTAAAAGCTCCCTCTTTGTCTTCTGTTTGTGTTGTGTCTTCTATCTCTTTAAAGTCATAGTTTTTTAAATCATTTTTTGTTAAAGAATTGCCACCATTAGAAAAACTAACACTTTCATCATCTTTTAGTGTTTTTAGTGTTGTAGATTTAGGGGCGTTACACGCATTTTGTAATTCTTTATTTTTTGCTAGGTCTGCTATGATTTTTGCATTTTCATTTTGAGTTTTTATCTTTTGGATATTTTCATCGTGTGTTAAAAATTGACTATAAGAATACACACTGCCTACAATTGCACTAATTACAATAATGGCTATAAGTTTATCTTTACTTTCCATATTTTTTACCTAACAAACTACCTACGGCATTTATCTCATCAACTTGTATTTTTAGATACTTTAAAAGAGTTAAGGCTTCATCATCTATAAGAACATTTCCACTAAAAAGTCTTTTTTTAAGTAGGCTTATTTTTTTATCAATTTCTTTTAGAATTAATAAATTTTCTTTTTCCATTTTAGTCCTTTATTATATCTACACCGTAGCTATATAAACTATTTACAACTAATTTTAAAAGTTCATTATTTGCACTTTTAACACCACTTTTTAGGTATTCGCCTATATTTTTACCTTGCTCATCTATACTTTTTGGCACTTTTTTAAGTAGCCTTAAGCCCTTAAAGGTAAGACAAACATCATAAAAGTTAGCACTTCCGTTTTGTTTAGCGTCTATTAGTTCATTTTTAAGCAGCCATTTAATAGTGGAGCTAAAAAATATAGCTTCATCGTTTTTTTCTTTATTTGAGGTCGCAGTTTCGCTTGATAAAAAAGCTTCAACTTCATCTTTTATACCAAACTCATCTGAGTTAAGCATAACAGGCACAGGAAAATTTGCATAAAGCTTGGCTAAAACTCTACCTGTTAAAATGTCAAATTTTTCTATGTTATTTTCACTCATTTTATCCCTTTTTTGTTATATTATTTTAGCAAAATTTAGCTTTAAATATGCTTTATAAAGCTCCTATTTATGGGGCTTTACTATCCTATACACGCTAGCATTTGTTAGCTCATATTTTCTAGCAATTTTTTTAACTGCCAAAGTCTTTTTAAACCCACTTGCAACAAGCTCTTCATACTCTTTTAAAATATCTTCATCTCTTAAGCTGTTTTTGTAACTAGGAATGTATATATTTGATCCGCCATATTCTTTTAAGACAGCTTTTTTATCGGCTTTTTTACAAAATTTTAAAAACTCATTAAATATATCTTCACTAGTTATATACATTGCCTTCCTTTAGGGATTTTCTTTTTTTATTTTACCATTAAAATACTCTTTTTGCATTTTTTTTAAAGCAATTATAACCTTACTTGCCTCTTTTTTGCTAAGGCTTGAGATATTTATCATTAAATATCCTGTTATTCTCTCACAAAAAAGCCCAAGTGCTAGTTTTGTTTTGTTTCTAGCTATCGTGTTCCAAATACCAACAATTGTATCGAGCTGTTTTTGAGTAGCTTTTTGCTCTTCATTTTTAGCTTTTTGCTTTGGAATTTTACCCTTTTTATAAGGCTTATAGCCCATATCTTCAAGCATAACTCTAAGCTCATCAATGCTTAGTTTTGTTAAGCTATCTTTGTTAAATTTAGCTTGCATGTACATATATCTTGCATCATCATCTATAAAAAAATCTTTTTTAAGTGTATGAACTAGTTTTATATAGTGTTTTTTAAGTTCATTTTGTTTTGGTGTCATAATAGCTCTTTTATAGCTAAAATTTGATCTTCAAGCTCTTCTGCTAACTCTATATCATCAAGCCTATCTAAAATCTCTGCCATTTTAGCTAACTCATGCTCTATAAGCTCTATATTTTCATGCATTTCATTAATCAACTCTTCCATACCCAGCCCCTTACATAAAGTCTTAAATCCTCTTCTTGATAAAGCACTCTTTTACCTGCTTGAAGAGCCAAAGCATGTTCTATTTTTGCACCTGTGCTTTTTTTCCAACCTTTTAAAAAATAAACCGTATCAGCAATGTTAAGCATTGGTATACATATCCTCATATACTCCTCTTGGCTAAGCCCTTTTGGTAAAATAGCTGGGTTTAAAACCACATAACCCTTGTTTAAAAGATACCTTTGCGCTAGTGCAAATTCCTCTTTAAAATGTGGATTGTTTGATATAGCACCTGCTATATAAATTCTATCGTTCATCTTTACCTCTTTTTTTAATAGCCTCTCTAATATCCTCAAAAATAGCCCTTAATTCTGGATTTTTAAATCTATTTTCAAAAGTACCTTTAGCTTTTTCTTCATACTGGTTTAGCCACTGCTTCTCGTCTCTTGGCAACTTCCAGTCGCAAACTGATTTAACTTGTCTAAAAAGCAGTCCTATACTTTTTAAATAAACTAAATTATCACTATAATACGCCCTCATTTTCCTTAAAAAATACTCTTTATTGTTGTCGAATTCCTCTTTTGCGGCCATATTTTCAAAGCCTATAATCAAAACTTCATCTCTTACCCTAATAGCCCGTATCCACTGCCCACACATACTATCTTTTAAGGCAAATGTTACGAGCTTGCAAGCTTCTTTATGAATAGTTCTTGGCTTGCTCAAAACAGATACTCGCTTCCACTAAAAATCACAAGAAACATTAAAGCAAGTATTAACATACTTTCCATTTTTTCTCCTTTTTTATTGTTTTATAAACTTTTTAGTGAAACAATTTATCCCAAATGAACGAAATTAAAAATTTCGGCTTCATTTGTGGATAACTCTTGTTGAACTAAAAAACTTATAATTTAAACCCCATTTAAATAGACTTTAAAGGGCATTTAAGCCCTTATTTTTATAAATTTTACCCTTTCTTTATGTTCACCTTTTTTGCCCACATTAAAGCTTTCAACTGGTCTGTGATAACCCATAACTCTTGTATAAACTATACATCTTGTTCTTTTGCTTTGATTTTTTGTTAAAATCTCATCTTTTGTCATTTTACTAACTCTAAACTCTCTATTTTTGGAACTATGCGAAAATTATCTTTTATAATTCTTTTAAGTCCAAGTTTTGCCAAATCTTTATCATCAAGCTCAGCCAAAGCCTCTTTGTTTGGTTTTTCTTCGTATGTTATGCACTCTTTACCAAGTCCATACGCTTTTATAGCATTTAAAAGTGATACAACTTTTGTTTTTACTCTTGGAATTGATACACTTTTTGATACTCTATAGCCTATCTCTCCAAAGGTAAACTCTTTGCTTCTTTTATCAGCAAATTCGTGTTTGTTATCTTCACAAAAAAGAGTTATTTGTTGCTCTAAAAATTTCTTTTCATTATCAAGCCTTTCTATCTCATTTTTCCTTAACTCTTTTATGCGGTTACACTCAAGAGTTACCTCACCATTGATTTTTTCAATGCCAACACTAAGCTCACATATCTTTTTTAATGCTAAATCTATATCGCTAAAACTCTCTATCTTTGCCATTTTTTCTCCTTTTTCTCTTTTGGTTAAAAACTTTTAAACAAAACAATTCATCCCATCTTTTGTTATAAACTTAGAGTGAAACAATTTATCCCAAATGAACGAAATTTTTAATTTCGGCTTCATTTGTGGATAACTCTTGTTGAACGAAAAGCTTATAACATCGCCTTATCATCACTCAAACAGACTAAATTTAAGCTCAGTAATTCCAAGCTCTCTAGCCCACACCCGCTCTTGCGCCATACCTTTGCTACTTTTAGCCCATTTGCAGTTATGATAGTAGTAGTAACTACACATACTAAGTAGCTCATAACACATATCCATTACTTTTTCTCGCTCCATTTCGCTATATATGTCCATCCAAGCAAGAACTGGACTTATTGGCTCATATCCATTAAGCCTAACTTGTCTGCATGCTTCTAGGGCAAGTTGCTTTGCATAGTAATTTCTGTCTCTATCTCTACAATCAATTGAAGCATATGGAGTGCTTACAAATACTAATTTTGAAACTCTACTCATTTTCTTACCTTTCTTCTATTAGCCCTTATTTTTAAACTTTTTGCTCTTTTTCCTTTTGTTGTATGGAATAAAGTATGTTTAAACTTACGAGTTCTTGTTTGCACATTTTCTTGCAACCCACAAAATTCTCCAACACTTAAAAAAACTGCTGCAAGTAGTCCAGCCAACAATGTTGTTTTTTCATCTCTCTCCTTTCTTAAAACTTATTCAAGCCATCTTTTTAAAAATGGCTTTGATAAACTTTAATTGCTTTTTAAATTTAGTAGTTCAGGATTTTCGTAAATATTTCCAACAACACTGCTACTAATTGCATAATCTGCTAAATTTAGACTAACATCATCTTCAATTGCCTTAAATTCTCCATCATAAAAATCTACTTTTGCAAGATATCCATCATCTGTTTTTAAAATATCACCTTCATAAATTTCTACACCATTTGCGTCTTTTACTCCCGTATATTCCATAAGTTCAACATTTTTAAATTTCCATTCAGAATAAAACTCAATTTTTCCTAATACTCCATCCGCAATACCACCCACTGTTACTATTTTTAATTTAAAATCTATATTTGCAACAGGTAAAATCTCTCCTGTTATCTTGTTTAATACTTTAAATTTAATCTCTCTCATCTCTAACCCCTTACAAAATCCACAATTTTGCAACTATCTTTTAAGACTATATACTCACCCACAACAGCATAAAAAGCCTTTGAATAAAAGCCATTTGCACCATTTATTAAGCTTCGTTCTCTAATCCCACTAACACCACTTTTTTTAAATCTCACGCAAAACCCCATATCCGCCATTTTTCTTTTAAAATCATAAATTTCGCTAAATTTTCTCATCTCAAAACTCCTTGTATATAACCATCATCTAGCCACGCTAGCAACTCTTGCAACCCCTCTCTTAACTCTTTGTTTTTAGCTAAGATAGCTTGCATTTTCCTAAGCGCAACAAACTCTATCTCTATAACTTTATTTACACTTAAATTCAACTCTCTTGCTATCTCGTTATAACTCATCTCAGACCCCTTACAACAACATCTTAGTTGCTTCTTTTATACACTCATCATTTATTTCACACTCATTTAAAACCGCTATTCTAAGAGCTCTCTTAAGTAGCTTTTCTGTTTTTCTAAAGTTACCTCTAGTTAAAGACTTAACAAGATCCACATCGTTTTTATCAACTACTCCGAAATGTTTGCAAACTTCTACTAAATCTTTATCACCTTTAGCATTCACAAGCCCTTCTAAGTTCCATTTTGAGCCGATTCTTGAACTTAATTGTTCATATTCAAGATTATTTTTCTTGCCACCTGTTAAGTTCATTAAAAGCTTTTTAGTCCCAACTAAAACAACAGGAGACCCCGAAAAGTCATACATTCTTCTGATGCCCTCTAATGCCCTATAGGGCAAATGTTCAGCCTCATCTATGATTATCATCTTTTGAACCTTTTTAAGCTCATTTGCAACAGCTCTTATTGTCTCATCTATGCTTTTACTAGCTCCTACATTAAATTTATCGCTTAGTATTTTAAAAAGCACCCTAGCACTTGTGCTTATAGTTGCCTCTATCAATACAACCTCAGGATGATTACTTGCATACTCTTTTACAGCTCGGCTTTTACCAGTTCCAGCCTCTCCTATAACAACACCCATATCTCTATCTTGTGCTACCCAGCTAATAACAGCATTTATAGCTTTAGCATCTTTTGTAGCTATGAAAGGCAACTCATCTTGACTTATTTCTTTTCTAGGTGTATAATTGTCAAGATATTTTTTTGCAAGTGCTTCAACTTTGTCGCTATATTTGAAGCTCTTGCCTTCTTTCATATATCCTGCTAGATAACTTGGATTTATGTCAATATTTTTGGCAAATACATTGCGACTAATTCCATTTTTAGAGATAAACTCATCAATTTGTTTTCTTAAATCTTCCATCTTTTTCCTTTCTTTAATGATTTATTAAAAAGCTTTTATAAACTCTTTAATAAGCCATTAATTAAACAGCTTTCATCTCTTCTATTAGCTCATCAACAGGTTTAATTTTTGACTTTTTAATTTTTGGTGCTTCATATTTTTCATAATCAAACGAAGCTTTTTTAATTTTTGCCACCTCTTCTTGTTTTTTTATCTTTTCAAACACAGCACTTGTGCTATTAGTATTTATAAGCTCTCTTGGTTCTTTTTTCAATGCTTCCATATGAGCCTTTTTAGTCTCAGCCAAATCATAGTCAATATTAAGCTTACTAAACTCACTAAGTTTTGCATTTTTGATAGCTCGTCTTAGCTCTCTTAAGTTTTTGTTAAATCTCTTAGTTATAGTGCTAAAGTCTTCAGCATTTAATGCTCTTATTTCGCTATCAACTGCTTTACATATAAAATCGCCATCCATACTAAAAACAAAAGCCTCGCTCACATTATCGATATTAACGCTAACTCTTACTTCTTCACCATATGGGAGCTCATTTGATGAGTATCTAATACCATCAATCACAATGCCTTTTTTAGTAACTTTTCTAAGTCCTTTACTACCTGCATATAAAATAAAATTTTCATAACTTATATGTTTAAGCGGTGTATTATCACCATTCCACTTTGTAATTGGTGCTATTTTTCCTCTCTTAATGGCTGTCATATCCCACTCATAAACTGCAACTTCAAAGATTTTTTTCATCTCTTCATAGGTTAAAAGTAGCTCTTGATGAGTTTTTATGGTATGCCCAAACTCATCTTTTGCATGTCTTTCTTTTTTAGGTGTTTGATGTTCTATGTTTTCACGCATTGCAACATTTCTGCCTATGTATCCAGGTAAATTTGCCATCTTGCTTTGTTGAATTGTTCTAAAATGCCTCTCAACAAAGCCTTTATCTCTTCCTTGGTAAGCTCGTGAGCTTATATAACTAACCCCAATCCCTTCAAGCAGTCTTTGGAACTCTTCACTAACATAGTCTCGTCCGTTGTCGCCCTTTATTGCCTCAGGTAGTCCAAGCTCACTAATTGCTCTATAAAGTAGCCTTGTTAGTGCTAAAGCATTTGAGCTTTCAGCCAATGTTGCAACACATCTACCAGAGTATATATCTATAATTGAGAGGATATTAGGTCTTAAATGCTGCCCACCTTCGCCATTTCTCACAATCAAATCAAGTGGTGAGCTATCTATTTGCCAACACTCATTCCGTCTTGTGATTAATATGCCTTGATTTCCATGAGCAGGCTCTAAGGAGCCTACAGTTCTATCAAAGCCTTTAGTCACTAACATATACTCAACTTGTCTATTTTTATAGTAATTGTCTATAAATCTAGTAATAACCCCAATATCAAACAAGGGCTTAACCTTGCCTTGTAAAAACTCAAATTTAGAAAAATCTCCACTTTTTTTGCTATATTCTATATGCAAATCTTTCCAAATTTGAGTTATGTTTAAAATACCAGCCCCATAAGCTCTAAATTTATTTATAATGAACTCTTCCATCCATCTCTCAAGCTTATAACTACCTTTTTTCTTGCCTCTTTTGTCTATTAATCCCCTTATCCCTTTTTCTTTATAAGCTTTTTGCCATCTAAAAAGGTTTGATCTGCTGATTTTTTCAAGCTCACAAAACTTATCACATGGCACTTTGCTTTTTTTAGCTATTTCAAATCTTTGAAGTAGTTCTGCTTTTTCTCTTGCTTCTTTTATCTCTTCATCGCTTGAATTTAAATAAACATCGCCTAACCTGCCACCCAAAGTCTCATCACTACAATTACCCAGCCCTTTATCATTGCAAGCTTTTAGACCCTTATAACTCCAAGACTTTATCTGACAAATTTCACTAAATTTAAGCTCTTTTAACTCTTTATTCTCATAAATATAAACACTAACATCGCTTTTTATTTTTCCACTATCTATAGCTTTTTTAACTCGCTCTTCGCTAACTTCAAAAAGCAGTTTAACTCCACCGCGAGCTCTAACCCCAGCATCTTCAATTTTTAAAAATGGATATTTGGTTGAATTTCGTTGTGCTGCACTTTGTAATGTTCTTTGGGTTACACTAAATATTAAAGAAGCTTCACTTGTTCTGAGATAATACATCACTTAGTTCTTTTAAGCTCTTCTTCGCTTTCGATATAATTATGTTTAATCAATACATCAATTATTCTTTTACTACTTCCATAACCACGAACAACAACATTATATGTGTTGCGATTAATATTATTTTTTTCTAAAAAGAATTTTAAAGAACCATAATCTTTTTTGATTTTTTTAGTTAAATCTGTAAGCATCTTTTTCCTTTTATCTCTTTTTATAAAATATTTTTGTATTATTACAACAAGCATTATTTATAAAAAAATAAACTATAAATGTATTATAGTGGGATTTTTCCACAAAGTCAATAAAATATAGTGGGATTTTTCTTAAAAAAGGTTTAATTTATGAAAAAAATAGGCTCTGGTGAGAGATTAAAAGAGTTACGAAAATATTTAAAAATAAATTCACAAGAAGCATTTGCTATTCACTTAAATACCGATAGGTCTAAAATAGCAGACATTGAAGCTGGACGAACAAAAAATATACCCATAGATTTAGTTATTCAGATAGTGGATAAATTCCACATAAATGGCTGGTGGCTACTTACAGGAATAGGATCAATGGTTGAAAAAGATATAAATGCTAATAATTACGAGATAGAAGTTTTAGACCTTAAAGCTGGTGCCGGAAAAGGACTAATGCCATTTGAGGTAAGTGTTATAGGCAAATATATACTAGATAAAGTTTTTTTTAAAACACCGCAAGATGAGAGTAAAATTAAAATAATACAAGTAGAAGGTGATAGCATGGAGCCAACCATTCAAGACGGAGCACATGTTATAATAGATATATCAAAGAAAGAAGAGATAGATGGTATTTATGCAATACTATTAGATGATAATGTAATTATAAAAAGACTTCAATTTAACCTAGACAGAACGATAACAATAATTAGTGATAATCCAAAATATGAACCTAAAATTTACGACCAAAAAGATTCGCAAATATTTTTTAAAATCATAGGTAGAAAGGTTTTAGTAATTCAAAAATAACGAATAAAAAATGTTCGTTAATCCGTTTAAGTTTAAAATTAAGTTATCATACTATTTTTAATATAAATTTTACATATTCGTTAATCCATAATAACCATTTTAGCGATACTTTAAAGATATTAACGAATATTAAGAATTGATTAACGAACATTTTAAGCAAATTTTGTTCGTTAATCAATAAATTTCATTAAAATTTTACTTTATTTTTTTGCAAACCTTAAGCATAGAATCGCCTATATATTCGCTTTATTTTTATTTTAAATGGTTACTATTCGGGATTGTTTAAACACCGATTAAAAGGCATTTAAAGGCTATTATTTTAAGCTATTTTAGGACATACGGGATAAAATTATTAGTTTTGGGATTTTTTGCTAAACTTAAACCTTGCATTTAAAGTGAGACTACTAAACTACAAAATACCTATATTTAGGCACTTGCTGAAAAAATTCGCTCTTTTTTATCAGTCTCATTTTAAATACCCCATCACAAATTTACAAATTTTAAATACAATACTATTTTACATAAAGGGTCTGATTTGCTTGAGAATTTTGTTAATTTTTTTATACATTTAGTTGATACTTGGGGATATTTTGGCATATTTGCTATGATGTTTTTGGAAAGCTCTTTTTTTCCTTTTCCAAGCGAAGTTGCCATGATACCAGCTGGATACTTAGCATTTTTAGGTAAAATGAACATATATTTAGCATTTTTATCAGGTGCTTTAGGCTCACTTTTAGGAGCTATTTTTAACTACTATTTATGTTTCTTTTTTGGTAGAAAAATAATTGATAAATATGGCAAATTTGTAGGAATTACAGAAGATAAAATGCAAAAATTTGAAACTTTTTTCAAAAAACATGGCGAAATTTCAACCTTTAATTGCCGTCTAATTCCAGGCATTAGACAATACATTAGCCTTCCAGCTGGACTTGCAAAGATGAATGTATTTAAATTTAGCCTCTACACTACTTTGGGTGCTGGAATATGGGTAGCAATTCTGCTTGCTTTAGGTTATTTTTTAGGGCAAAATGAAGAGTTGATAAAAGAGGAGCTTCATACAATTACGATTATCTGCCTTGTCTTTGTAGCTGTTAGTTTTGGAATATATTTTTACTATCAAAAAAGGAAAAAAGATAAGATATAAGGCTTTTGATAGCCTTATTCTTTAGGATAAAATTAATTTAGGTTTGGATTAAAAAACATTAGAGTTTTAAATAATAATTCAACTACCTTAAAACATCTATATTGCTATTCAAATTCAAACTTTTTTATCCTAACTAGTCCATTTAAAACACCAAGTGTAACTACTGCATCTTTGCTTTGTAGCTGTTTTTCTAGTTTTAATGCATCTTTTTGTGGTAAAAAGTATTTTTCTATTCCAAATTTAATATTTAAAACACTATCTTGGTAAGTAACCCTGCCTGTTATAAAAACTTCATCTTTAGGTTTTTTGTGCGTAACTTTTTTGCCTTTATAAAGGTCTTTTTCTTTTTCTAAAATAAGATAAACTTTTTTTCCTCTTTTAAATTCCTCTTCTGTTTGAATTTGATTTAGTCCTTCATATCTTAAATATACATAATTTCCTAAAAAAATATCTCTAGGATCAAATCCGCTAGCCTTTACCTTAATTTCTTCTCCAAAATATAAAGGAGCATAGGCAAAAGCCACAAATGAAAACAGGATGGAAATCTGAAAAATAATACCAAATAATATAAACTTTCTCATGCTCATACCCTTTTAATTTTTTTGAAAATTTTAACGAAGATTAACATCAAAGAGGCACATATAAAGAAAAATATAGAAGTTGTTACATAATCTTGCGATATTAAACTAAAATAGTGGATAAAGATAAATATTAAAATAGAAGATATTCCTAGGCGGTATAAGCCTAAATTATCTTCCATTATCCCTTTGTAGACTATAAAGCAGTAAAAGATAAATAGTAAAAAGTTTATAGCTACAAATACCCAAAACAGATATCCAAAATTTGCCACTTTTAAGGCAAATATTAATAATAAAAATATAGCTGTATAGATAAAATATCTTTTTTCTTTAACTAAAAATGTCAATGATAAAACTAAAA
Organism: Campylobacter blaseri; assembly: GCF_013201895.1. Lineage (NCBI taxonomy): Bacteria > Pseudomonadati > Campylobacterota > Epsilonproteobacteria > Campylobacterales > Campylobacteraceae > Campylobacter > Campylobacter blaseri. Next base: position 866,612 of record NZ_CP053841.1, on the reverse strand, counting down.
ACACTAAAATATAAAAAAGAGTATTAAGATCTAAAAAACCAAGAGTTATCTTCTCGTAAAAATCCTCAGATATAAGTAAAAAAGAGAATAGATAAAAAATCTTAACCATCATAGAATTTGAGATATTTAGATATAAATTTGCTCTATTTTTTAGTATCAAATTAACAAATAAAAATAAAATATAAGTAGTAAAAATCATATATAAAAGAAAATATTCATCATAAAAAATATAGTTTTCATTTATTGTAAAATAGTATAGAGTATATGGTAAAAACCATATTATATTTAATAAAAATACCCTAAAAAGGTATCCATTCTCACCATATCTATAAAATATAAAAGCGCTCGTAATTAAAAATAACCAAAAAGCATATGGATAAGAGCTATCAATCTCCAGCAAACACCAAAGGGTTGCAAGTAGCATTGATTGTAAATTTACCCATTTGTTGCTTAAAAAAATAGCTATCAAAAAAGAACCAATAGCCCATAAAAATACCCCATTTGGCATATGCGTTCCAAGATGGTAAATTTGTGCTATTAAAATTATACTTGCACCAAATACCAAATTCCCCAAGAAAAATAAATTTGAACTATTGTATTTTTTTAGGCGTATATAAGCACCTATTTGAATGGCAAAAGTTGCAAATATAAGGGAGGTCACTCTAATAAAGGGTGGGATATTGTTCCAATTATTTCCTATTAATATAATTAGTGAAACACCAATCAAAAGACAGCCTAAAATTGAAAAAATATTAAAATTTCTCTCATCTTCCTTATAAGATAACCCATACCTATCTAGTATGCTAATAGCTTGCTCTTTTGAGATAATCTCTTCATCAAGCCATTTTTTAATCTCTTTTTGTAAAAATATTTTTTCTATCATAACAGCCTTTTTAGATATAAAAATAATTAATTAGATTGCAAATCAACTATATCCAATTTTAATAAAAACTTATAAGACTATTAGTATTTATAATAAATTAAAACTTGGTATTTTGCGTTTTTACTATTTTTTCTCTTTCAAAATTTGATTTATTTTAGCCTCTTTTCTTAACCACTCTTTTAACTCAACAGCAGGAAAGCCACCATAAACCTTACCACCTTGTAAGTTTTTAGTAACACCTCCCCTACCGGCAATGGTAGCAAAGTCCCCTACTTTAAGATGTCCAGATGATGCACTTTGTCCACCCATAGTAACATTTTTGCCAAGTATAGTCGAACCTGCTAATCCAGCATGAGCTGCCATAAGACAATTTTCTCCAAGTTCGCAGTTATGCCCTATTTGAACTAGATTATCTATCTTTGTTCCTTTTTTAAGAGTAGTGGTTCCAAACACAGCCCTATCTATAGTTGTGTTTGCTCCTATTTCTACATCATCTTCTATTTTAACATTTCCATTATGATAAATTTTAATATGACTACCATCTTTTGTATGAGCATAGCCAAAGCCTTCACTTCCTATAACTGAATTTGCCTGTATATAACATCTATTTCCAATTATCGTATCATTATAAATTACAACATTCGGGTGTATTATACATTCATCGCCAATCATTACATCATCGCCTATATAAGCGCCCGGCATTATAGTTGTATATCGCCCTATTTTAGAATTTGAGCCTATATAGACATTTTGCATTATTTTTGCACTGCTATCTATGTTTGAAGCTCTTTTTTCCCGCACTAAATCCTTTGCAAAATACCTACTTAAGATTGCAAAATTCAAATGTGGGTTTGAAGATATTAAATGGTTTGAGCTTTTAGGAACAAACTCTATAAGCTCTTTTTGCACTAAAACTATACCCGCCTTAGTTTTTTGCAAAGAGTCTTTATTCTTAACTCCATCACAATAGCTTAACTCACTCTCATTTGCCTCACCAAGAGAATTTAAACCACTAACTTCAAAATCACCGCCATCATAATCTAAATTTAAAATTTTACATATCTCACTTAGTCTCATTTTACTTTTCCAAATATTTACATTTCTAGCATTACTGAACCGCTTCTAACTATATCAACTGGGCTATATTTACTCATAGTTTTTATAAAACTAGTTATTCTTGTTGAATCATCACAGGCTATTATAATTAAATTTTCACTATTACTGTTTGCCACACTTCCATTGTATGATTTTAAAACAGAATCAAGTCCTGCTAAATTTACAGATAGTGGAATTTTAACCAATGCCAACTCTTTTTCTACAAAATCACCCTCTTCAATAACTTTATATATAGGTAGTAGCTTATGTAGTTGTTTTGTAATTTGCTCAAAAACTCTTGCATCGCCACTTGTAACAATACTTACTCTTGAAAACTCAGTATCTGGTATAGGTGCGACTGTTAAGCTATCAATATTATAGCCTCTTCCTGAAAAAAGCCCTGAAATTCTTGATAAAACTCCATGCTCATTTAAAACTATCACTGAAATTAATCTTCTGTTTTTATCATTCACAATACCCACCTTACTTTAATATCATATTATATAGTGCTGCACCAGCTGGAACCATAGGTATAACATTTTCAAATCTATCTATTCTAACATCTATAAATGTTAAAATTTTACTCTCTACAGCCTCTTTTAATGCTTTTTTGAACTCATCTTTTGTATTTACAACATAACCTTTTCCGCCAAAACTTTCAACTAGTTTTATAAAATCAGGTTGTTTTGTTAAATCAGTTGAGGCAAATCTCTCTTCATAAAACATAGATTGCCACTGTCTTACCATTCCTAAAAATTTATTATTTAAAATGATATTTATAACAGGAATGCCATTTTCAGCTATTGTTTGAAGCTCTTGGATGTTCATTAAAACCCCACCATCGCCATTAAAGTTAATAACAGGTCTATCTTTAGCTGCAAATTTAGCACCCATAGCAGCAGGCAAACCATACCCCATAGTTCCTAGCCCACCACTAGTTAAAAATGTTCTTGGATTTTTAAAAGGATAGTATTGCGCTACCCACATTTGATGTTGTCCTACATCTGTAACTATAATAGCCTCTTCATCGTTAACTATTTTTGCACTCTCTTCTATAACCCATTGTGGTTTTAAAACTTCATCACTATCTTGGTATTTTAAAGGGTGGATTTCATCATATCTTTTTAATGTCTTTCTCCACTCTTCATAATTTTTAGGATCTACTGCCTCTTTTACTTTTGGATTTAGTTCTTCAAAAACATCTTTTATATTACCAACTATAGGGTAATTAGCTTTAATTATTTTTGAAATTGAACTTGGATCAATATCTATATGTATAATATTTGCAAATTTAGCAAACTCACTAGTCTTGCCTGTAACCCTATCATCAAACCTAGCCCCAGCACAAATAACTAAATCGGTTTCACTCATAGCCATATTTGCAGCATATTTACCATGCATACCAATTAAGCCTAGATTAAACTCATCATCACTTCTTAAGGTTCCAAGCGCCATAAGTGTTTGAACTGTTGGAATTTGGGTAATTTTTACAAATTCTCTAATCTCTTTGCTAGCATTTGAGTTTATAACTCCTCCACCTATATACAATATTGGTTTTTTTGCCTCTGCTATAAGTTTGCTTGCTTTTTTAATTTGCCCAGGATTTCCTTTATACATTGGTTTATATGTTTTCATGTTTATTTTATCAGGATAACTAAAATCCCCAACGGCCGCTGTTATATCTTTTGGTATATCAATATGAACAGGTCCTGGACGACCACTTTTTGCTATATAAAATGCCTCTTTTAAAATTCTTGGCAACTCTTCTATATTTTTAACAAGATAGTTATGCTTAACGCAAGGGCGGGATATACCAACAGCGTCCACCTCTTGAAAAGCATCTGTTCCAATCAGCGAATTGGCAACCTGCCCACTTATAACAACTAATGGTATTGAGTCCATAAATGCAGTTGCTATACCTGTTATAGTGTTTGTAAAACCCGGCCCACTTGTTACAATGGCAACACCAACCTCACCACTAACCCTTGCATATCCATCAGCAGCGTGAACTACTGCCTGTTCGTGCCTAGCCAATACTACATTAAAATATCTTTGCTTATAAGTTTCATCAAATATATTTAAAGCTGCTCCGCCAGGATATCCAAAAACAACCTTAACGCCCTCTTTATTAAGTGCTTCCATTATCATTTGTGACCCATTTAGTTTTTTCATTATATTTTTACCTTTTTAGTATTGGAAATTTTTTTATTATATCAAAAAAAGTATAAATGAGCTAAAAATCTTTTTTATAGTAATCTATAAATATTATGCTGTGTAAATTTGTATCAAATTTTATATTTTTCAAACCTATATTTAAAATTTAATTTATTTATTAAGCTACAGATTATACTATATTAGATATTCTAAATTATTACTTTAATATATTAGTGAGGAAAATATGGATAAACTTATTTCAGCAAGTAAAGCTGCTAATCTTATAAAAGATGAAGATGTTGTATGTTTTACAGCAGCTGGTATGATAGGCTTTGCAGAATACATAGCTGATGAAATTGAAAAAAGATTTATCAAACACTCATCGCCAAAAAATCTAACTATAGTGCATAGTTGTGGATGTGGAGATAGTAAAGATAAAGGCACAAACCACTTTGCGTACGAAGGGCTAACCAAAAAACTAATTACAAGCCATATAGCATTGGCACCTAAATTTAATAAATTAATAGAAGATAAAAAGATAGATACATATCTATTTCCGCAAGGTGTTATAGCTAATATGTTTAGACATATTGCAGGAAATTCTCCAGGAGTAATTACAAAAATTGGTTTAAATACCTTTGTTGATCCAAGGCTTGAAGGTGGTAAAGAAAATCAAGATATTAAAGAAAACTTAGTTGAGTTAATAGAAATCGATAATGAAAAATGGCTATTTTACAAAAAATTTCCTGTCGATGTTGCCATTATAAAAGCAACATATGCTGATACAAAAGGTAATATTTTTTACAACAAAGAGCCTTTAATTTTAGAAGCAAGATCAATGGCGCAAGCAGCTAAAAACTCTGGCGGGATAACAATATTTCAAGTTGAAGAGATTGTTGAATATGGAACATTTAACCCTAAAAGTGTAGAGGTTCCATCACAATATGTTGATTATATAGTAGTAGCCCCAAAAGAAAAATCTATGCAAACTATGGGAACAGTTTATAATCCACTTTTTAGCGGAGAAAAAAGAGTGCCATTAAGTGAGATTAAAATACCAAATATTCCACTTGATATTAAAAAAATAATAGCAAAAAGAGCGACACTAGAGATAAAAAAAGATGATGTTGTTAAACTTGGCATTGGAGTACCTGAACTAATATCCCTAATAGCCTTTGAAGAAAAAATTACAGATGAAATGACAATGATATCTGATTTAGGAATTTATGGTGGCTTTAGCTCATCTGGTAAAGACTTCCCTGCTTCATATAATTTTGAATCCATGATAAATCATGAATCACAATTTGATTTTATAGATGGCGGGGGTATTGATGTAGCGTTTTTAGGTCTAGGTGAGATAGATAAAAATGGTAATTGCAATGTTAGTAAACTTGGAAAAAGAGTTGTTGGGCCAGGTGGCTTTATAAATATAACACAAAATTCTAAAAAACTTGTTTTTTGTGGATCATTTACAGCAAAAGGACTTGAAGTTTTTGTAGAAAATAATGCTATAAAAATTAATAGCGAAGGTCAGATTAAAAAATTTATAGATGAGGTTTCACAAATAACATTTAATGCTAAAGATTCATTATATAAAAATCAAGAAGTTTTATTTATAACCGAAAGAGCAGTATTTAAACTAAGAGATAAAGGTGGTTTAGAGCTTATAGAAATAGCTCCAGGAATTAACCTAGAAAAAGATATCTTAGATCAAATGGGTTTTAAGCCATATATAAAAAATGCTGATGATATAAAACTAATGCCAAAGTTTATTTTTGATACAAAAAGTGGTTATATAAGAGACTATTTTTTAAAAACTACAAACAAGGAAAACAATGAGTGATATAAAGAAACAAGGATTGCTTTATATGCCTATTTATAGTGATAGGCTTAATCTTAAAAATTTAGATATATTAAAAATATTACTGCAAGATAGTTATAAAAAAATAGCTTTTTTTGCACCTATTGAAACAGGTTGTAGTGTAAATTTAAACTCTTGTTTGAGTGCTGAGGAGTTTGAAGAGTATATTTTAGATGAAAATAAAAAAGAGATTAGAAAAAAGATAATAAAAAGATATGAAGAGCTTTTAGAGCTAAGTGATTTAGTTATAGTTCTTGGCGTAAAAATTTCCTATCTTGATAGTTTTGAAATAAACTCCACAATAGCAAAAGATTTAAATATACCTATAATTGGTGACTATCAATCTTCTAAATTATTTAAATTTCATAATATTAAATGCAAAAAATATAGTGTTGAAAATTTAGGCTATATAAGTGATGATAAGATATATTTTAAAAATGGTGATAGTTTTACTCTTAACGGCTTAAATCAAAATATTTTAATAGAAAATTTAATCAGCTACAAAAATAATATAACTACACCTGTTAAATTTGAATATGATCTTTTTAAAAAAGCTAAAAATAACTTAAAAATAGTAGTTTTACCAGAAGGAAATGATGAAAGAATCTTAAAGGCTGCAGATATACTACTAAAATCTAAAGCTGTAAAGCTAATAATTCTTGGCAAAGAAGAGGATGTAGCTAAAAAGGCTAGTGATTTAAAACTTGATTTATCAAGCGCAGAAATTATTGATAATGAAAAAAATACCCTTTTGGATGAGTTTGCAAATATATTTTATGAACTTAGAAAACATAAAGGTGTTGATCTGCAAAAAGCAAAGGATAGTGTTAAAAATAGAAACTATTTTGCAACTATGCTTGTGTATACAGGAAAAGCTGAGGCTGTTGTAAGTGGTGCTGATGGAACTACTGCAGATACTATCCGCCCTGCTTTACAGATTATAAAAACAAAACCAGGAATAAGCTCTGTAAGTGGATCATTTTTTATCTGCTTAGATACAAAAGTATACCTTTTTGCTGATTGTGCCATTGTTCAAGATCCAAATATAGAGCAACTAGTTGATTCTGTTATAGCTAGTATAGATACAGCTAAATCGTTTAAAATGGATCCAAAAGTTGCAATGCTTAGCTATTCAACTTTAGATAGTGGATTTGGAAAAAGTGTTGATTTGGTAAAAGAGGCTACACTTTTGGCTAAAGAGAAACTGCCTAATGAGCTGATAGACGGACCTATTCAATTTGACGCTGCGGTTGATGAAGTTGTGGCTAGTAAAAAAATGCCAAATTCCAAAGTTGCAGGCAATGCAAATGTATTTATATTTCCTGATCTTAACTCTGGAAATATAGCCTATAAAGCAGTTCAAAGAACAGCAAATGCTGTTGCCATTGGACCTTTACTTCAAGGACTTAAAAAGCCAATTAATGATTTAAGTAGAGGTTGTAAAGTAGAAGATATAGTAAATACGGTGCTTATGAGCGCCATTCAAGCAAGGAAATAGCAATGAAAATTTTAGTTTTAAACGCAGGCAGTAGCTCAATTAAATTTCAAGTTTTTGATATGAACAACAATAGTAGTTTAGCAATTGGACTTATAGAAGAGATAGGAAATGAGCATTCTCAAGCCAAAATAAAAGTTTTAAAAACAAATAGACTTACAGAAAAGATAACATATATAAAAGATCACCATGATGCTGTAGAGATAATCAATGCTATGCTCAAAAAAGCTGGTGTTTTAAACAGTATGAATGAGGTTGATGGTATAGGTCATAGAGTTGTTCATGGTGGCAAAACATTTAAAAACTCGGTTATAATTGATGATGAAGCTATTAGACTTATTAAAGAAGTTATACCCTTAGCACCTCTTCATAATCCAGGTGCGTTAGAGGGTATAAAAAGTGCTCTTGAGGAGGCAAAAGGCGTTCTAAATGTTGCGGTTTTTGACACTGTATTTCATCAAACAATGGATAAAGAGGCCTATTTATATGCAATTCCTTATGAGTACTATGAAAAATATGATATTAGAAAATATGGCTTTCACGGAACCTCGCATAAATATGCAAGCGAATTAGCTGCAAATTTCATGGGGGTTAATATAGATAATTTTAATGCTATAACACTTCATATAGGCAATGGCGCAAGTGCTACTGCTATAAAAAATGGAAAAAGCATAGATACATCCATGGGGCTTTCTCCTCTTGAGGGGCTTATGATGGGAACAAGAAGTGGGGATATTGATCCGACTGTTTTATCATACATTGCCACGCAAGATGGGAAAACATTAGATGAAATTGATGATATTTTAAACAAAAAAAGTGGGCTTTTAGGTATTGCTGGAACAAGCGATGTAAGGAAAATCAAAGAAGGCATAAAAAACAACTCTGAAAGATGTCTACTTGCTTATAAAATGTATATAAGAAGAATTGTAAAATATATTGGTGCTTATTATGCACTTATAGGCAAACTTGATGCTATAATATTCACAGCAGGAGTTGGAGAAAACTCTTCGCTGTTAAGAAATGATGTGTGCAACGCTATTTCTCATTTTGGAATAGAGCTAGATAATGATTTGAATCATCTTCAAAGCAATAAAACAAGATATATAACAAAACAAAACTCACCAATAAAAGCTTTAGTTGTTCCTACAAATGAAGAACTTGCAATTGCAATAGAGACAAAAGAACTATTAAAAAGGAGTAAATGATGTTTAAAGATCTATTTTATATAGGACTTGGTGGCTTTTTGGAAGCTAAAGAAAGAATTGAAAAAGAGCTAAAAGCTTTGGAAGAAAAAGGTAAAATTAGTAAAGAAGATAGTAAAGATTTTTTAAAAAATCTTTATAATAAGGGAGAAGAAGAACACAGCAAACATTGTGATGCTAAGAAAAAGTTCATTAAAGAGTTAATTGAAGAATTTAACATAGCTACAAAAGATGATATAAAAGCTTTAGAGGAAAAAATTGAGAAGAAATTCCTATAACCCTATAAGAATTTGGAATATTTTTCATCTTCTACTAACTTTTTTTCTGCTTATTAGAAAAAAAGATTCTATCTTTTTTATTAAACCAATTAAAGCAGAAAAAATATCTTTATATATAAACAGTCTTGGAGCTAGTTTTATAAAACTAGCTCAAGTTTTAGCAACTAGAAGTGACTTTTTCTCATCTAAATATCTAAATGAACTTAAAAAAATACATGATGAATTGCCACCTATGAGTAAAGTTGAGTTATCTAAATTTGATATTTCTAAATTTAAAACTTTTAACACAACTCCTATTGCAGCAGCCTCTATTGGACAAGTTCACGAAGCATATTTAAAAGATGGCACAAAGGTAGCTGTTAAACTAAGAAGAGTTGGGATCGAAAAACAAGTAAAAACTGATATTACAATTATAAATACTCTTAATAGTTTATTTAAACCGCTTTTTTCTCACTATACTAAAAACTCGCTTGAAGCAGTTATAAGTGAATTTTCTGATACTATTATTAAAGAAGTAAATATGAGAATTGAGCTTTTAAATTTAGAAAAATTTAAAAAAATATATAAAAACTTAGATATTAAAACTCCAAATATATATAAAGAGTATTGCAACGAGAGTATGCTTGTTATGAGTTTTGAAGAGGGGTTTAGGTTTGATGATAGAAAAAATATAAAAAAATACAATATTGATATTAAAAAAGCTATAAATATTTTAGTTCTATCTTATGTTGAACAGATGCTTATAAATGGATATTTTCATGCAGACCCACACCCCGGAAATGTTTTAGTAAATAAAAACTCAGAGGTTATACTTCTTGATTTTGGAATGGTTAAAACTGTCCCAAATGAGACTAGACTTGCTATAATATCACTTTTACAGGCTGCAAATAACCAAGATTACATAAAATATATAGCAGCATCTAAAAAGCTTGGAATATCTGCTTATGAGACGCCAAACGTATTACTTGCTGAATTTGTAGAAAGAGTTTTTGAAATTTTTTCTAATGACGCTTTAAGTAGTTCTAATATGCAAAAGCTGATGGAAGAACTAATGCAAAATACTAGAAAATTTCCTTTTAAACTTCCAGCAGAAGCAATATACATCCTTAGAGTTAGTGCTATTATAGAAGGACTTGGGACAACATATATAGAGAATTTTAATGGAATAAAAGACATTCTTCCTATACTTACCAAAAATATTCCAAGAGCTTTTGGGGCAAAAGATACCTTAGTTGAAACACTCATAGATGAGCTAACGCAAATTCCTGATAATATTGAAAATTTCAAAAATACATTTTATAAAATAGGTCAAGGGGAATTAGAGGTTGAACTTTCCAAACTTCAACTTAGCTACTTTAAAAAAGCTATTGATGAGCAAATAAACTCTATAATTTTTAGTTTAGTTTTAATATTTATATCTTTTTTTATGCTTATTTATGATAAGGACTTGATACTATTTTCATCTTTTATTTTTATAATTGGTGTGTTAAAACTACTGTATAGAAAATAGATAAAGCCCAGATTGGGCTCTATCATCTATCTTAGAGTATAAAGTATGTTTTTACCATCTTGATATGATAGTATATTTAACATATTATCTTTTATAAAAAGACTTCTTGCGTTTTTAATTTCACTTGGAAACGATATAGTTTCTATAATCTCTTCCCTTGCTAAATCTATAATAACAATTACATTATGATTTTTGCTAAGAGCAAAAATTTTACCGTCATTATAAAGCATAGAAGTTATATATAAATCGCCTAATGTTTTACCGTCTTTTAGATTAGCCTTTGGTGTAAATTCTCCTGAAAGCATTCTATCACTTGCTAAAATTTTAGATATAACAAAATCTTTGCTATTTTTATTATTAGGAACAGTTGCCATATATATGTATTTTCCATCAGTAGTAACACTTGCTATATGGTGGAATTTGGACCTAACAGTATCAACTCTACCACGACCAAGATTTTTACCTTGACCTTCAAATTTATCATTACCTTTGATAAAATCAGCATATTGTAAAGTTTCATCTGCATTATCGTTTTTAGCAAATCTTAAAAATGTTTTATTAGAACCCATTAGCATATATTTATCATCCATAAATGGAACAATGCCAATTATAGGATCTATAGTTGCTGAAAAATATGGATCAAGTTGGAAATATCTAGTTGTCTTAAAGTTACTATCTGCAAAGAAAACTTCCCATTTTGAGCTAATTACAAATTCACCTCTGATGTAATCAATTGAATTTATAGGTTTATCAAAATTTAAAATTTCTTTATTTGTTATTTCAAGAAAATTATCTATATTTAAAGGAGCATTGCTTGGGTTATTATCAAAAACCACACCTAATTTTTTACTAGCTGGTGCAAAAGCATAATCAGGTGCCTTAACATCTCTTTTTCCTAAAAAAGATATTTTTTTAAAATGATTTTTATAGCCTGAATCATCCCAAATAATATATTTTTTATTTAGCGTAAAACGAACAGGATCACCCTGTCCATAATGCGGAGGAAGTCCTGTGCTTACAAATGCCTGAAATAGGTTTGAAGCAATAATTATAGCCGATACTATAAAAGCTATTAAAGCTGGTTTTTTAAGTTCTCTATATCCATCTTTACCAACTTCATCATTTATAGATTCAAATTTGGGTGCAAAGAAAAATATAATACCAAGTAAAAGCACAACAGCCCAAAAAACAACTTCAGCCCAAAAATATGTATGAATCCCAAAAACTGCAAGTCCAAATCCTTGATCAAGGTCTCTATGAGCATGATTTCCATAGTGGGCAAAAGACTGCCAAAGCCCAAAAGCTGTCATTATTAAAAGCATAGCAACATATCTAGCTTTCATTCCATAACGAACTATAAAAAGAGCCATAACACCTATAAATATCATAGCTTCTCTTTGTCCCCAACAAAGCGTGCAAGGACTATCTTTTAAAATATAGCCAAAATAGAAATTTGCTATACCAACAGGCAGAAGTATTATTAAAAATCCTGCAGCGCACATTAAACCATAAAAAAGTTTTGTTTTTCTCAATTCACTCATACTATGCCTTTTATAGATTCATATTGGTTAACAAGCCACCTGACTTGTGTCCAATGTAAAAATAAATCATAAAAATCCAAGATACCACGAGTATAGTGAATGCTAATTTTTCTTGTTTAGGTTTTAGTATAATAATTATTATGCTAACCAAAATCAGTAGTAGTTGTAAAAACTCCATCCTTATCCTTTAAAATTGTTTAAATATTTACTATTAAATAGATTTGTATAATAATAAATATTATTCTCATTTTACAATAAAAATAATTAAAACAATTTAAAAACACTACCATTTTTCTTTAATTTTGTTTAAAATATTAAAGATGTCTTTATATTTAAGTTATATAAAATTTGGAGCATCGTTGGAAAATAGTATTAAATCTCCCTCTTTAGTTTTTTCTGCTAAAGCACCTACTAAGTTAGACTTATTTTCTAGTATAAATAACTTATCACTATCTATATTTTCTTTAAAGATTTTAGCATTTAAGTCGCCTGTAGCGATTACAAAATCAAATTTTTCATTAATTATTTTTGCTAATTTTATATTATCATCTTCTGTGCTTTCTATTATACCTGGAGTGACTATAACTTTTCTTCCTTTAAAACTGCTAACCAATTCATAGCTATCACTCATCCCTTTAAAATTACCGTTAAAGCTATCATCAATTATAAATTTTTTATCATTTTGAATCTTTTGTAATCTATGTTCTACGCTTTGAATATCTAAAACTCTTTTTTTAATTATTTCTACATCAATGCCTAAGTAATGTGCTATATGTATACACGCAGCCAAATTTGAAGCGTTAAATTTACCTAGAATTAAAGATTTAAATGTATAAGTTTTATCAAATTCTAAATCAAAATTCAATCCATCTAATGTTGATTTAACATTTTTTAAATTCTCATCATAAATGGTTATTTTATCAAAGCTCTTTTTTAATGTAGAGCTATGTAAAAAAGCTTTTTCTAATCTACTAGAATTTAGTGCTTCAAGCTTTGTGTTTCTAACATTTTCAATTGTTTTAAAATACTCTATATGCTGTTCCCCTATTTCGCCAACAACTATAATTTGTGGGTTAAGAAATTTTGTTATTTCATCTATATCGCCACTAACTCTAGCCCCTGCTTCAGCTATATAAATTTGCGTATTATTTAATAGATTATCATTGATATCTTTTATTAAACCTGCTAAAGTATTTACGCTTCTTGGTGTTTTATAGCAAATAAAATCATCTTTTAAAATTTGATACAAGAAATTTTTAATGCTAGTTTTGCCATAGCTTGCAGTTATTTGTATAATTTTTAAATTAGGCATATCTTTTAATTTTTTTAAGGCTTGCCTTTTATAAAGTAAAAATTGATATTTTTCATAAGAAAAACTTATAATAAGTGTTAAAATTAATGGTATAAAAACTGGAAGTAAAGAAACTTTATTAAACATTAAAATATCAATAAAAATAGTTGTTAAAAACAAAATAATAAAAAATCTTTTAACACGAGATGTAAATACTAATTTTTTATCAAGATTTTTATACCAAAGATATAAAGATGGTATTTGTAAAAAATATAAATATATAAGGAAAAATAGTGAATTTACATACAAAAATATAAAATATAAAGCAATTGGTAAGGCTAAAAATCTTATATGCCAAGCAGGTTTTGTATAGTGAAATATAACTCTTTCAATCTTGTATGAAAACCACTGTAGCGACGTTATAAAGTAAAAACCAATTGTTAACATAAAAACTATATGTGATATAAAAATAACTATTTCCATGTTTTATACTTTACTTTCTTTTTGTTTTACTTTAAAAGACTTTTTTAATCTTTCTTTGTAAATTTCAGTGAAACTTTTTACTTTTGGCTTGTTGTCCATATCGTTCTTGTTGTCTATTTTCTCTTTATTTTTTTCATTTAAATTTCTATTTGAAGCATCAGATTCTTTTTTTTCATCTTTTATAGATGTTTGCTCTATTTGCTTGTGCGTTTTACTATCTTCTTTATCTATTTTTTCATCTTTAAACGGATATTCATTAAAAGCTAAATCTTTAGATAATTCTTTTGCAGTATCAAAATTTTTATCTTTTTCTTTTGGCTTTCTAGTAAATACTTCACCTACTTCAGAAATTTCATCTAAATCTTTATATTTGTCTATTGGATTTTTAATAAAATTTTTATCTATTTTTGGTTTTTCTGCACTACTAATTGCTAGCTCAATATCTTCTTCAAGACTATCTTTTTCGCTATTATATGAAAATTCCTGAATGGCAACATTTATATTTTTTTCTGAAATATCAATATTTTTTTGATCTTCAGTTTTTACATCTTTTGCTTTTAAATCATCTTCTACTTTTTCGGGTTGATTTTTTTTCTTTGTTTTTCTAGTAAATACTTCCCCTATTTCGGAGATCTCATCAAGCTCATCAAAAGCTTGCATAGATACACTTTTTTTATCTATATTTTTGATATTTTCACCTATTTTATCTACTATAAATTTGGCATGTAAAAGAAAGAAAAAATGGTCTCCACTTAGTGGATAAAATTGACTTTTTTTAATAAGTCTATGGATTAACTCTCCACTTTTTAAAGATACAGCTTTGTCTGATTCACCCCAAAATATAAGAGTATTTCCACTATGTTTTGCAAATATATTTTTAAAATCCTCGTTTACAACATTTTTTAGGGTTTCATACATAACTCTATCCATTCCAGCTACATCTTTAGTAGCAAATAGAGTATATAGCTTGCCAAATCCCAATGCTTTAAATACCTTAAAAATTGCTATTTTAAGCCTAACAATAATTGATTTTTTCTCAACTATACCAGCAGTGCTCAATAAAACTAAATTTTCAGGATTTAAAAGAGTAGCAACTTTTCCACCAAAACTATGTCCCATTATGATTTTTGGCTTAGTTTTAAGCGAATTTATAAAATTTTCTACTATGTTTTTATACTCTTTTGTATTTAATGGCACATGGATATTACTCTTTCCAAACCCAGGCAAATCAATATAAACTTGTTTAATGTTTTTAAAGTGCTTAGAGAAGGCCTTTACCATTATCTCTTTATTGGCTCCCCAACCATGTATTATCAATATATAATCGCTAAATTGATTATTTATAATTTCATAGCTAATTTTGTAATTTTTGCCATGATATTTTATCTCTCTAATCGCCATCTTTTTGCCTTTTTTGCGAATAGACAATATTTAAAAGCTCTACAGCTTTTTCCAGCCTTTCGTATTCTTTCATACCCAAAATAACAGCTTCAAATTTATTATTTTTTACTATCACAGCTTTTTTTAGCTCTTCACTACTTACCTTTGTTAAAACTGAGCTAAAATTTCTAACTACTTCTGTGGCTGTAAATATCTCATTTTGTTTAAAACTTGCCATATAAACTCTTTTATGTAAAATAATACATATAATTTAACATATTATTTGTTAAATTTTACTTATTTACAGATATATCTTGTATATATTTATAATTTATATCTATTTTCTTATAATCCTTAAGGCTCTTTGCTAAATCAAATACCACACTTTCAAAATCATCGAAAAGATAGTATGCAAGACTTCCTGGATTTGTATTAATCTCATTTAAATAAACAACACCATCTTGCACGAAAAAATCACACCTTATAAGACTTCCTTCAAAGCCACAACTATAAATTGATTTAAATGCATCTTTTAGTTGTTGTGTTAAACTCTCACTTAAATTTGCTTTATTTACACTAGAATTTCCAGAAAAACTTAGATATTTTTGATCAAAATCTAAAAATTCACTTTTCTTTGGTTCTTCTATTATAGAATATATAGTTTTATCATCTATTTGGCATCCTGCTAAATTATACTCGCTAATTCCTTCAATAAAAGGCTCAACCAAAACTACATCATCATATTCAAAAACGCTATCTAAGGCATATTCAAGCTCATTTTGATTTTTTACTATAGATATACCTATACTGCTTCCTAAAGTTGCTGGTTTTAAGATATAAGGATATTTAAGTGTTGGAATATCTCCTTTTTTTATAACTTCATATTTTAATGTTTTAACATTTGCCATTTGTGCTAATGCTTTTGTTAAAACTTTATTATAACTAAGCACTGCACTCTGGGTTCTTGTGCCTATAAATTTTATATTAAAAAACTCAAATAAAGACGCTAGTTTGCCATCTTCGCCATCTTTTCCATGTATAAGATTGATATACACATCAGTTTCGACCTTTGTTTTTGAAAATCTACCATCTATGAAAAAACCATCTTTTCTAAGAGTTATTTGTTTGGCTTTTTTATATTCAAATGAACTAAAATATGTAGCTTTCATATTTTTTTCTTCAATTAGATAAAAATCTCTATCTTTGTCACAAAAAATATAGGTTAATTTATTTTTAAAAACACCTTTTAGGGTTACTGCTGATACTATACTAATTTCATGTTCATAACTTTCGCCACCAAATATTAAACCTAATTGCATTAACTTTCCTTATCCTAATTTTTTTAAAGCTTCTCTTATAAGCTCTTGTGTGTTTGTTGATTTGCAAGTTGATAAAACTTTTAAAATTTTATCTTTTTTAAAGCCTAAACTTTCAAGTGCTAGGATTGCTTCATTTTTATAACTTGGCTCACTGTCTTCAATGTCTAATTTTGCATCGCTTAACTCTGCTACAATCTTCCTAGCTGTCTTTGGGCCTATGCCTGGAACACTTTTTATAGTATCAATATCTCCATTTACTATAGCGCTTACAAAAACATCTGCTTGAAGGCTAGAGCAAGCTGCCATGGCAGTAGCAGGGCCTATTCCACTAACCTTGCGCAATAAATCAAACATTTTTTGCTCTTTTACATCTAAAAATCCATATAGCAAATTTGCATCTTCTCTTAAAATATGGGTTATTATAAGTTCTGTTTTTTTACCCTCTTCTAATCTTGAGCTACAATTTAAAGAGATAATAACACCATAACTTACTCCGCCATTTGTTTTTAAAACAGCAAAGCCTGGTTCTTTTTTTACTAAAATCCCTTCAACTGCTACTATCATAAATATATCTCTTTCTTTAGTTTTAAACTTTAAAATAAGCAAGATTATAATACAATTATACTTTACTTTATATAAATAGCGATTGTGAGATAGTTTTTGATACTTAAGAAATTTAAATTTTTAAAAGGATTTTTTACAAATAGCTTTGGTATTTTATTTTCAAGAATACTAGGCTTTATAAGAGATCTTATTACGGCTAACGTCCTTGGCGCAGGTGTTTATAGTGATATATTTTTTATAGCATTTAAGTTGCCAAACCTATTTAGAAGACTTTTTGGGGAAGGTGCCTTTACTCAAGCTTTTCTTCCTGGATTTGTAGCAGCCAAAAAGAAGTCACTTTTTAGTGCAAGTGTTTTGCTTAGATTTTTAGTTTTTATAGTTTTTTTAACCCTTATAGTGAATATTTTTGCTCCTTTTTTTACAAAACTAATAGCATTTGGATTTGATAAAAATACCATAGATATGGCAGTTCCATATGTAAAAATAAATTTTTGGTATTTAGTTTTTATATTTTTAGTTACTCTTTTTGCCTCTTTATTGCAATACAAATCACACTTTGCTACAACTGCTTTTTCTACTGCTTTATTAAATATATCTATGATAATTTCGCTTATCCTAGCAAAAGATAAATCAAAAGAAATTTCAGTTTTATACCTTAGCTATGGAGTTGTGGTTGGTGGAATTTTGCAAGCTTTTGTCCATATTTTAGCCTTAAAATATACAGGGATGCTAAGAGTTATAGTTGGTGGTTTTAAGGGTTTAAAAAATGGTAAAAAAGCTGATACAAAAGGTTTTTATAAAAACTTTTTTCATGGTGTAGTTGGGTCAAGCACGGCCCAAGTTGGAGCTTTTATAGACACTTGGTTTGCTAGTTTTTTAGCATTTGGTAGCATCAGCTATTTGTATTATGCAAATAGAATTTTTCAGCTTCCACTAGCTTTGTTTGCCATAGCCCTATCAACTGCTTTATTTCCTAAAATAAGCAAACAGATAAAAGCAGGTAATGACAAACTAGCCCTTGATCTTTTGTCAAAAAGCTTTCATTTTTTGTTTGGATTACTTCTGTTTAGCACAATTGGTGGAGTAATGCTTAGCAAGGAGATTATTTATATACTTTTTCAAAGAGGTGAGTTTACATCCCTAGACACACTAAACTCGGCAAAGGTTTTAAATATGTATATGATAGGACTCTTGCCATTTGGTTTAGCTAAAATTTTTTCACTCTGGCTATATGCAAAAATGAAACAAAACATAGCAGCAAAAATCACAATCCAAACACTAATTATAAATTTAATTAGTTGTGCTATTTTGATCAAGCCTTTTGGAGTTAGTGGGCTTGCACTTGCTAGTTCTATTGGTGGAAGCTACCTTTTTTATAGAAATATAAAAGAGTTTGGCTTTGGCAATTTTTTAGCTATAATTAATCTTAAAAAAATAACTTTAATTATAGCAATTTGTCTAATTGAAATTTTAATACTTTGGTTATTTAAGGAAATATTATATGCATATATTTGATAGTGTTTCAAAAAAAAAGGTGAAATTTGAACCGATTAAAGATGATATTGTAAGTATCTATGTGTGCGGTCCAACAGTTTATGATGATGCACATTTAGGACATGCTAAAAGTAGCATTAGCTTTGATTTACTTTGGAGAACACTAAGTGCACTTGGATACAATGTCAAATTTGTTAAAAACTTTACCGATATTGATGATAAAATACTAAACAAAATGAAAGAAAATGGTAAAAGCTTGAAGGAGATAACTAATTTTTATATAGATAGCTATCTAAGCGATATGGAAAAATTAAACATTAAAAGAGCCACTATTGAACCAAAAGCTACTGAAAATTTAGAAAGTATAATATCTTATATAAAAACCTTGCTTAAAAAAGAGATTGCATATATAACTAACGATGGAGTATATTTTGATACCTCAAAAGATGATAGATACTTAAGTCTTAGCGGTAAAAAAGATGAGTTAAATATAGCAAGAGTTAAAAGCTGTAGTGACAAAAAAGATGATAAAGATTTTGCGCTTTGGAAATTTGATGAAAATTGGTATGAAGCTCCATTTGGAAAAGGTCGCCCTGGTTGGCATAGTGAATGCGTTGCTATGATTAAAACTCACCTTGATAGTGGTGATGAAAAATATAGCATTGATATACATGCTGGTGGTATGGATTTGCTTTTTCCTCATCATGAAAATGAAGCGGCACAATGCAGATGTGCTGAACATAAAGATCTAGCAAAATATTGGATGCACAATGGCTTTGTTCAAGTTAATAATGAAAAAATGAGTAAAAGTCTAGGCAATAGCTTTTTTATAAAGGATGCTTTAAAGCTTGTTCCAGGTGAGGCTTTAAGATTTTATTTAATGAGTTCACATTATAGGGCAAATTTCAATTATAGTATTGATGATTTACTCGCGTCAAAAAGAAGACTTGATAAAATTTATAGACTAAAAAAAAGGGTTTTAGGATCCAAGCTTGGGACTATTGACAATAATTTTAAAGATGAAATTTTATCAGCTTTAAGTGATGATTTAAATATTTCATTAGCGCTCTCATATCTTGATAATTTTGTAAATTTATCAAATGACTATCTTGATAAAAATCCAAAAGATAAAACTAAAAAAGGTGAAATTTTAGCAAATTTAGAGCTAGTTAAAGATATTTTTGGAATTTTAGAAGTTGATAGTTTTGAGTATTTTCAGTTTGGAGTAAGCCAGGATGAGAAAGCAAAAATTAACTCCTTGATAGAAAAAAGAGATTTAGCTAAAAAAGATAAAAATTATGCATTAGCTGATAGTATTAGAGAAGAGTTGAGTAATATGGGAATTTCCATTATGGATACAGCAAATGGAACTGTTTGGGAGAAAAAATGAATGATGTAAAAAATATCTTAAGAAGATTTGCGCCATATATAAAAAACTATAAGGTACAATTTATACTAGCAATACTTGGTATGATAATGGCTGCAGCTGGAACAGCGGGAATAGCATGGTTAATTGAGCCTGTTTTAAATAAAATATTCGTAGAAAAAAACGAAAAGCTTTTATATATTTTACCATATGGAATCATTATAATATATATGATAAAAGGTGGCGGTGGATATATGCAAAAATACTTCACCGTATACATCGGACAAGACATAGTTAGGCAGTTTAGAGATAAGCTTGTTAACAACCTAATAAGCTTAGATATGAAATTTTTTAACGAGTTTAGAACTGGTGAACTTATGAGTAGAACCATAAATGATATAGATAGAATTAGAAATATAGTATCAAATATGATACCAGAACTTATAATGCATACAATAACTATTTTTGGTCTTTTGGGTGTTGTGATTTATAGAAGTCCTAAGCTAGCATTTTTTGCTTTAATAGTCTTTCCAATAGCCATTTACCCATTATCCATTTTAGCAAGAAAAGTTAAAAAAATATCAAAAAAATCTCAAGAAAAAACTTCTGATATAAGTTCAAATTTAAGTGAAATATTCACAAATATTGAAATTATAAAAGTTAGTAATGCTGAAAAAAAAGAACTTAACAAATTCAAAAAAGAAAATTATAAATTTTTTAAACTAAATTTAAAATCAGTTAAAATAGGCGAACTTGTAAGCCCTATAATGGAAACACTTGGTGCAATTGGTATAGCAAGTGTAATTATAATAGGCGGTAAAGAGGTTATAGATGGAACACTAACAGTAGGAAGCTTTTTCTCATTTGCAACCGCTCTTTTTCTACTTTATACTCCTATAAAAAAAATATCTAGCATATATAATCAAATGCAAGATGCAGTGGCTGCTAGTGAAAGAACATTTGATTTAATGGACAGGGTTCCAAATATAGTTGGCGGAGATCAAGAATTTCCTAAAATTGTAAATTCTATAAATATACAAGATATATGGTTGAGCTATGATGAGAAAGAGGTTTTAAAAGGCATTAACCTTGAAGTTAAAAAAGGAGAAATGCTAGCACTTGTTGGTAGTAGCGGAGGCGGAAAAACATCACTTATAAACGCACTTTTAAGATTTTATGATGTTAGCAGTGGTAATATTTTAATAAATAATCAAGACCTTTATGAGTTTAGTCTTAAAAGCATAAGAGATAATATCGGCCTTGTAAGCCAGCGCGTTTATATATTTAACGATACCATTGCAAACAATGTTGCTTATAGTGGAGAATTTGATGAAAACAAAGTCATGGAGGCTCTAAAGCAAGCAAATGCATATAGTTTTGTTAGTAAATTAGAAGATGGAATTTATACAAAACTAAGTGAATTTGGTGCAAATTTAAGTGGTGGACAAAGGCAAAGAATCGCAATTGCAAGAATGCTTTATAAAAATCCACAAATCATCATATTAGACGAAGCAACATCTGCGCTTGATAATGAAAGTGAAAGTGTAATTACTGAAGTTATAGACAAACTAAGAAAAGATAAAATTCTAATAGTAATTGCACATAGATTATCAACTGTTAAAAACGCAACAAATATAGCTGTTATAAATGATGGAAAAGTTGTTGGTTTTGGAGATGAAGAAGAGTTAAGTAAAAACTGTATTAGCTATCAAAAATTAAAAGGCACTTTATAGGTAGTTAGCAGTATTTAAACTAATTTAGGATAAAATGCACTTATTATTTTAAAAAAGGAAATTATGTTACCAGAATTTAATAAAATAACCCTAAAAAATGAGCTAGATGTCTATCACATACCTGTAAATTTGGGCTCAAATGTTATTAGCGTAAATGTTTTTTATAAAGTTGGTTCAAGAAATGAAACAATGGGCAAAAGTGGTATCGCCCATATGCTAGAGCATCTAAATTTTAAATCAACCAAAAATAGAAATGCTGGAGAATTTGATAAAATAGTTAAAGGTTTTGGTGGTGTGAATAATGCATCAACTAGCTTTGATTATACGCACTACTTTATAAAATGTTCCAAAGAAAATTTAGAAAAATCTCTTGAGTTGTATGCGGATATAATGGAAAATCTAAATTTGAAAGATGAAGAATTTCAACCTGAAAGAGATGTAGTTTTAGAAGAAAGACTTTGGAGAACTGATAACAATCCTTTTGGATATCTCTTTTTTAGACTATACAATAATGCGTTTTTATACCATCCATACCACTGGACTCCAATTGGTTTTAAAGATGATATTAAAAATTGGAAAATTGAAGATATTAGAGATTTTCATAGTAAATTTTACCAACCAAAAAATGCTTTCATAGTTATTTCTGGTGACATAGAAAAAGATATTGCCTTTAATAGTGTTAAAAAATATTTTGAAAATATTGAAAATAGACAAGAATTACCAACAATGCACACTTATGAACCAAAGCAAGATGGTGAAAAACTTGTATATATTAAAAAAGATAGCGAAGTTGAAATTTTAGCAATGGCTTATAAAATACCACCATTTTTACATAAAGATAGCACTGCGATTGAGGCTATTAGAGAGTATTTAGGTGAAGGTAAAAGTTCAATTTTAAATAAAATTTTAGTTGATGAGAAAAAACTAGCTAGTAATGTTGAAGTTTATAATTTTTCAAGCATTGATGAAAATCTTTTTATAATTTTTGCCATTTGTAACCAAGGCATTAAAGCTGAAAGCATTAAAGCTGAAATTTTAGAAATACTCGAAAGTGAAAAAGAAAAAGATATATCAGATGATGATTTTGAAAAGATTAAAAATAGTGTAAAATCAGACATAATATACTCCTTTGATAGTGCTAGTAAAACTGCTTCAATCTTTGGAAATTATATAGCAAAAGATGGACTTGATGATTTAATAAAAACAGAAGAAAAAATTGCTTTGCTAAACAAAGAGGATATTAAAAACACTTTAAATACCTACTTTGTAAATAATAGCCTAACAACTCTAATCTTAAGAAAGGATTAAACTTGGACAATAATATAATAACTGGAGCGATGACAGCACTAGTAACTCCTATTAAAAATGATAAGTTAGATGAAGAGACTTATGCAAAATTAATTCAAAGACAAATTGATAATGGAATTGACGCTGTTGTGCCTGTTGGAACAACAGGAGAAAGTGCTACTTTAACTCATGATGAACATAGAGTCTGCATAGAAATAGCAGTTGATGTTTGCAAAAATACAAAAACCAAAGTTTTAGCTGGTGCTGGAAGTAACGCAACTCATGAAGCAGTTGGGCTTGCTAAATTTGCTCAAGAGCATGGCGCAGATGGAATTTTATCCGTAACTCCTTATTACAACAAGCCAACTCAAAAAGGGCTCTACCTTCACTATAAAGAGATAGCAAACTCAGTAGAAATTCCTGTGCTTTTATATAATGTTCCAGGAAGATGTGCTTGTGAGATAGGCACTGAAACAATTATAAAATTATTTAGAGATTGTGAAAATATTTATGGGGTTAAAGAAGCTAGTGGTAATATAGAAAAATGTGTAGATCTACTTGCACATGAGCCAAGGCTTATAGTAATTAGCGGAGAAGATGCTATAAACTATCCTATTTTAAGCAATGGTGGAAAAGGTGTTATATCAGTTACTTCAAATTTACTACCAGATTATACCGCTAGTTTAACACATTTTGCAATGGATAGTGATTTCCTTAAGGCAAAAGAGATTAATGACAATATGTATAATGTAAATAAGGTTATGTTTTGTGAAAGCAACCCAATCCCAGTAAAAGCTGCAATGTATATAGCAGGGCTTATCCCTACTTTAGAATATAGGCTTCCACTTTGCAAGCCTAGTAAAGAAAATTTAAAAAATATAGAAAAAGTAATAACACAATATAATATAAAAGGATTTTAATGAATGATTTTTTTAAAGGTAAAACTTTAGTAATTAGTGGTGGAACAAGAGGTGTAGGAAGAGCTATAATTGAAGAATTTGCAAAAGCTGGTGTAAATATAGCTTTTACATATAACTCGAATGCAGATTTAGCTAAAGATATCGAAAAAGAATTAGAAGAGACTCATGGAATAAAAGCTAAATCATACCCTTTAAATATATTAGAACCAGAAACATACAAAGAGCTATTTTTAGAAATCGATAAAGATTTTGATAGAGTTGATTTTTTTATATCAAATGCAATAATCTCAGGTAGAGCTGTTGTTGGTGGATATACTAAATTTATGAGATTAAAACCAAGGGGTTTAAATAACATATTTACAGCAACAGTTAATGCATTTGTAATTGGAGCACAAGAAGCTGCAAAAAGAATGCAAAAAGTTGGTGGTGGAAGTATAATTTCAATATCATCAACTGGAAATTTAAAATATATAGAAAACTACTCAGGACATGGAACTTGCAAGGCTGCTGTTGAGGCTATGGTTAGATATGCAGCAACCGAACTTGGCGAGTTTAACATTAGAGCCAATGCAGTAAGTGGAGGTCCGCTTGATACAGATGCATTAAAGGCATTTGTTAACTATGAAGAGGTAAGAAATGAAACTGCTAAAAGAAGTCCTCTTGGAAGAATGGGAGAGCCAAACGACCTAGCTGGTGCATGTCTATTTATATGCTCAGATAAAGCTTCGTGGATGACAGGTCATACTCTTATAATTGACGGGGGAACTACATTTAAATAATGATGAATTTACCAAATTTACTAGCTATTTTTAGAGTCTTTTTAGCTTTTTTATTTTTCTTTTTACTTGTTAATTTTGGTGCGATGTTTCCTAATATTCACCAAAGTTGGGTAAACTACTTTGCTGCTTTAGTTTTTGTAATAGCTTCTGTGACTGATTTTTTTGATGGCTATATAGCAAGAAGCTGGAACCAGATTACAAAATTTGGGGCTATAATTGACCCGCTTGCTGATAAAATGCTAACTCTTGCTGGCTTTTTAGGGCTTATGTATCTTGGAAGGGCAAATGAATGGGCTGTTTATCTTATACTAATAAGAGAGTTTTTTATAACAGGCTTTAGGGTTATAATGGTTAGCGACAATGTAGATGTGGCAGCTAGTATGGCTGGAAAAGTAAAAACAGTTTTCCAAATGATAGCTATTGGATTTTTAACAATGGATTGGTTTGGTGGAGATATATTACTTTGGATATCTGTGATTTTAACACTTTATTCAGGGTATGAGTATGTAAATGGATATATTAAAGAGATGAGAAATAGAGGTCAAATTTGAATAAAAAAGCACTAAATTTATTAGTTGTAGTATTTTTCCTAGGACTTGCTTTTAACCATTGGGGTATGCACTTTGCTATAACAATTTTAGCAATATCATTTTTGATATTCTTTCATGAGTTGGGGCATTACCTAGCAGCTCGACAACTAGGCGTGGCTATTAATGTTTTTAGTATTGGTTTTGGAGAAAAAGTATATAGTAAAAAAATAGGCAACACAGAGTATGCAATTAGCTCAATTCCACTTGGTGGATATGTAAGCTTAAAAGGTCAAGAAGATTTAGATCCTAATTTAAAAAACTATGATAAGGATAGCTACAACTCTTTAAGTCCACTAGGTAGAATTTATATACTTTTTGCAGGACCATTTTTTAATATAATTTTAGCATTTTTTATATACATAGCTCTTGGATATATAGGAGTTGAAAAACTTGCACCAACTATTGGCTATATAGGCGAAAACTCAGCTGCAAGCTCGGCAAATTTAGTGGTAAATGATAAAATTTTAAGTATAGATGAAAAGCCTATTAGAGAATGGGATGACATTAAAAAACTTGTAAAGCTAGAACCTGTTAATCTTGAAATTTTAAGAGATGAAAAGATTATAAATATCTCTGTAACGCCAAAAATTGGGCAATCTAAAACTATTTTTGGCGAAGATATAGAAAAACCTTTAATTGGCATAGGTCCAAAAGGTGATTTAGTAACTTTGTATAATAAAGGCTTAAACTCATTTAGTTTTGCTCTAGATGAAACCATAAAAGCTTCAAAACTTATAGTTGTAAGTGTTGAAAAACTTGTAACAGGTGTTGTTCCTGTAAAAGAGATGGGTGGGATAGTTGCAATGGCTGATATAACTACAAAAGCAGCTGGAATTAGCATATCTGTTTTACTCTTAATAGTAGCACTAATATCTGTAAACTTAGGCGTTTTAAACCTATTTCCAATACCTGTTTTAGATGGTGGACATATAGTTTTTAATATATATGAACTTATATTTAAAAAGCCTGTTCCGCAAAAAGTTTTTGCGGCATTTAGCTATGTTGGAATGGCTTGTCTTGTAACATTAATGCTTTTTACAATATTTAATGACTTCTTTAGACTTTTTGGTGGTTATGCAAATGGTTAATTTAAAAAATCTTTTAGAAAACATTGATGAAATTTCAAATCAAGAAAAAGTAAAACTAGTTGCAGTTAGTAAAAATGTAACCGAAAAAGAGGTGATAGAGCTATACAATCAAGGACAAATTGATTTTGGTGAAAACAGAGTTCAAGAGCTAAAAAGAAAACAAGATATTCTTAGTTCCTACCCTTTAAAATGGCATTTTATAGGAACTTTACAGAAAAATAAGATAAATCATATGCTTACAACCAAACCTGTTTTGTGGCAAAGTTGTAGTAGTTTAGAGTTGGCTTATGAAGTAGATAAAAGGGCTAAATTTAGTTTAAATACCCTACTTCAGATAAACACTGCCCTTGAAGATACAAAAAGTGGCGTTGAACCAAATTTAGCTATAGAAACATATTTACAAATAAAAGAAGAATGCAAAAATCTAAACCTTCAAGGCATTATGTGCATAGGTGCAAATAGTGATGATAAAATTAAAGTAGCTAAGACTTTTGAAGATACATATAAAATATATCAAAATCTTCAAAAATATGGGGTTAAAATTTGCTCTATGGGAATGAGTGGAGACTATGAAATTGCTATAAAATCAGGCTCAAATATGATAAGATTGGGGAGTATGTTGTATAGATAGATTAAATTTTATATATAGCAATAGGTGCTCAAAAGACTATTTCTTTTAGTAAAACTTTGTTTTGTTAAATTCATATCAAATCTATCTTGTCCGTCAAATTTGTATACATCTTGAAAAATATATTTATGTAAATCTTTTAAATGTTGATAATCAAATGTTCCTTTGATAGATACTTTATTATTAATTATCTCTTTCTCTATAATTGTTGCATAATGCCTTTCTACTTTCCTAAATTCATTATAATCTGCAATTTTTAAAAAACTTTTTTTAATTCATCTGAATTTATTATTTGCTGATTTTCTATACCATATAAAACTTCACTTAATGTTGTATCTTTGCCACCAGTTTTACTATCAATAACAGAGTTTTTTAAAGAAGTAAAATCATTAAGTTTAAAATCATCTATTACAAAATCTTTACAAGCAACTACTATCTTATCTTTGTAACTTCCTAATAAAGTTTCTTGTGCCTCTAAGCCTATTGAGTTTACAATATGACAAGATATATACTCACTAAAACAACTATTTGTGTAAGATAAATCAAAGTTTTTTGTAGGCTTTGGTGGAAACTTAAGCATATAATTTTCTTCATTATAAATAATGCCTATTTTACTTCCATTTGCTCCACCATATTGCCTAAATTTGTTTATTTCGCAATTTGTAAAATCTATCATTATAAATACTTTTCTCTTAAATAATTTGCAAACTCAACTGAAATTTCATTACCGTGTTGAGCTGAATTTATATTGCCATATAATTGACACCAATATAAATCCCAATTTATTTTATCTTCTTCTTTTCTATTTACCCAAACTTCAATATCATCTTTTAAATATCGTGGTAATGTTCTTTCATCAAATTCTGTATATTTTGTATTATTAGTATTCTTAGATACATCATTTTGTTTAGTTGTATCTGCTTGTAATTCAGCTCTAGCCTCTTTAAGCACTTCATCTAAAGCTGAAGTATCAACATCTTTAAAATCAAAATCTTCTATAATATTTGATTTTAAAGTTTCTTTTAGCTCATTGTTAAAATAATTTTCCAAACTATGTTCGTTGTCTACATTTGTTTCAATAATTTTATTTACACAAAATTTAAACCAATCAAATTTTTGATTTAAATTAACTGCCAAAATATGAATTTCATCAGTATTCATTTCATTTAATGATATATAACCATTCTTTTGATTATGTTCAAATCCATTATTTATCATAAAGTTCTTAATTTTTTTATAGGCATTGCTAGTATCACTAAAATGTTCTAAAATCTTTTCAGTTTTTAAATCAAAGTTTATATACTTTCTATGCTTCTTGTCGCCCATAAATTAACCTTATTTTCTATATATCTTTTCATAAGATTACTGCCTTTAATACCTTGCAAATCTTTATCTCCATCAGTTTCTAAAAAAGCCATTTCTTTACAATTATCTACAAACCATTGTCTTCTTGATAAACGAGTTGCTGTAAATATCATAATGTTGGCTAAATCATTTCTATCAGATGGTGCTTCGTATATATGATTATCTCTTTTAATGAGTATACCCTTAGCTAAATCATCAATTTTAGCATATAACTCATCAACACTATACTTACCCTCTCTTTTTATTTTTTCTTCATCTAAAAGCAATCTAACACCTATTTTATCTCTCATAATTTACTCCTTATATTTTTAGCTGAATTTTCTTTTAATAGTATTTTAACTTCATCATCAATTTTTCTATTGAATTTAGATAAAGAATTAAAAAGAAAAACTCTATAAAAACCGCCATCTTTTGTTTGCTTAAATACAAACTTGTAATAAATAGTCATTAAAAACATATAAGCTGTTATATTAAATACTAAACTACTACCCATTTTTAAATTTATTAAAATTAAAATTATTAGTATAAAATTAAATCCACTTGCAAACAAATAAACAATTACTAATTTAAGTCTATACTGTTCTTTATATAGAGTATTTAATAAACTTACTTTATCATTATTTAACCCCATATAACTTACCCTTTAATTAAATTTTATCTTTGTTTATTTATTTTATTAGTATTCTTAGATACATCATTTTGTTTAGCTGTATCTGCTTGTAATTCAGCCCTAGCTTCTTTAAGCACTTCATCTAAAGCTGAATATCTGTTGTATTATTATAAATAAATTTATAGCTTTCTTGCTGACATTTATTTAATAAATTTGTTAAAGCTTCCTTATCGCTCATTGATTTTATATATTCTTCTCTATCGTCAAATTTTATTAGTGGTGGTATCATATCATTTCTTATAAATTGCATAGCCATTAGTAATCTTCCAATTCTACCATTACCATCTCCAAAAGGGTGTATTTTTTCAAACTTGATATGAAAATCTGCTATCTCTTCAATCTTTGTTGGCTCATCTTGATACAATAAATTTTCTAAATCAGTTTTGATTTTATGTGGTAAACTTAGTTTAACATTTACTCCTTTAATTGCTCTTTCATCTGTTCTATAAGCTCCAATAGTAGTGTTTAATTTTTCCGGGCATACATCATAAGCTTTATTAAACATTAAAGCGTGTAAATCTTTTATAAAATCAGCAGTTAAAGTTCTTTTGGTAAATCCACTTCTTAAAATTTCATCATAAGCACTTGCAAATCCTAAAATAATTAATTGTTCGCTTAAAGGTTTGCCATTAGCTGTTATTCCTTTTTCAAGAAGTCTTTTAGTTTCTCCATAATTTAATGTAGTTCCCTCTATTCTATTGCTGTGATGAGTAATTTCAACTCTTAGTTTTTGAAATAGTTTATCTCTATCTTTTAAAGATAGTTCACTTAATTTTGGTATTTTATTCATTTTTTAATACTTTCTCTCTTTTACTTTAAAATACTCTAAAATTTTTTCAGTTTTTAAATCAAAATTTATATACTTTCTATGCTTCTTGTTGTCCATAATTTAAAACCCTCTTGTATATATGTTTCCATCAAATCATCTTCACTAGCTGTATATATGCTCTTATCTCCATCAGCTTCTAAAAGCACTAATTCTTTACAATTATCTACAAACCATTGTCTTCTTGATAAACGAGTTAAAGTAAATATCATAATATTTGCTAAATCATTTCTATTAGATGGTGCTTCATATATATGATTATCTCTTTTAATGAGTATACCCTTAGCTAAATCATCAATTTTAGCATATAGCTCATCAACACTATATTTGCCCTCTCTTTTTATTTTTTCTTCATCTAAAAGTAATCTAACACCTATTTTATCTCTCATAATTTACTCCTTATTTTGTTTTTCTTTAAATTTTTCATATATATAAATTACTATACCAATAACTATACAAACACCTATAACCTTTAAGAAAAAATAAAATTCTGCCTCATTTGTTGTATATCTACCAGTATTGGATGTCTGATTTTGGTCCACTTATTATAACTTCGTATGGAGTATCCCAATGATATATTTCATACGATAACTTTCCAATAATTAAAATCGCAAGAACGATATAAAAATAAAATTTATCCTTCATTAATTTCCTTTATTTTTTATAATATTTTCTTTATTGATATTCTTTACTCGCTTTTTCCCATTCATCAAAAGCTTTATCTTTTTTAACTTCTAATTCTGTCCTTGTATCTATTTCGCCCATTACTGGCTTGACTTTTCCATCTGCTCCTCTACCAACTATTCTATCTAAAACTCCTGCTTGTCTAGCTTTTCTTTCTGCTTCTTGCTTGTTGCAAAAATCTTCTTCAGCTTGATTTTTTGGAGTTTCTGGAACACCCCAAAGAGCATTCCAGCACTTAAAATCATCTCTCATTTTATCTTCAAACCAAGCTATAGCTTCTTCACAATTTCTTAATCTTCTTTTTCCATTTTCTAGTTCTTCCCATTCACTATTTCCAGTTTTATTATTCTCCTTGCACCATCTGTAATTATCTGCTTCTATTATCTTCATACATTTTAAAAATGTTTTAGTGTCTTTTCTGTAACTATCATTTTCCTTGCACCACTCATAGCTTAACTCATTAGCATACAAACTACCTACTAGCAATGCTGCTGCTATAACTAGCTTTTTTATTTTTTACCTATTATTATATTTATATTTTATTTTTACATACACTATATAAAGTTACTTATATCATAATGCAAAAACAAATGATAATGAAATAAATAGTTATTAATTTTAGGCACTTTATATTATAAAATGCCTAAAATTACCACAACATAGTTAGAAGCTTTCTTTTACGCTTTTGCACCATTTTTCAACTCTAGTTTGCCAGTTTTTATCACCTTTAAAATCTACACATAGTCCTATAAATTTACCATTTATAAAAGCTGATGATTTTTTAATCTCATAGCCATCAAGTTCTGTTTGACCAATAAAATTTACACCTTTTATTTTTGGTAAAAAATCAACTAAAGCAGAACAAAAACTATCAGCATGCCTGGCTAAACCTCCAATTCCAACTAATGCAACGGTTTTTTCTTTAAAATTAATCTCATCAAGTAGTTCTAAATTTTCAAACCAATCATCTTGCAAGTCACCAAAACCATAGCTAGATGTTGCTAATATAAATTTAGTGTATTTATCAAAATCTGCAACTTTAGCATCCTTTATATCAAATATATCAGCGTCTAGCTTTTTAGCTATAAACTCACTAACTTCTTTTGTGTTTCCACTACTACTTCCAAAAAATATTGCAATCTTTTCCATATTTATCCTTTTTATAAATTTAATTCTTTTACCGCTTCAATACCTAAATCATAGGCTTTTGAGTTTAACTCTTTTACCTTTTTAGGCACCATTTTTAACATCTCATTTTTAACAATGTCTTTATCTAAAACTTTTGTAAAACCAACAGCAACTCCAAGAGCTACAACGCTTTGAGTGATTACATTTCCTATCTTGTCTTTTGCAATACTTATAATAGGAATTTCATAAATCTTCCATTTTTTTCTATCTTCATCATTTGGCTTTACTAAATTTGGCTCAACCACTATCACGCCACCATCTTTTACCCCATCTTTAAATGAATTATAGCTTAATTGTGCAGTTGCTATCATAAAATCAATCTCACCCTCAATTGCATATGGATACAAAATTTCATCATCAGATAGCAAAATATCAACCTTTGTTGGACCACCTCTTACCTGTGATGTATATGTTGAGGCTTTTACACCATAGCCACCTAATTTAATCTTAGCAGATGCTAGAATTTCACCTGCTAGTATAACACCTTGACCACCAACACCTACAAATCTAAGTTGATAACTCATTTTATATCCTTAAAATCTACTATACTACCATTCTTTGCAGCTTCTATAACCTTATCGTAGGCTTTTGTGTATTCAATCTTAGAATTATCTTCATATAAAATTCCAATAGGGAATTTACCAACTTTTTCTTCATCACTCATATTATCAAATTTAGCTTTATTTACAATTTTGTTTTCAATCCATTTTAATGTCTCAACAGCTTGACCCATTTTGTTTTTTCTTCCTAAATTTATATGGCAATTTGAAAAAATATCAAAAAAACTATAACCATCATGGCTAAAGCCTTGAGTGAAAAGCTTTACCATTCTATCAGGATTTATAACACTTTGTCTTGCAACAAATGTAGCACCTGCAGCAATTGCTAGTTTAGCTGCATCAAAACTAGGATCTATATTTCCAAGTTGTGCCGTTGCTGTCCACATTCCCCTAGGTGTTGTAGGGCTAGTTTGAGAATTTGTAAGCCCATATATAAAGTTATTTATTAAGATATGATTTAAGTCTATATTTCTTCTTGCGCCGTGAATAGTGTGGTTTCCACCTATCGCTAAACCATCACCATCGCCTGTTACAACTATCACATGCTTATCTGGGTTTGCTAGTTTAATTCCTGTTGCATATGCTATAGCTCTACCATGAGTTGTATGAACAGTGTTGCAATCTACATATGAACTAAGCCTTCCACTACAACCAATTCCACTTACTATACAAACATCATCCATATCCCAGCCTAATTCAGCAATGGCACGAATTAAAGCCTTTAATATAATCCCATCACCACAACCCCAGCACCAAAGTGTTGGCATTTTATCAGTTCTTAAATATTTATCATAATCAAAAGCCATCTTAAAGCTCCTTAACTTTTGTTATAATCTCTTTTGGAGATATAGGGCGACCATTTGCTTTAAATAGTGTCTCTAAATCATCTCTAAGCATAGCTCTTTTTATCTCTGTATAGTATTGACCCATATTTAGCTCAACAACTAGTATCTTTTTAAATCTCTTTGCTATCTCTTTTAGCTCTTTTTCTGGACTTGGCCAAAGTGTTTTTGGCCTAAAAAGCCCTACTTTTATACCATCTTGTCTTAGTTTATCTATGGCTGCTATAGCTGATAAATTTACACTACCATAAGCTATAATACATATATTAGCATCATCTAGCATATACTCTTGTGCTTGAACTATCTCATCTTTATAGTTGTTAATTTTATCCATAAGCCTATTTGTGTTATAAGTTACAATCTTTTCATCTTCTGTTGGAAAACCATT
Organism: Campylobacter blaseri; assembly: GCF_013201895.1. Taxonomy (NCBI): domain Bacteria; kingdom Pseudomonadati; phylum Campylobacterota; class Epsilonproteobacteria; order Campylobacterales; family Campylobacteraceae; genus Campylobacter; species Campylobacter blaseri. Next base: position 833,148 of record NZ_CP053841.1, on the reverse strand, counting down.
ATCGCCATGATGAAGTCCTGTTATATGATAATGATATCCTTTAAAAAATGGATTTAAAATAGCAGGTTTATCCTTTTCTACTTTATAAGGCTTATACTCTTTTGGATCGCCTTTAAACTCTTCTCTTTTGTAAATTTCAATATCTTCAATCTTAGGTAAAAAAGTTTTTGCTTTCATGTGCCCTATAGTTTCATCTAAAAGTAAAAAAACAGGTGTCATAAATCTCTCAGATAGATTAAAAGCCCTAATTGTTTCTGTGTATACCTCTTTTAGTGTTCCAGGGCATAGGGTTATGCTTTGAAAATCTCCATGAGTTGGGTTTTTAGCTTGCAATATATCGCCTTGCGATACTCTTGTTGGAAGCCCAGTTGATGGACCTCCTCTCATAACATTTACAATTACTAGTGGAATCTCAGCTATAAAACCAAGTCCTATCTGCTCTGATTTTAGCGAAATTCCAGGACCACTGCTTGCTGTCATTGCCTTTACTCCACTCATAGAAGCACCAAGAGCTACACTAATTCCTGCAATTTCATCTTCCATCTGTATAAATTTTCCACCATTTTTTGGAAGTAAAAGGCTTAAATCATGCGCTATTTCACTAGATGGAGTTATAGGATATCCACCAAAAAATCTGCAACCACACTCAATAGCAGCTTTAGCAACTAATGAGTTTCCTGTTGAAAATATCTCTCTCATTTTACTTCCTTTATAAACATAAAGTTATTTTCAACAATCTCTTTTGCTCTTTGTTTTGCCTCAGATGTAAGCTTTGCAAATTTAAATCCTTTATCTGCCACAAAAATAGCAAAGTCAGGACAATGGGTTTCACAATCCCTACACCCTATACAGGTATTTGGATCTAAAATTTCTATCATCATACCTTGAATATTGCTTGGCTCATACCTCATTGCCAAAGTTCCACTTGGGCAGTAATTTATACAAATATTACAGGCTTTGCACCTAGATTCATCAACCCAAACAGCTACATTGTTAGAGTCTATATCCATTATATTTCCTTATTTAAGTATCTCTTTTAATTTTTTACCAATATGAGCTGGACTTTCAACGACATGAACTCCAACATTTTTAAGTGCTTTGATTTTTCCAACAGCACTGCTGTTTTCTTCGCTGATAATTGCACCTGCATGCCCCATTTTTTTGCCTTTTGGAGCTGATTTACCCGCTATAAATGCAACAATTGGTTTTAAAATTTGCTCTTTTATAACACTGCAAGCTTCAATTTCCAAAAGACCCCCAATCTCTCCTATCATAACAATAGCTTTTGTATCATCATCTTTTTCAAACATAGGAAGCAAATCTGAATAGGTCATTCCTATTATATTATCTCCACCAATTCCAATGGCAGTGGATACACCATAACCCTCATTTATAATTTGATTTGCACCTTCATAAGTAAGAGTTCCTGATTTTGAGATTAAACCTATATTAATATTGGCTTTTTTAAATATACTTGCAGGCATAATACCAAGTTTGCACTCATTAGAGCTAATAACCCCAGGGCAATTTGGACCTATTATCTTCATACCACATTTATTAGCATAGTTTTTTGCTTTTATCATATCATTGATAGGTATATTTTCAGTAATTACAACAGCTAGTTTTATACCTGCATTAGCCGCTTCCATTATGCCATCAGCTGCAAACATTGAAGGTATAAAAATCAAACTAACACTAGCTCCTGTATGGGTAACTGCTTCTTTTACTGTGTTAAATACAGGCCTATCAAGATGTGTTTGACCCCCTTTAAACGGAGTAACACCTGCAACTATATTTGTTCCATAAGCTATACACTCTTTTGAATGAAAAGTGCCCTCTTTACCTGTAAAACCTTGAACTATAACTTTTGTATTTTTATTAATAAGTATACTCATGCTAAACTCTTTTGTGTAGATAATTTAACTGCTTTTTTAGCACCATCTTCAATATCTTTTGCAGATATTATGTTTTTAAGATTTGCCTCTTTTAAAATTTCCATAGCTTCGCTTTTATTTGTACCATCTAGTCTAATTACTATTGGTATATCAACACTAGCTATTTTAGTAGCATCTAAGATTCCTTTTGCAATTCTATCACACCTTACAATTCCACCAAAAATGTTTATAAATATCACTTTAACATTTTTATCTCTTAAAATTATCTCAAATGCTTTTGCTACAGTTTCAGGGTTTGCCGCTCCACCAACATCTAAAAAGTTTGCGCTTTTTCCACCTACTGAGTTAATAGTATCCATAGTCCCCATAGCAAGTCCAGCACCATTAACCATACAGCCAATATCTCCATCAAGTTTTACATAGCTAAGTCCATACTCTTTTGCCTCCAATTCACTAGGTTCCTCTTCATCCAAATCTCTCATTATTTTTATCTTATTTTGTCTAAACAGAGCACTTTCATCAAAACTCATTTTTGCATCAAGTGGGATAAACTCATCATCTGCTGTTAAAACTAAAGGATTTATCTCAACCATAATTGCATCTGTTTTTATATATAAATCATAAATTTCTTTTAAAAGCTTATTAAATTTTGCCCCTAAATGCTTATCTAAATTTAAAAAAGATATCACTTCAATTGCGTAAAAATTTGAAAGGCCAATCATAGGATCAATTAAAATTTTACTTATAAGCTCAGGGTTTTTCTCAGATACATCTTCTATATTCATTCCACCACTAGCTGAGGCAACTAAGGCTATTTTTTCACTTGATCTATCAAATGAAAAACTTAGATAAAACTCTTTTTTTATATCACAACCTTTTTCAATATAGAGTTTTTTTACAATTTTGCCATCACTTGTTGTTTGAGGTGTAACAAGCCTCATGCCAAGTATCTCTTTAGAGTATTTTTCTACCTCTTTTAAACTCTTAGCTATTTTTACACCACCACCAAGACCTCTTCCACCTGCATGGATTTGAGCCTTTATAGCCCAAATACCACCGCTAATTTGTTTTGCATTTTCAACAGCCTCTTTTGCACTAACTGCTAACAAGCCATCTAAAACATTAATTCCAAAATCTCTAAAAAGACCTTTTGCTTGATATTCGTGGATATTCATTTTAGTTTCTCATCTTACATTTCATCAATTATGTTATTTAAAGTTTTGCTACATCTCATAATTTCATCAACCTTTTTTTTGTCAAAAAGATAGTATCCTCCTAAATCCACCTTTTTACCTTGTGTTTTTAGTAGTTCAATGTTTATCTTTTCTTTATTGTCTTCTAAATTTTTAGCTAATTTGCTAAATTTAGAACCAAGCTTGCTATTTTCTAGCTCTTTAGCAAAATAAAGTGCTAAATAAAAATGTGAGTTTCTATTATCTATTTCACCTACTTTTCTTTTTGGGCTTTTTCCATTTTTTAATAGTTTTGAAATTGCTATGTCAAGAGCATTTGCTAGTATATTTGCATTTTCATTATTGTGTGTTTTTCCAAAAAATTCTAAACTTTGAGCAATAGCCATAAACTCACCTAAACTATCCCATCTTAAATGGTTTTCTTCAATTAATTGTAAAACATGTTTTGGAGCACTTCCACCAGCACCAGTTTCAAACATAGCACCGCCATTTAAAAATGGAACTATTGAAAGCATTTTAGCACTTGTTCCAAGCTCTATAATTGGATATAAATCTGTTAAATAATCTCTTAAAACATTTCCCGTAACACTTATGCAATTTTTACCATCTCTAATGGTTTTATTTGTTACTTTTATAGCATCGTATGGATTTAAAATTTCTATATCTAAATTTGATATATCATATTTTTTAAGCTCTTTAAGAACTATCTTTTTTATATTTTTATCATGCTCTCTTTTATTATCTAGCCAAAATATAGTTTTATAGCCTGTCTCTTTTGCCCTACTTATGGCTAAATTGATCCAATTTTTAATGGCTTCATCTTTAGCTTGTGTCATTCTATAAATATCACCTTTTTCAACGCTAAATTTGAAAACTATATTTTCATCACTGTCACCTACTACAATCTCTCCATCATTAGGCATTATAAAAGTTTTATCATGACTTCCATACTCCTCTGCTTTTTTTGCCATTAAACCTATATTTGAAACGCTTCCTATAATAGAAGGGTTTAGCTCTCCATTTTCTTTTAAGTCTTCAATCATGCTTTTATAAACTAAAGCATAAGATCTATCAGGTATTACAGCTAAAGTTTCAACCAAATTTCCATCTTTATCCCACATTTTGCCACTATTTTTAATCATAGCAGGCATAGAAGCATCAATAATTACATCGCTTGGAACATGCAAATTTGTTATGCCTCTATCACTATCAACCATACTAAGTTTTGGTCTTTTTTTATAAATTTCATCAAATTTGGCATAAATTTTCTCTTTGATATCTAAGTTTTCTATTTTCTCAAACAGATCTTTCAATCCATTATTTTCACTAACTCCAGCACTTTTCAACTCATCCTTAAATTCATCAAAAATTTCATTGAAAAATATCTTTACAAAGTGTCCAAAGATAACAGGATCGCTAATTTTCATCATTGTTGCTTTTAGATGAACGGAGTATAAAAGCTCTTTATCTTTTGCATATTCTATACTTTTTTTGATAGTTTTATCAAGCTCTTTTACACTCATAAAAGTAGCATCTACAACTTCATCTTTTAATATTTTCAAATCATCTTTTAAAATCTTAATATTTCCATCTTTGTCTTTAAATTTTATAGTTAAATTGGTAGGATTTGTAAAAATTTTTGATTTTTCATTTGCGTAAAAATCTCCACTATCCATATAAAACACATCTGTTTTTACGTTTTTATTCCATTTACCATTTTTATGAGGATTGGCTTTTGCATATTCTTTAACAGCTTTTGATGATCTTCTATCTGAATTTCCTTCTCTAAGTACTGGATTTACAGCGCTTCCTAAAACTTTTGAATATCTTTTTTGAATATCTTTTTCCATTTCATTTTTTGGGCTACTTGGATAGTTAGGAATATTATAACCTTTATCTTGTAGCTCTTTTATACAAGCTTGAAGTTGTGAAAGAGATGCAGAGATATTTGGAAGTTTTATAATGTTTGTTTTGGGCTCTAATGTAAGCTTTCCCAAAATATTTAAACTATCCTCTTTTTGCTGTTCTTTTGTTAGATACTCTGGAAAGCTTGACAAAACTCTAGCTGCTAAAGATATATCAACCAAATCAATATCGATATCTACATTATTTAAAAAGCTTTTTATTATAGGATACAAAGAGTGAGTAGCTATCGCTGGTGCCTCGTCTGTATAAGTATATATTATTTTATTTTCCATGGTATGTTTCCTCTCATTATTGACATATTTTAATAAGAAATTTTACCATTTTATACTGAAAATAACGATAAAACACAAAACTAATATTTTATTTTATTTTTCTTTGAATATTTATTTGATTTATATGTTCTTTATATGTCTTTGTAAACACATGTTCTCCTGTTTTTTTATCTCTCATAAAATACAAGTATTTGGTTTTATCAGGATTTAAAGCGGCTTTTATAGCATCTATAGATATAAGACAAACTGGAGCTGGCGGCAATCCTTTGTGTATGTAAGTATTATATCTGCTCGTATCATTTTTAATTCTATCTGATGTAATTTTTATATTTGAATATTTTCCGTAATTTAAACTTCCATCCATTTGTAAAGGCATACCTAAGCTTAATCTATTATCTATAACAGAACTTACGATTGACATTTCTTTTATATTTGCAGCCTCTTTTTGTATGATAGATGCTTTTGTTAAAACTTCTATCCATTTTGTCTCGTTATAATCACCAAAATACTCTTTTGAAAGTTTTTTATGGGATTTTTTTGATTCTTTAATTAAAATCTCAATTAACTCCTTTTCATTAAATCCCTTAGCTACTAAATATGTCTCTGGTATCAAAAAACCTTCATAGAAAGGTGTTTGTTTGATGTATTCATCTTCAAGCTTACCAATATCAAAATTATATTTTTTAGAAATATCTTCAAAAGTTATAATAGTAGTTTTTCCGGGTATTAAGGTAATCTCTATCATTTGAGGTTTTGCAATTGTAAGTTTATAAAGAAAATCTATCTTATTTAAACTATTATCTCCGATATCTATATATCCATGCTGTGGCATACCTACAAGAGATAATAATTTAGCATCAAAAATAGTTCCATTAAAATTTTGCTTTGATAATTCTGCTATAATTTTCGTCGAACTACCTTTTGGTATATATATTGTATTTTTAAAATTTACAGGCATTGTTACATTATCAGCAATAGCAAGGATAAAAATGAAAATTATATCAAGTATTATACAAAAAATTCTTATAATATTGACCATATTTATGGTGCTCCTATCTTTGTTTTATATATGGTTAAAACAGGGTATAAACATTAATAATTTAAATATTTATGACTGCTCTATTGGACAATTATATATTAAATTTGATAATAAGTTTATAGTTCATGCAAAAAATATAAATTTTCCTGAAATTTTATCAGATGGAGACAGTACCCAAGCATACAAATCAACAAAAAAACTTAAAGAGTATGCAAAATACTTTCAATATATAAATAAATTTTTTAAAAATATAGAGCTAAGAAATGTTCAGTTAGGCGATGAGAAAATTGAAATTTTATATAAAGACAATATCTTTTTTGTTGATACATCACTTTTAACTGTAGATACACAGATAATAGCAAAAACAGATAGCTTTTATATGCAAATTAAAAAAATAGAACTAAAGGATTTTGATCTTACAGTACAAGGAGATACAAGGGTTGATTTTAACTCAAATGAGTATCTTTTTGATGGAGTGTTTAAAACACATGAGATTGACGGTCATCTTTATGCAGAGATAGCTAATGGGATATTAAAATATACTGTTGAAGATGCATCCGCAAACAGCTTAGGACAATTTACAAAAGAGCTTGGAATTAAAACTAGTATCCACCCTATAGTTCAAGAGTGGTTATATGGTAAGACAATAGCTAGTAAATACTATTTGGAGTATTTTAGTGGCGAAATTGATTTAGAAAATTTAGACTACAGACTAGATAAATTAAATGGGCAAGCATTTGCATATGACCTAAGTGTGGAGTTTAACGAAAAACTACCACCTGTAACTGCATCAAGAACTTTTATAGAATTAAAAGATGAAATGCTATTTTTTACCCTACAAAACCCAAAATATCAAGATAAAGACATCTCTGGAAGTAGTGTTTTAATAGATAAAATTTTTAAAGATGACCCAAAAGTTATAGTTGATCTTAGAATAAAAAGCACTCTTGATAAAACCATTTTAGATCTAATAAAGACATATGATATAGAGCTGCCTATAATCCAAAAAAGTGGAGAAACGCAAGGAAAACTAACTTTAAATATAGATATTAACTCTTTAGATGTAGACATTAAAGGAGATTTTAAAATTAAAGATGCGATCATCTCTTTGCAGGGAACCAACTTCTACACATCAAATACCAACATAGACTTAAGCAATAGCAAAGTAGTTATAAAAGACTCAAATTTAGAACTAGAAAGTATCTTTAAAGCAGTAAATCTTAATGGACAAATAGATGTGAATACCAAAAAAGCAAATTTTGATGCAACGATAGATAGCCTAACTATCAATTCAACTAAAAATGAAATTTTTAAAAGAGATAATTTTCAAACTAGTGTTGATCTTGATTTTTCTAAATCAGATGTTGTTATCAAAATTCCAAATCTAGACACTGAGATGATTTTTGGAAATCAATATAAAATCAATATAGAAAATGTTGCAAATTTATACCCATACTCTAAGCTTTTACAAGAATTTAGTGCAAATTCTGGATCTATATATATAACTACAAATGACTTTGTAAATTTCAACATAAATACAAAAAATTTAAAATTTAAAACACCGCTTATTAAAAAAGATGGCACTGTTTATACGCAAGATGATTTTTCAATCAATATTAAAAATAATATAATTGAAGGAAAATCTAAAAGCGGTTATTTGGCATTTAATATGGATGGAAAAAATACCAATATCAATATCTCAAATTTAGATCTACCTCTTGAATTTAATAACTCTTCAAAAACCCAAACACCATCATCAAAAATAAATTTTCATGGAGATAACTCATTTTTGATACTTAAAGACATAAATAAATCTATAGATTTCAATACTTTTAATGGAAATATAGATGGTGAATATATCTACTTCTTAGGACATGTTGGTCAAAATGGAAAATTAAGCCTAAAAACAGCGCCTGGACTACTTTATATGCATGGAGAAAATATAACAGGAAATTCCATAAATAAGTTTTTAAACTATAATAGCTTTAATGGAGGCACCTTTTCTCTAAAAGCTATTGGTAAAAATCCATTTAACTTTAAAGCAGAGATTGGCATTAAAGATACACATCTAAAAGATTATGTTTTTTATCATCAATTGCTATCTTTTTTAAACTCTGTTCCATCACTACTAACCTTTAAAACTCCCGATTTTAACGATAAAGGATTTAGTGTAAAAGATGGTAAAATTTACCTTTCAAGAAAAGAGAATATAGTAGAAATTGAGGCTATGGAGCTTATAGGAACTACTGCTGATATGGGTGGTAAGGGATATGTAAACCTAGATACAAAAGAGATAAATGTGGATTTAGAGATCAAATACCTAAAAGATGCAAGCTCAATTATAAAAAATATACCAATAGTAAACCAAATTATATTAGGGAAAAATAGAACCATATCAACGGTTATTGAGGTGAGAGGAACTCTTGATAAGCCAAAATACTCAAGTAAAGTTGTGAGCGATATCCTAACAACTCCTTTTAGTATTATAAAAAATACACTAGAGCTTCCATTTGTTATCTTTGAATAGTACTTAAGCTTTAACTTGAGCCTACATTTGCTATAATTATAAAAATTTAAGGAGTTGAGTTGAAATACGGGCTTGATTATAAAGATAGCGTTGAAAAATCTCTTCTTTTTTGGCTAAGTAGATATATAAAATATAAATTAACATCTCTTTCAAACAAAGAGCTAAAAGACCCAAAAGCACTAGCTTCTGCAAATTTTGGCTTGACAAAAGGTGTTGTAAATATTGATGAGCTTGATGGGCTTGTAAAAAAGGCTAGAAATGCTGGGATTACTGGAATAAATACATATTTTAATCCGCTTAAAAAAATTTATGAAACGATATGTTTTTATGAATTACAGAGTTTAAAGCAGATTGATGAGGAGTTTATAAGTGAGGTTTTAGCTAGTGTTACAGGCGGACTTAGTGATGCAACTAAGAAAAACTACAGAATCGCTGTTATAAACTTTTTTGACTATTTAGATAAGCAAAATGAAGAAAATGGAAAGTCTCACAACTATGGAATTACACTTAAAAAATGGGGCGGTATAAGTGGAAATAGCGGTCAAAAACTTCCTGAATATATGAGCGAAGAGGAGTTAAAAAACTTTTTAAATGCCATAGAAAATAGTGATTTTAAAAGTAATACAAATAGAAACAAACTAATTATTAAAACAATAATATACACAGGAATTAGAGTTGGAGAGGCTATAAATTTGAAGAAAAAAGACATTAGCGAAGATGAGGATTTGTATGTTATAAGAATTCGTGGCAAAGGGAATAAATATAGAATTGTTATGATTAAAAAATACCTTATACAAAAGCATATTGATAATATAGAAATAAACTATGAAAACAAAGATGGATATCTCTTTATAAACCGCAAAGGAAAGCCTCTAACTCAAGCTTATGTAAGTAGAATAGTAGAGCAAATTTTGTTTAAAGCTGGAATTAGAAAGGCAAAAAATGGAGCACATATGCTACGCCACACCTTTGCAACAATGCTTTATAAAAAACAAAAAGATTTGGTTTTGGTGCAAGAAGCTCTTGGACATGCTAGCCTAAATACCTCTAGAATTTACACCCATTTTGATAACGAAAAGCTAAAAATTGCAGCAAATATTGCTGAGGATTTTCAAAATTAATTAATCTTGATTAATATCAATACTTTTTCTTCTAAAAAATTATATTATGTCACTAATATATTATTTAAGGAGAAAAAATGAGTAAAGATATACTAGAAATGTTTTGTCATCAATGTGAGATGAGCACTCCAGGTGGCTGTGGTAGCAAAGGTCAAAGTGTAGGAACCTGTGGAAAAGATAGTACATTAGCCAATCTTCAAGATATGATGGTTTTTGGGCTTAAAGGAATGAGTGCATATAGACACCATGCAAATGAGCTTGGAGCTGATACTAAATTTGTAGATGATACCATAGCTGATACACTCTACTTCACACTTACAAACTCAAATTTTAATTTTGATGAACATATTAAGCAAATTTTAGAAGTTGGTAAAGCTGGAGTTGACGTAATGGGAAAATTAAGTAATGCTCACACAAACGCTTTTGGAATTCCAAGCCCTGTAAAAGTTACTCAAAACAAAGCTAGCGGAAAAGCAATTTTAGTAAGTGGACATAATCTTTTTGCATTAAAAGAACTTTTGGAGCAAACAAAAGATAAAGGTATAAATATCTATACTCACTCTGAAATGCTTCCAGCACACGGATATCCAGAACTTAGAAAATACCCTCATTTAAAAGGAAATATAGGAAAAGCTTGGTTTGATCAAGCTAAACTTTTTAATGAGTTTAAAGGTGGAATTTTAATGACAACAAACTGCATAGTTCCACTAAAGAAAAATTGCGAATATCAAGATAGGTTATTTGGATACTCAATTGCTGGAACTAATGGAATTACTAGAATTGAAAATGATGATTTTACTCCACTAATTGAAAAAACACTTTCACTACCTGAAGTTACTGGCTTTAATAGTGATGAGTATCTAACAACTGGTGGGCATTATAAAGCAGTTCTTCCAATGGCTGGGGAAATTTTACAAGCTTTAAATGATGGAAAAATAAAAAGATTTTTTGTTATAGCAGGATGTGATGCACCTGGAAAAAACAGAGATTACTACAGAGAACTTGCTCTTGCTGTGCCAAAAGATTGTATAATTTTAACATCAAGCTGTGGAAAATTTAGATTTAATGATGTTGATTTTGGAAATATAGAGGGAACAAATATCCCACGATATATAGATTTAGGACAATGCAATGACAGCAATGGTGCAGTGGAAATTGCAATGGCACTTAGTAATGCTACAGGCATAGCTGTTAATGACTTGCCTGTTTCTATAGTGCTTATGTGGATGGAGCAAAAAGCTGTTATAATACTTATGGCACTACTTTATTTAGGTATTAAAAATATACATATCGGACCTACTTTACCTGAGTTTATAAATGAAGAAATTTTAGACTTTTTAGTTAAAAATTTTAATTTATCTTTGATAAGCGGTAACGCTAAGGCTGATTTGGATAAATTTTTAAAATAAGATTGAAACTCTAGTAAATTTACTAGAGTTTTTATAATTTTACTTGACAATTGAATATTTATAAGGTATAATTCTTTTTCTAACTTGGCTGGGGTATAGCCAAGCGGTAAGGCAATTGGTTTTGGTCCAATCATTCAGGGGTTCGAATCCCTTTACCCCATCCATAAATTTGACGCAGAGTGGAGCAGTGGTAGCTCGTCGGGCTCATAACCCGAAGGTCAGAGGTTCAAATCCTCTCTCTGCAACCAAATCCCCATTTTAACGATGTTTCAAGCACTCCTTAAATTAATCTTAAAATTATTTTATTTACTATTTTGATTTTTTTGTTGTTTTGAACCAACCCAATCAAAATAATCTTGATGTCTTTTATCGTATTCTTCTTGTATTTCAAAATATAAATTCTCATAATCTTCATCAGTCATATTAAGTCTAAATTTAATATGTTTAGCTTGATTTTCTAAAGAATAAGTCCGCTCTTCATCAATAGTTAAATTTACAATTGGATCACCTTCTTCTGCTAATAAAAAAAGTGTTCGCTTTAAATCTTCTAATAACTCTTCTTTTTCATTTTGTGATAATTCTTTCATTTTTTAATCCTTTATTGAATTTATTAAAATTTCTATTGTTTTTTTAGATTGTTTAACATCATTTGTAATATATCTTTGTGTAGTTTTTATATCCGTATGTCCTAAGGTAAAACTAACCTGCTCTATTGGTAATTTTAAATGATTAATGCTATATGTAGCTACTAGATGTCTTATATCGTGTAATCTTATCTTTGGTAAATTATTTCTTTTAAGTAATGAATTCCAGCTTCTTCTTAAATCTGTAAATTTAGTATTAGTAACAGGATTAATAAACACATAGTTATTTAGTTGATTATTCTTTTTAGCTTCTATGTATCTTTTATAAAGTCTTTTATAAAGTTCATTGCTCATTGTATAGGTCATATTTCTTTTTGCTTTATTGATTGTAAAAGGTATAATATAAGTTTTAGTTTTTAAGTTAATATCTTCCCATTTTAAAGATAATACTTCGTTTTTTCTTCTACCATGTAATAAAAAGAAATAAATATCAGCATTGTAGTTAGTATTTTCAATAATTGCTTTTATTATTCTTTTTTGAATTTGTAAAGAATAATCAAAGTATCTTTTATTATCGAACTTTGGTAATTCAACCAAATCACAAGCATTTTTATTAATTAAATCTAGTTTTATAGCAAAATTGAAACATACTCTTAAAATAACTAAAATATTCTTGACTGTTTTTACTTTGTAGTTTTGTTTAAGTAGATTATTGCAAAACTTTTGTATATCAAGAAATGTTATTTTATTTACTTCTATTTTTCCAAATAAAGGTCTTAAATGCTTGTTATAAGTATATATATTACTTCTTATGGTGCTTTTAGATAATAAAAGTTCGTTATATTCTAAATAGCTTTTAAATAATTCATTTAATATCATATTAAAACCTTAAAGGTAATAATTCAGCATTTGAATAATCATTAAGTAAACTATCTATACTATCAATTTTAATTATTTCTTTATTAGTTGTAAGACCACCAAAACCACGCTTATTAAGTTCATTTTCAAGATATGAAAAACGCTGTGGATTTTCTTCAATCATTATGTAACATTTTTTAAAGTCTTGATAATATTGTAATAGTTCATAATCTGTAAGACTTGGAATAGATCGTTTAGAATAAGATAGATGCTTAATATAATTTTCTTTTTCTAGATTTTCAGATATATATTTAAATCTTTTTTCTTGTTTTGATAAAAATTTACCATCTTTTGAAGCTTGTTTAAATGCTTGTTTGTAAAGTTCTCTTGAATATCTATTTTGAGATGAGTTAATGACTACATTAAATCTTGTTTTATTCCACAAATCGCCAAATTCATCAAAAATTTTAACAGGTTTGTTATTTTCATCAATTAAAACAGTAACTAAACCTTTATTATAGTTTTTAGTAAGTGTAATTAAATCAATTCTTCCATTTAATTTTCTATAAATCTCAAGACTAATAAAAGTTTTAGACATAGTAACACGCCTGATTTTATGTTTTAAATACCAATAAGTAATATCGGTTAAATTTTCTAAACTTGGATTATCTCTTAAATCATCTAATGTTTTAAAGATATATTTCATAATGTAAGCAGTTGCGTTATTTATATTAATTTCTACCCTACTATGATTATCTAAAAATCTGTATTTAATAGCTGTAACACATCTTTCAACATATTCTTTTGGTACAAAACATAAAAAGTTAAGATGACAAGTTCCGTCTTTGTGTGGCTCTTTAGTTGTTATATAACATCTTTTGTCTTTTGGAATTTCTCTAAATACGGTTGAGTTCATTATACTTCTAACAACTGATTGAAGCTTGTCAGAACCTGCTTTAACACTATGATTTTCATCATCTATAAATTTATCATTTCTAACAAGCTTTTTAACGCCTTTTATTGTAATAGTTTTTTTCCTGTGATATTCGCTAGGAAGTGTAAAAACTGCAAATATAGGCTTTAAATCGTTTTCTTTAGCGTATTTACTCATACTAAATACTCTGTTATTTAATTCACTTATATATCTTGCTGGGTTATGCCAACTTGAAAAGTAAAAAGCAGAATATGGCAAACTGCTACCGCCAACATTTAAAAAATTATTATCTAAATAATTCTTTTGATTATTTAGTTTATCTTTTAAAATTTCTCTATCAATAATTGTTATTCCATACATTAGTCAACCTACACATATATATTATAATTAGCCAAGAGGCACGCTCTCATTCCCCGCTACGCGGGTCCCCTTTCGAGCCTGCGAGCGTGCCAGTTCTTACTATAACATTACCGCTATTATCAAGATAACGAGGAAATACAATTTCAGAAGCATTAGCAAGCATAGTTATAAATATTGAAAAACTATAATCATTTACTTGTTTATCTTCATAACTTGTTAAATCACCTAAAATTGGTATTTTTTCAATAAAAGGTATAGTTTTAATATTTGTTATAGTTTCTTTTGAGTTTATACCACCAATTAAGAATGAATCGGCAAGAGTTAAATAAACATTAGTTTTTAGATGTCTTGAGCTAATCCGTGGTGTATTAGTGTTATCGAGTAAATTTTCAATATATAAATCTAAAGCAAAAGAAACACTATCATTGGTAATTAGTACATTAGTAATATATAGTCTTAATCCAACGTCCTGATATTCTATGTCGTTTGTTGTTACTGTTTGGTTGTTTTGAACTTCAACTTTACTTTTTTGAATAGGTGTTTTTACAACGCTTTCTATTACGCTATCTTTACTATCTATTAGCGTAACTCTTGGATTGTATAAAAGTTCTGATACTCCGTTTTCTTTTAAAAGATTAATCAAAGTAGTAACGCTTGATTTATTAATTTTAGAACTATCAACAGTTAAGGTATTTGTTATGATTTTAAAATAAAAACTATCTAAAGGATTTAAAATAGCTTGAATATTTGGACCAATTTCTTTAAGTTTATTATTATCAGTACTTACTATAGTAAATGATAACTGTCTAAATTGATAAGAGGTATCTAATCCATTTATTAAGCTTTTTATGGTTTCGTATTGCTCCTGTGTTGTAATTAACAATACTCTATCACTATATACACTATATTTAATGTTTTCAGTAAATAGGTTTAAAGCTGAAATAACATCATCTTTACTAATATTTTTAAATTTAATTATATAATCATTTAAGATATAATCTTGGCTATCTGTTGCTTGATATATTAGTATTACATTGTTTTGGACTGAATAGCTTAACTTGTTAACTTTTAATATATCGTTTAATAGGTCTGTTATAACTTCTACTTTGGTTAAATCAAATGTTGGTAAGAATACATCAAAATTAGTATCAATATTACCGCTAATTACAATGTTCTTACCCGTAATACCTGAAATTTCACCTAGAAAATCGTTAAATTTTATAGATCTGTATTCTAGTGAGTAACATAAGCTACTTATTAAAACGATTAAACATATTACCTTTTTCATTGTCAACCCTTTGAATTGTATTTGTATTGTTTGCATTATTTGTATTATTTATTTTGATTAAAAATTCTTCAAATTCTTTAGGGCAAGTAAGATAGTAGTCAATATAGTTAACAGCTTTCTTATCTGAAACGATTATTTGACAATCTGAAACAGATATCAATTCGACAAATGTTTCGCTTTGCAAATCTAAAGTATAATTTGAAAATTTACAAGAATTTGGAAAACAAGTTACTTTAAAATAACTATTATCTCCATATAAATATATGATAGATTTATTATTATCTATACTATCTTCATAGATAGGATGTTTATTATCTACATTTAAATCAATTTCTTTTATATCGCTTGATACTGCTTTTATTTCTGTATTTTGTTGATTAGTATTATTTTGTTTAGGCTTTAAAAAATTATAGAATAGATAAAAAAATAAGATTAAAAATAAAAGAAAAAATATCTTTCCAGTTGCATATGATTTATAAATTTTATCTGAACCGCTTTGATATAATTTAGCAATATCTTTTTTAAATCTTAGATTTTGAGTTGTTATTAAATTATCTTTCTTTTCTTCATAAGTTGAATATTTTTTATATCTAAATACACTTTTAAAAAGTCTTTTTGAGCTTGGTTGAGCTACATATAATAACTCTGAATGTATGATATACTCTCTATTTGTTTGTCTTTTTGATTGGAGCATAAAAACTATATCAATGTTAAAATGTCTATGATAAGACAAGAACCTACCTAAATTATCGTTAAAGTTTTTATTAAAAATGTTATATGCTTCATCTATAACAATTAGACTATCTATATAATCTTTATAAATTCCTTGATTTTTAGCATACTCATCATAGTCGCCAATATCTCCTAAAAAACCGCTTTCATGCTGTTTATTTAAACTATATTCTTTTTCAGCATTTGAGAGTAAATCAAATCTATCAAACTTTTTAACATATCCGTTAAATTTATCAAAATCAAAACCATTTATATTAGTGTATATACATTTGTATTTAGATTCATCTTTTAAATGTAGCTGATACTGTTCGTATATATCATTTACTACTTTGTAAGTTTTGCCACTTCCTGGAGGACCTATTATTAAACTTAACATATTGCTACTTTACCAAAGTAAGCAATGTAACTATAATATCATTAATGGTTTTATAAAACCAAACTAAAATATTATAAATTTTAATAGTAAAAAACAAAACTAATATAGTAATAAATAAATCCATAGAATTTAATAAAGCAGTAGCTAAACCACTTTGATGTAAGAATTCCATAGCAGATGATGTTATAGTTGAATTTTCAACACCACCAAAACTACCACCAGCAGAAGTATAATCAAAAAGTTTTGGAAAAAGTTCTTTAATTAAATTATAAATTTTTAAAAAATAAGATAATAATTTACCAAAAAGATAAACCAAACCAGCTGTAAAAATTAAAGTGAGTGGTATAACAAAAGAAGCTACTACAAATCTAACACCTATTTTTTTAGTTAAATAACCTAAAAAAGTCAACATAAAACCGCCAGCAGAACCAATAAGCCACTTCATTACTTATCACCTACATTAAATAAAAATTTCAATGAAAAAATCAAAACACCCCAAGACAAAATAGCAGTAAAAAAAAGAGTTAAAATAGGTTTATATGGTGCAACAAAACGACAAGGGTCAATAGTAAAAGTATTCTTAGTGCCACTACCAGGAGCAGGACCACTTATATTAAAAGGACAAGTTCCACGCGGAATATTTGGAGAATCAATACCATTTTGAATTAAATCAACAGCACTATCAACTTGATTTTTAGCGTCATTTATATTATCTTTTAAACCATTAAGAAAATTTAATATGTCATCAACAGAGCCATCAAATTTTGACATCTCAGTATTTAATTTAGAAGTAGCGGTAGCAATATTAATACCAGGATTATATTCCCATTCGGCTTTTTGCTGAGCTTTAATATCATTTAATATTTTATTTGTAGTATCAACTTTTGAACCAACTTTATTGATAGCATTAACAACGCTACTTAAATCAGGAGAAGCATTAGGAACAACTGTATTACTTATATTATTTACGGTTGTAGTATTTGTAGTTGGATTGTAAATAGTGCTATTATTAGATATAGTATTAGTCACAGCACCACTTTTATCAATAGTAATAGTATATCCTGTATTAAATTTAAGATTACTTTTATTTGGTCCAATATAAGGATAAGTTAAAGTTACATCTTGAATTTTACCGCCACTAGGAGTTTTAGTCTCAACAACACTAACATCAATTATACTATTATCAGGCGTTGTTATAATACCTTTATAATTACTTTTATTTCCATTTTCAGAAACTTTTCTAATAGTCATTGGCAAATTTGGATTTTTAGGATTTTTTGGCTTTTCTAAAATAGTTGAAAAATCAAATTTAACTTTTGTTTCAACAGGGCTATTAACTTTAAATGTATCTTTTATAGGCATAGGTGTAAACTCTTGCTTGATTTTAGAAGCAACAAAAGAATTATCTTTTAAATGAAAAGTAGCTGCGTTATGAGGTAAATCCATTTTTTCAAATTTTGGGTTAAAATGAACAAAGTCTTGCGGACTTTTTTCAAATCTAGAACCATTAAAATTCTTATATCTATCAAGATATGAATCAAAACTTTCACTAGGTTTTGATTTTGGAGAGCTAGGAGGCAAATCACCTTTATTGAAAGAATTATGAATAATATCCTTAGGTTCAATTGGTTTAAAATCAATTTTAGGCATAGGTCCTTGCGGTGTAATTTCAATATCAGTCATAATAGGTTTATACTCTAATAATGATTGATTAGCCTTAGGAATATTTTTACCTTTAAAAAAATTATTAAAAGCCTGAGCGAGAGAATTCCAACCATTCTTTAAAGCACCAATTGGAATTGGAAAAAGGACACCGCTCCAAAAAAAACTATCATTTTCCAATTGATTTTCTGCCTTAAAACGCTCAACAGTTTTAGAATGATAACAGCCCTGAGGATAACGCATAGCAACACCTAACTCAGCACCATACAAATCAGCCCAAGAATGCCAATTCATACCTTTATTTTGACATTCTTCTTCATTAATATTAGGGTCAGGAACACAAATTTTAATCATAGCTTTTAAAAAACCAGGGTCTTTCTCTTGATAAATCATAGGAACAGGACACCACCAAGGACGCTTTATACATTCCTTAGTTTGAGAATTATATATTTCATCTTCTTTACATTTATCTTTTTTAATGCACTTATCAGTTTCAGAATCATAAATTTCATCTTCTTTACATTTTATATCAACACATTTATTAAATTTTAAATCATAAACTTGACCTTTATCACAACTATCACAACTATTAGTTTTTGAATTAAAAAATTCATTACTTTTACAAGAAATTTTTTTAAAAATTTCAAAATGATTTAATGAAGCACAAGGCACACTCGGAGGATAATAACAAGATGTAACATCTGTACCAAAATAAGAAACAGAAATTAATTTATTTTGATAAGTATTATAAAATAGGTAATATTCGGAAGTTGCAGGAATTTCAGAACCATCATTATGATAATATCCACCACTTTGAGGGTTGTTAAGTGCAATATAAGCATTATTTGGATTAACAGAATCAATAAAACAAAGAAACCTATTATCATATTCACAAGTTTTTAATGTTAAATTTTTCTTTACACCAGAACTATTGATATTATTTTGACAATAAACATCATTGTTATCGCAAATAGTTAAAGAAAAAGCAAAAGAACTAAAAAAAGAAAAATAAATAAATATAAACACTAATATTTTTTTCATTTTTTAAAATCCAATTTACAAATAAATAAAAACAATGTATTAACCTTAATATTTTTTCCGTTTCTAAAAAACTTTTCTATGTTTAAAAAACATAAATTAAATACCTTACGCACTTCGTTTGTAGGATTATTTTATTTTCAGATAGATAAATCTTGTCGAGTAAATACTCTAGCTGAAAATAAAACAATCTTTTTTCTGTTTTGTTAAAATTACTTAATAAAAGATATAGCTATCACATAAATAAAAAGCGGAACAAAAAACAAGGCAAATATATTTACAAAATAATTAAATACATCATTTTCTAATACTTCATAAATCATCTAGTAGCTCCAACAATTATTAAACCAATTAAAAAAGAAAAACATATTAAAATAGCAGTTAAACCCATTAAGAAATTAAATTGATAATCATAAATACCAAATTCATTTAATTTACCAACTGAATTATCAAAAACAGAACCATTTGAACTTAAATAACATTTAGAACTTTTTTTGTCGTATAAGAAACCATCTTTAAAATCAACATTAATTAAAATAAATTTTGGATTATTATTAAAATCAACTAAATAAAATTTTTTGTCTTTTATTAAAATTTCTTTAAAACATTCTCTAAATTGTGGCACATAAATTGCATTTTGTAACATAGCTATTATCTCAACATAAAGGGGGAATAACCACCCCCAATAGACTATCTAATAAAGCCTTTAACTCTACGGGCAACCATAAAGATAAAAGCAACACCAATAACGCCAGCAAAAACGTAATCAAAGATTGCATAATCTGCTTTTAAAGGGTCACTAGGAATAACTGGAGCGTCTGCAGCAATTAAACTAGTTAATCCAACCATAGAGCTAACGAAAATAGTTGAAAGTAACTTTTTCATAATATTCTCCTTAAAAGATTTAGCTAAAAAGCTTTGAAAAATCAAAGTAATTTAACTTTTAAAAGCTTTTTAAAGGGCGGAACGGTTGACATGTTCCATTAAGTCAAAGACACCCAAGATTAGTTATTTTTTCTTAACAAAAGGATTATTTTCAAAAACTTGAAAATCCATACTGTCATCAGGGAACATATAAGCACCAGTTCTAGTATTTAAGAAACGATATGGAATACCTATATATTTGCCTTTTACTTCATCAAATTTAGCTCTTAAAAAGAAATCAAAATTAACAGTTTCAGTATTTTTGATTAAATAACCTTTAGTATCATGACCCTCAAATGTAATAGTTACATCTATTGAGTTTAATACCTCTCCTGTTTTCTTGTCAGTTCTTGAAATTGGTCTTACTTCATCAACCAAACCTATAAGATATGTGTACATAATGTAGCTCCTTTGATTTTGTTTTTAGTAGCTAAGATTTAAGGGGCGGAGCTACTACCACCCCTAGCAGTTTTACAACACAAATACTAAGGTTGTTTTACCGTTAAGGTAAGAGTTAATTAACCCCTAGCTTATATACCCTAAAGAACACACAAATCTTGCGGTGTAGTGGGTTAAGTTAAAAATTTATAAGTTTTTGATAAAATTCAACTGCATTGATTGAAATAGTTTCATAAACTTATAATGAAATTATTTCATAATAAACATTAATATTTACTTAAAAATGAAAGATTTTCATATGTTGACTAAAAAAGAAATAGCAGATTATTTAGAATTAGAAGTTAGAACGCTCTACAATTGGGAAAAATCAAGACCAAAACTATATAATTTTATAATAGAAAATATTTCAAATATAAATGAAAATAATTCAAAAACAGATAAAAAAGAAAATAAAATAATAGAATTATTAGAAAAACTTAACGAAAAAGAAAAGGAATATTATATATTTGATATAAAAGCCAGAGTGTTGAAAAAAGAATTAGAAGGATAAAGGGTGAAAATATTATCAATATTACTTATTATTATAATTATTTTAGATGTATTAAAACCAAAAAAGAAACCAAGGTATAGATCTAAAAGAAAAAAAGAAAATACAAATTTAAAAAAATATAATGATGTAAAACATAAAAGATATTACGATTATACAAAGTATAGACAAGATAATAATAAACAAAATAATCTAGAAAAAGAAATAGAAAATAAATATGAATTTACTATAAATGATTATTTTAAAAATAAAGAAAAAACATCAAGTAGAACAAAATCACAAAAACAATATGATTTAGAAAAAGAAACAAAAAATAAATATGAATTTACTATAAATGATTATTTAAGAAATAAAGGCGAAGTATCAAGCAGAATAAAACCAAAAAATAAATATGATTGGAAAAAAGCTAAAGGAAACAAATATGAGTTTTACATAGCACAGTTTTATAAAAATGAAGGTTATAAAGTATATATGAAAGGATACAATGAAGGTTATCAAGATGAAGGAATTGATTTAATAGCATACAAAGGTAAAAAAGAAATGATATTAATTCAATGTAAAAACTGGGAAAGTGGAGCAACATTAAGCTCAATAAAAAAATTTGTATATGATTGCAGGAATTATGAGATGAAAAACTACAAAATGATAAGAAATAAACAAATTAAAAAAATATATTGTATATCAAATGAAATTGAAATACAAGAGATAAATAACTATATTGCAAGTATTAAAAATGAAATTGAATTTTTAAATATTCCATTACTAAAATAAAAAAGAAAAGGTATAAAATGAAAGAAAATAAAATAATAATTATAATAATAACAATAGCTATAGCAATTTGTGCATTAGCATTATCATATATAGCTTATGACAAATACCAAACAAATAAAGCACTAGAAAATTTAGGTAAAGAAATGAATAAAGAAATGATTAAATACAATAAAGAAAAAGAAGAATATGAAAAACAATTAAATAGAGAAATGAAAAAATTTAATAGACAGCTAAATCAAGAAATGGAAAAAATGAATAAAGAACTAAATGAAATGTTTAAAAAATATTAGAATAAATCACTATGAGAGCCAATATTTAAAACAAGAAGTTCTAAAATTTCATTATTTTTTTGATAAATTAAAACTAAATCGGGCTTTATATGACAATCTCTAAAATCTTTTAATTTTCCTTTTAGTTGGTGGTCTTTATGTTTTTCTTCTAATTTCTCATCTTTAGAAAGTTTTTTTAAAATATCTATAACTAATAATTGGTCTTTGTTACTTAGTTTTTTAAAAGATTTTTTAAATTTAGATGAATAAACAATACTATATTTATACAATTTAAGCTCTTAAATCTTTTAAAAGTAAATCAAAATCATTATATAACTTTAAAGAACCATTTTTTCTATTTTTTTCTATTTCTTCTTTACTTTCTAATATATCTTTAATCGCTTTATCATTATATGCTTTTGAATTTTCTATTTCTAGACTTGATTTTGGAAATATAGAAGTTAGCTCTTTTAAAATATTTAAGAATTTATCATCAACATTTTTAATTGTAACATTCATTTTATAGCTCCTAACTAAATTATATTCATTATATGAAATATAAACTTATAAAGTGTTTAAAGCACCATTCTACCGATGTTTATATATAGTTTTTAAATGCCCATTTTTCTCATAACCCGAAGGTCAGAGGTTCAAATCCTCTCTCTGCAACCAAACCCCCATTTTACCGATGTTTCAAGCACTCCTTAAATTATTCTTAAAATCTCTATATTTACTTTTTTACATTTTTTTATATAATCAAAAATATATTTTAAAGAGATTATAATGAAAATAGCATTAATATTATTTTTTATAGCCTTTATAATAAAATTAATAGAACCAAAAAAGAAACCAAGGTATAGAGCTAAAAGAAAAAAAGAAAATACAAATTTTAAAAAATATGATGATGTAAGATACAAACAAGTTTATGATGGTATAAAGAGAAGATACGATGAAAGACTAAAAGAGTATTTAAAAAATCAAAGCGAAGTATCTAGTAAAATAAAACAAAAAAACAATATGACTGGAAAAAAGCTAAAGGCAATAAATATGTGAGTTTTATATAGCTGATTTTTAAAAAAAGAGGGATATAAAATGATATAACAAGGGATATAAAAATGAAGGCATAGACATAATAGTATGCAAGGAGAAGGAAATGTTATTAATTCAATGTAAAAATTGGAAAAGTGGAGCAACAACTGCAATCAATTAAAAAATTTGTATATGACTCAAGAAATTATGAAATGAAAAACTATAAAAAAATTAAATATAAAAATATAAAAAGAATATTGCATATCAAACGAAATAGAAACACAAAAGATAAAAAATTACGTTATAAGTATCAACAATGAAATTGAGTTTTTAAATGTTCCTATTTTTAGTTGATATGCGTTATTTACAATTATCTAGTAAATTTAACATATCGTCTACTACTTGCCTAGAGCCATTTTGTTCTATAACGCTTTCTAAGCCTCTACTAGTTTCAATAATATCATAATTAAATATCTCATTTAAAATTTTCTCTTTTGAAATTTCATCTTCTCTATATACTTTTGCTAAACCTAAATCCATTAAAAACTTAGCATTATAAAATTGATGATCATTTGCAGCACTAGGTAGTGGTATAAAAATAGCTGGTAGTAAATTTGCACAAAGCTCCCAAAGAGTACTTGCACCACTTCTTCCTATACACAAATCAGCCTCTTGCATTTTACTAGCTAGTTCATTTGAAAAATCAAACAAGTCTATATGGATGCCATTGTTTTTATAAAATTCACTAACTTTATTATAGTTAAGTTTTCCACATTGGTGTATTATATTTATATTTTTCTCTTTAAGTTCAAAAGCTATATTCATAGCAAGATTATTTATAAATCTTGCTCCTTGTGATCCCCCTAAAAATATTATAGTTTTTAAGCCATCTCTTCTTCTTGCTTTTTCAAATACTTCGCTTTTTACTGGGTAGTTAAATTTTGTTTTTTCATATGAGTTATAGAAATTTTTTGCAAAAGGTTTTAATAATTTATTTAAACGCCCTATTTTGGCATTTTGTTCATGAATAAAAAGTGGAGTTTTACTAAATACTGCCCAAAAAGAAGCTGGTGATGAACTATACCCACCAACACTAAAAACAGCCTTTATGTTATGTTTTTTAAAAATTTGCTTGCACTTAAAAGATAGTTTAACTATATTAAATAATGATTTTATCTTTGAGAGGCCTTTTTTATTAACAACGCCTGTGCTCTTTAGAAAATACTTTTCTTCAAAAAAATCACAGTTTTCAAACCACTCCCTATCCTGCCCATAGGTTGAGCCTATAAAAATAGCTTTTATGCCTCTGTTTTTTAACTCAGTAGCAATAGTCTTAGCTATTACTAGATGTCCACCTGTTCCGCCGCCAGTTATAGCTATCAATGTAACCCACCTTTCATCTTTGACTTTTTAGATATCATTAAAATTAATCCAATAGCAAAACAAGAAGCAAGCAAATGGCTTCCCCCGTAGCTCAAAAATGGAACGGCTATTCCTTTCATAGGGATTAATGATGTTATCCCAAAGGCATTAACTACAAACGTAAATAAAAACATAAATCCAATACCAAGAGAAAATAGATAATAAACATTATTTTGAGATCTAAGAGCAATTTTAAAAAGCCTAAATAAAATTATAAAAAATAAAATTACTATAAATAAAATTCCTATAAATCCTATCTCCTCAGCAATTCCAGCCAATACAAAATCCGTATGAACATCACTTAAAAAACCAAGTTTTATAGTCCCAAAACCAAGCCCTTCCCCAAACATTCCACCATTATTTATAGCATTTAGGGAATTTGAAACCTGATATGGTGCATCTGCTTCATTTATTCGTAATTGCTCTTGCATATGTTCTGGAAAAAACTTCAAAACATGGTCTTGAATTCCTGCCCACCAAGACTCTATCCTGCTACTTCTATGAGAACCAATTTTAATAAAAATATATATAGATAAAAATATAAAAAGAATTCCGGTTCCTAATATTCTAAAGCTAGCTCCAGCAAAAAGAGTCATCATTACAAAGACTAATCCTAATACAAAAATTTGTCCTAAATCATTTTGAAGATACGCCACTATAAACATAACTATAATAAATACAAAAACATATGGCAATAATATAAGTGTTTCTTTTGCTATTGTTTTTTTTGTGCTATCAATCTTTCTAGTGAAACTCCAAGCTAAAAAATATATAAATCCAATTTTAAAAAATTCAACTGGGGATAGTGAAAAGCCAGCAATCTTAATCCATCTATTAGCACCATTAACCTCTCTTACTATACTTGATGGCAAAAACGGCATAACAATCATTAAAATAAACATTGAAAAAAATAGGAAAAACCCTATATAACTTAAGTATTTATCTGGGTTTGGCTTTGACAGAAGCCACATAAATGTTATTCCAATAACAGCTATCAATAATTGAGTTAAAAAAAAGTGTAGTTTATTCGTATTATCATAATACAAAATAGCAAATGCACTAAGAGATAAGGAGAAAACAATCCCTATTGATATAAGAATAGTACAAGTAAAAAAAAGTATTTTATCAGTGCTCAATTTATTTCCAACTACCTAATAATATCTCTTTGCCCTTTTGAGTTAACCTCAGTTAAAACACCCATTGCCTCAAGCTGCTCAACTATGCTAGCCGCTCTATTGTAGCCTATTTTAAGCCTTCTTTGTATATAGCTAATTGATGTTTTTTCATCATTTAAAACTATATTTTTGGCTTCTTCGTATAGTTCATCTAACTCAATGCTATCTACATTTCCGCTAGCACTACTAGCGCCAGATTCACTGCTTTCCTCTAAAAAGGACTCATCATAAACAACAGCTTGTTGTGCTTTTAGATACTCAACAACACTTATAATTTCCTCTTCACTAGTAAAAGGAGCGTGCAGTCTAATAACTCCTGGACTTGAAGGTGGAGTAAATAGCATATCTCCTCTACCAAGTAAACTATCAGCACCCATTTGGTCTAAAATCACCTTTGAATCTATCTTTTGCCCTACCCTAAAACTTATACGAGATGGCATGTTTGCCTTTATTAATCCAGTTACAACATTAACACTAGGTCTTTGTGTTGCTAAAATTAGATGAATTCCACTCGCTCTTGCCATTTGAGCAAGTCTTGCTATATAAAACTCAACATCTTTACCGCTAGTCATCATGAGATCAGCTAACTCATCTATGATAACAACTATATAAGGCATAGGCTTTTGTCCATTTTTAAGAGCTTTATTATTATAGTTTTCTATATTTTTAGTTCTAGTTTCAGTCATAGCCTTATATCTTTTTTCCATTTCATTAACTAAATTTGAAAGTGCGGTTATAGCTTTTTTAGGATCAGTTATAACAGGAGTTAATAAATGTGGAATATCATTATAAATGCTAAACTCAAGCATTTTTGGATCAATCATAATTAACTTTAAAGTCTTTGGTGAGTTTCTAAAAAGCAAACTTAAAAGCATTGAGTTTATACCGACACTTTTACCACTTCCTGTTGTTCCTGCTATTAATAAATGTGGTAATTTTTTCAAATCTGTTATAAATGGCTGTCCTACTATATCTTTGCCTAAAACTATGGTTAGTGGGCTTGAAGCCTTTTTATAAATATCACTCTCTAAAATTTCTTTTAAATAAATTGTTTGTATATTTTTGTTAGGTATCTCAATACCTACAACATCTTTTCCGGGAATTGGTGCTTGAATTCTAATAGTTTTAGCCTTTAAAGCCATAGCTAAATCATCTTCAAGATTTAAAATTTTAGAAACTTTTACATGAGCAGCAGGCTTAAATTCAAATGTTGTAACAACAGGCCCTGAGTATGTTCTAACTACATCGCCATCAATTTTAAATCTTCTTAACTTATCAAGTAAATCAAAAACTTTTTGATCAATTTCGCTCTCATCTACGCTTTTAACTTGCTTAGGCGGATCTTTTAAGAATTTAAGAGGAGGAAGTTTAAAATCTTTTATTTTTGGTAAATCGCCTTTTTCAAGCTCATCAAGTAATTTTTTGTTTTCGGCTACCTCTTTTAAGTGTTCCACACTCTTTATTTTCTTAGGGGTGGTTGTTGAGATATTTATATTATTTACTGGCTTAATCAAAGTTTCAGCAATATTCTTTAAGCCTTCTCTTTCGCTATCGCTTAGGTCTATTTGCGATTCACTATCCTTTAAAACATCTTTAGATGATATGTTTTGATTGGATGTTGAAGGTACACTCCCAATAACCATATTGGAAGATTTACTTTCTTTATAAATATTTTCATTGGCATCTAAAGAAACTGAGAGATCTAAATCTTTTGTAATAAAAGATTTTTTAATTATATTTATAATTTTGTCTCCAAAAATTAAAACTAAAGATAGAATAAAAATCATCAAAACAAAAAGCCAAATTCCAACTATACCAATATAATCTTGAAATACTAAGATGATTTGATTTCCAATAAAGCTTTTTTTATCTTCAAATACAACTGCTTGAGATATTAAAATAGCAAGAATTAGCAAAATAGACCCGCTAATCATCTCAAGCAATCTCCAATTAAACTCTTTTACATATTTATATATAAAAAATAGTAATATAGTAAAAAAAATAGGAAAAATATAAGCACAATAACCAAATATAAATATATTCCAATTTCCTAGTACAGTACCAAAACTACCTACAACATCTGAATTTAATGAAATAGTAGCAAATTCCAAAAATAAAAATATCGATAAAAAAATTATAAAAACTATTTCTTTTAAAATGATATATCCTTTAAATATTTAAAGGATATATTTTATCAAATTTTAATTTAAAATCTAATAATTTAGAGATATAATTTTATCCTTTTGCAGCGCTACCCAAATCCCACATTGGCATAAAAATACCTAGTGCCAAAAGCACTACCAATGCCGCCATAAAAAATAAAAGTATAGGCTCAATATAGCTTGAAATATTATCAATAATTTCATCAAATTTCATTTTATAATAATCGGCCACATTTTTTAACATAATATCTAAGCTACCGCTTTGCTCACCAGCACTTACCATTTGCATAAGCATGCTTTCAAATAGCTCTGTATTTCTTAAGGCATCTGTAAGACTAACACCTTGCTCAACTGAAAGTTTAACACTTGATAACTTGACTTTTAAAGCATAATTATCAACCATTTTGCAAGCAGTTTCCAAAGAATCTGCAATTGGAATGCCTGAACGAACAAGCTCTGTAAATATGAGAGTAAATCTACTCATGGTTGAAAAAAATATTATTTTACCTATCAAATATACTTTCAAAATGTATTTATCTTTTATCTTTACAGCTTCTTCATTATTTCTTAAGATAAACTTTATCCCAAAAATAAAAATTATAAAGCCAGCTAAGACCCATAAACCATAATTACTAAGCACATTTTCTATTCCAAGAAGTATTCTTGTAGGGAGTGGTAAATTTGCCCCAAGTTCTTCAAAAATTTCTCTAAATTTCGGAACAACAAATAAAATAAGAACTAAAAAAGCTACAGCAATCGCAATAATCACAGTTATTGGATAACGCATTGCTTTTTTAAATTTTTGCTGATTATCCCACACATCTTGTAAAATACTTGATAGTTTAGTAAGTGCCTCAGCCATATTACCAGTACTTTCTCCTAAGCTAAACATAGAAATCACAACATCACCAAGTTCTGCTCTAAACTTTGCAGCAGCCTCAGTTAAACTAAGACCGGCATTTAAATCATCATTCAGAGAGGAAAAAACCTCTTTTAATCTTTTATCTTCTGTTGAATTTGCAACCTCTTTTATACTATCATGTATAGATATACCTGCATTTGTCATAACAGCTAATTGCCTAACAGAAGCAACTAAATTAGGAATTTTAATTTTTTTACTCATTCCCATTAATCTAGTTATACTAGTTGTTGCTTCTGCAATCTGGTCGCTTAAAGGAACAGTTTTAGTTTCGCCAACTTTTACTATAACTCCACTTTTTTGGCTTTTAACTATATTTTGAGCTGAAACTCTATCACTGGCCTTTAAAAACATCTTTTGACGTTTGCCATCTTTTATATATTCTACTTCAAAATTTTTCATTCTTTAGCCACCCTATAAATTTCTTCTAAAGTTGTATTGCCTTTTGCTGCTCTAAGCACACCATCATGAAACATATCCACATAACCTTCTTCATATGCAAGTTTTTTTAAATCATCTTTTGACGCATTTTTTGCAATTAAACTCTGCATTTTATCTGATATTTCAAGGACTTCGCTAATCATCTCTCTTCCTGCATAACCAGTCCCTGAACAGTGTTCACAACCTACTGCTCTAAAAAAGGTATAATCATTTGGTAAATAGTTAGATATTTTTTCTAGTTGACTTTCAGGAAGTTCAATACTCTCTTTACATTTTGGACATAGTTTTCTTATAAGTCTTTGAGCTTCTATTGCTGTAATTGAACCACTTATTAAATATGACTCAATTCCCATGTCTACCATTCTAGGAATTGCACTAATTGCATCATTGGTATGAAGTGTTGAAAAAACTAAGTGTCCTGTAAGAGCTGATTGTATAGCAATTCTAAGAGTTTCTTGATCTCTAATTTCACCAATCATTATAACATCAGGATCTTGTCTTAAAATAGATCTTAAAGCTCCAGCAAATGTAAGCCCAGCTTTTTCATTGACATGAACTTGTTGTATCATGTTTAACTGATATTCAACAGGATCTTCAACTGTAATTATCTTTGTTGTAACATTTTTCATATCATTTAATGCAGCATATAATGTAGTAGTTTTACCACTACCTGTTGGTCCAGTAACAAGAATAATCCCATAAGGAGCTTTCATAGCATGAGAAAATCTTTTAAAGTTTTCAGGATGCATCCCCAATTTTTCAAGGCTTATTAAAACTTTTGATTTATCTAGAATTCTTAAAACTATTGATTCGCCATTCATTATAGGAAGAGTTGATATACGAAAATCATACTCTTTATCGCCCACTTCAAAAGAAAAACGTCCATCCTGAGGTTTTCTTTTTTCTGCTATATCCATATCAGAAAGTAATTTAAGTCTTGAAACAAGAGGAGGATATATATCCCTGTCAAACATAAAAATTTCAGCAAGCATTCCATCAATTCTTGTTCTAACTATACAATTATTTTCAGTAGGTTCAATGTGAATATCACTACCACCAGAAATAATGGATTGCTTAACAATAGTTTCAATTAAATTTAAAATTCCAGAACTAGAACTACTTTCAATCTCGCCACCAGAAACATTTGAAAGCTCTTTTCTAATATCTGCTACAGTCCCTTTAATTTTTTCAGAAAGTTCTAGTTTTGCTAAATATTTTTCAATTTGATTATCATCTGTTATAACAATTTTTAAAAGCTTTCTATTAAAAATTTGCTGCATTCTATCTTGTGCATTAATATCGAAAGGATCATCAAAAGCAATGTATACATTTATCTCATCTTCTTTAACAGGAAGTACTTTAAACTTCCTAAGTTGAGCTAAAGATATTCTTTCTGAAATTCTATAATCTATATCTATCTCATTTAAATCAATATAGACCATATTATTTTTTTTAGCAAATATATCTAAAAAAGTACTTTTTTCTATAAAAAAATTATCATGAATCTCATCTAGTGTAATTTTTTTATTTTTATATAGATCTAAAAATACAAGAGATAACACTTCCTGCGTTACATAGTTATCACTTATTAAAACCTCTCCCAAAGTTAAACCAATATCCATTTTTTCTTTTACTTCAACACAAGTACTATCAGTTAAGATATCATTTTTCAATAATACATTTATTATATATTTTTCTAGTCTATCCATCTTATCACCAAAATTTCTTAATTGAAATTAATTTTTCATTTCTATATAAAGCTATTATCATCTTATCAATACCATCTTCATTTTTAATAAAAAGATTACAACTATTTTCTTTATCTAGTATAAATTTATAAATACCATTGTTTTTAATATAGTCTTTATTTACATATTTATCAAAAATTATTGATAATATATAATCCACTTTTGGAGTTTTTATAAAACTTATATCAAAACCATCTACTAAAGATAAATATAGCATTTTTTTCTGAAAAAGAACAGTTGCATACAAAGATGCATTTTCACGCTCTTCTTTTGTTTTATAAAGCATAACAATTGGTATTATAAGTTCATTTACTTTATCCATTTTTAAACATGCATTTGCATAAATATTAGCCATAGATATATTTTGTTTTTCAATAAAAATATCTCTTACCTCACTTTGACAAATTCTATTATATTGATCTAATTTATCCCAATTTTTAATATCATCTATCGTTATTGAAAAAAGCATATTTACTGCAAAAAATATAAAGAAAGGAAATTTTATCTTCATTATAAATCACCATTTTCTATTCTCTTAATAAGTGCTTGAACTTCCTTATTTGGTACTCTTCTATTAAAAGCCTCAAGGGCAATTAATGCATCTTTTTTAAGGGATTGTTTATATTTTGATTTAGCAAATAAAATCCAACTTCTCGCATCATCTTTATTAATCTCATTTGAAATCAATGCCCATTTTATAGCTTCATTGTAATTTTTGTTATTATAAGCTTGCTCTGAAAGCATTAAAGAGTAAGTAATGTTATTTGTGGCATAAAATTTATCTTCCAAACTCTTTTTATCTTCTTTTAATTTAGTTGTTTTTATTATAACTCTATCTTTTGCTAATTTTGTATTTGAAACAGTATTTCTAGTACTTAAAGACGAAGTTTTAGGTGGTAATGGCGGATTACCAAAATCTATAATTTCATCTTTTGGAATTAAATTAAAATTATTAATATTTGATTTATCTTCATATTGATTGTTTAAAATAAATCCACCGGAATCAACACTAGAGTCAATTCCTATATGATTTATCTTTAAAAATGTATTTGTATTATCTTTATTATCTATGTTATTGTGTGAAGTAATATTGCTTTCATCAAGAATAGTATCGTTTTTTTCATCTAAAATCATCTCTTGTACTTTAGTGCTATGTTCCATTTTTTCTTGATAGCTAACTTGTCCATTGTTTGAAAATACCACCCAAAATATTGCCCCTATTGCTCCAGATATTAAAATCAGTAGAAATAAAACTGTCTTATCAAATAATAAATTTTGCATTCTGCTTGTAGTGTTAAAAAATTTATTTTTCTTTTTTCTATTAGAATTGTATCTATTCCATTTTTCTTCTAACTCTAATATCTCAAAATGTTCAAGCATCTATAATCCCTGTACCAATTGCTGCCATTTCTATAAATTTATTATTAATATTTGTAGTGCTTATCTCTGTTGGCTTATTAACTTCATAATACTCAAATAATTCATATAGTTTATAAAGAAGTTTATTTAAATTTCTTAAATTACCATCTGTTAAATAGTGAAGTAAATTAAAATTATCTTCACTATACATTAAAAAATATTGATAAAAATTATGATATACTAGCTTCTTTTCAATATAAAGTTTTAGTTCACTAAGAGTTGAATTTGGAAGCTCTATACTAGACCAAATTCTTGTTTTAAAATAATCTTTTGCCAAAACATCCTCTTCATCTGTTTTATGTACAGTAAAAAGAAATTTAAAAAGTCTACTATCTGCCATAAGTCTAATTTTTTCAATTAAATTAGGTGGATAAAGCTGTGCTTCATCAAGCAAAATAACCACTTGTTCTAAGCTTTTGGAATTTACATTAATATAATCTTTATATATTCTCATAAAACTTTCATATGTATCAACATTTTTTTTTGGTTTTTTATCAAAAATATGAAAATAAAGTTCATTGAAAAATTCTTTTTCTTCAAAAAATGGTTGAGGAAAAAAAACAACCTTTACCTTTTTTTCTAAATCATTTTTTATCTTATTTAATAAAAAAGTCTTTCCAGAGCCAGGTTTTCCATAAAATAAAATTAATTTAAGTGGTTTTTGCAAAGCACTTATAATCTTATGATAAGCAAGAGTGGATTTATCCATACTTACAAAATCACCAACCCCATCTCGCTCTAAAAAGATATCTTTAATTAAAGTATAGTTATTATTCATATGTATAAATTGACTTTGAAAAACCTAATTCTTTTAAGGAATCTGCTAAATTTTTATTTGAATTATCATTAACCAACCTAGGAGTTATTACAAAAACAAGCTCAGTTGTAGAGAGTGTATCAGCTGTGCTTTTAAACAGATTTCCAACCATAGGAATAGAGCTTAAAAATGGTACACTTGTATTATCTTTTCCTTTAGTTTGACCGATTAAACCACCTAAAATAATAGTATCTCCATCATTAACAGTTACAACAGTTGAAATTTTTCTCTCTTTGGTGTCTGGAGCTATTCCTCTAGGTTTTTCATATTTTATATCATCTCCAGAATATTTAAAACTGCTTAGAGATGGGTTTATTCTAAGCATTATCTTATCATCATCTGAAATTTCAGGTGTAATATTAAGTAAAATTCCTATAAATGTAGAATATTGCTTTGTATCTTGCGAAACAGTACTACCACTGTCGCTAGAATTTGTGGATTCTATAAGAAGGTAGTTTATAACATCACCCACAGAGATTAAAGCTTGTTGATTGTTTATAGTCATAACTTTTGGATTAGATATAACTTTTGATTTTCCTTTTGTCTCTAAAAAGTTTATCATACCTTCTATATTAAAATTAAGATTGGCACCAATAGCCCAGACACCATTACTTTGACTAGATTTTGTACCCATCTTGTTCCACCACTCATATTTTGGAGGAGTTCCAAACTCTACAAGTTCTTTTTTATCAGTTGGATTTCCATCTTTGTCTTTAATGAAATCATATTTAGGTAATTTTCCAGGATCAACTATATGCGGAGTTTCATTTCTATTCCCAAAAGTATATCTACTTGGAGTTGATGGGTTTCCACCAAGATAAGAATTAAATCCTATATTAAATTTACTCCAATCAATTCCTTTTGTATAATTATTTTTTAATTGAACTTCAATTATAGAGACGTCTAAAATAACCTGTCTTTTAAGTCTTCTTTGCATCTCAGCTATATATCTTTCAACTCTTTTTATTTGTGATTTAGTAGCAGTTACTGTTACAAGACCTGCATTTTGATTAATGATTGGTGGTATGGCTTGGAAATTTTCTGAACCATTGTTCAAAATTGCTGTTATCTCTTCACTTAAATTTACCCAAAAATCAAATTTTTCAGTTACTGTAATTCTATTATTTTCTAAAGCTGCTTTATCACCAGCGTCAGTAAAATCTCTAATAGTAGAATCAGTTGACGCCTTTGTTATTGCAGTTCCTTCTCTAACTCCTGTAATATAGTCAATCTTAAAAGTCTTCGTTTGAAGAGCTGAAATATTAAGAGCATTATTAGTATATTCGTAATCTAAATTATTGCCTTTAATTAAAACATCAAAAACCTCTCTAATAGAAAGATCTTTTATACTAATACCACTTAGTTGATTGCTTAATGTCTTAGCAGCAATTGCATCTTTAGTTACTATACTAAATTTACATACATCAGATAGCTGAATAAGCAATTCATTTAAACTAACTGATTCGTTAATTGATATATTAAAAGCTCTCTTACTACAAGTATTAGCATAGCTTACAGTAAATAGAGCACTTACTGCTATAATTAAAAATGCTTTTTTAGAAAATTTATTTATATGTGATTTTAACATTTTTGTTTCCTTCATTTAGTTTTAACTCTAAAATTTTATCTTTATCTCTTAGCATAACGCTACTTTCTTTTATACCTATAATCTTATAATCATCTATCTGTTCATTTACAAAATACCAATTCCCGTTTATTTTAGCTTTATTAGATAAAATACCAGTCAATTTATATTTTACAAACTCTTGATTTGGCTTTTTAGAATCCTTTTTTTCTGAAATAAAATTAAAAGGATCTTTTAGCAAAAATATCTGTTTTTGATCCAAACCTTCTCTTCTTGTTTTTAGTTCATCAAACATTATTTCATAAGTAGATATGTCGTTTGCGATAATATTTGTGAATGCTAAAAAAATTAACAATATAATATTTTTTTTCATTGGTATTTCATCCCCCAAACTGATATTTTTAACTCACCACCAATAAGATTATTCTTAGTGGCATTTATATCAATTCCATTTAAATCAACAACCATTTCAGACTCTTCTATTGAGTTAATATAGTTTAATATATTATTAAACGCCCCCTCTAATTTTACATCAATATTTAACATCTCTTGTATTTTTTTTAACTCTACATTATTAACTTGGCTATTAATATAAAAAATTTTAATATTGTTTTCTTGTGCATTTTTTGCAAGAAAATCTAAAAAACCTGCCCAGTTTTTTCTATCATTACTAAGAGATGAGACTTCTAATAATTTATTATCAAAAAACACATTAGTATCTTTAATTGAATTTAATCTATTTATTTCTCCATCTAATACATTTTTTTCTTTATTAATGGCATAATTAGTATCACCATCTGGTCCAATTTTATTAGATAGATAAGAATTTGTATCATTTAGTTTACTAGTAATATCATTTAAGTTTCTTTCTTCTGTATCAAAATATTCTTGAGACATAGGAAAGATAGCTAAGTAAATCAATATAAATATTATTAAACAAGCAAAAGCAATGTACATATTTATCTCATTTTGATTTTTGTTGGCAAAGTATTGATCTATTTTATCAAGAGTATTTTCTTTTCTCATTTTTTTACCTCTATAGTAATATCACTTTGATAAGCTATTGTATTATTATCTTCATCTAAAGCAATAGATTTTGTATCTACTGTATATTTTTCACCCTTATCACTAATATTTCGCAAAAGCTCTGTCATCTTTTTTTCTGTTTCAGTTGCTACTGAAAAAGTAATATTAGAATCATCGGCATTGATTTTAACTAATTTTCCACCTTTTGTATTTATCATATTTGTCATATCATAAATAGCTTTACTTTTCATGGGATAATTTACTTTTTTATCAAAAATTGCACTAAGAATTTGTTTTCTCTCCATTAAAATATCATTTTCTTGTTTTGTCAGCTTTTTTGTTTTATCAATCTCTTGTTTTAATCTATTTAACTCATTTTCTATTCTTGTTTTCTCAATCAATTTTACTGCATATTCTTCAGCTTTTTTTGCAGTTATTTGTTTATTGACCATACCATAACCATACTGATATGCAGGATACACCATTGCCAGTATTAAAGAAAGCGTACTAGCCAAAATTAATTTACCACTATCTCTTTGAACAAATGGCGGTGGTCTTAAAAAACTAGAATAGTTGTAATCATCATTTTTTTCAGCTAAATAAACTTGAGCGGTTAAAAACATCAAAACATCTAATTGTGTAAAGTCTTTAAAATCTTTTTGATTTAAAGCTATACTAAAATCAAAATTTCTAAAATTGATTTTAAGTCTATCTTCTATAAAGACCTCAACTCCCTTAATATGTCCTATATCACTTCCAAAGTAAATATTGTCAACACTTAGACCATGAATTTTTTTTATACTGCTTATAACATCATTTAAATATAAAAACATATCATCAAATATTGCTATTAGAGCATCTCTTTCATTTGGATTTTCTAAAGTAATGCCTTGTCTTGCTACCATTTCATAAAACATCTTGTTATCTATCTTTTCGCCAATTGATTGACAAAATTTATCACAAATATATTTTAGGGAGTATCTAAGTGGTCTAGAATCAAAATATTCACCATTTTGATAAACAACTAAAAAAGCATCATCTTCCTCCATATAAACAAAACAATCAACACTACCATCAACAGGTAAAATACTCTTTTTATACAAAGATTGCATCAAAAATGGAGCAATAGCAACATAATCTATATATTGTGTATGGTTTGCTATATTTTCTAGCTCATTATTTAAAATAGTATTATTAACAACAAAAATATTATAAAACCTATCTTCACTTTCTGTTTCGCTAGTTTCAAGATATGTAATTTTATAGTCGTTACTAGGTTCTAAAGATAAATCTTCATAAGTTTTAATAGTTATTGAATCAGTTAAATCTTCATTTGGTATACTTCTAGGAATTTCTATAGTAGTACTTTCGATATCTTTATACGAAATATAGCTTATATAAAATTCTTTATTTTTATCACTTTTTTCTACATCATATTCTTTTAAATAATTATCTGATATAGAAAAAACTTTCTCAGTAGATCTGTTAATAACTACAATAGAAGTTTCATTTTTCTTTTTAATCATGTAAATCCACCTAGTTCTATTTTATATTTAATGTAAGTTTAATTTAATTTTTATTAAAAGTCAATATACAAAGCTCTTTTTAATGATATTTTTATCACTTTTCCAGTTTTTTTTTATACTAATTTCTAATTTTAGGAATATTTTACTATCCTCAAACTCTGAAATTAGTTTTTTAGCTTTAATCCCTATTCTTTTAATAGCATCTCCGTTTTTGCCAATTAATATACCTTTGTGAGAGTTAGTATCTGTTATAATCTTTGCATAAATAGATACTAATTCTTCTTTTTCAACAATTTTATCAATCAAAACATCAGTTGAATACGGAACTTCACTACTAACGGAGTCAAATATAGCCTCTAATATAAAATCTCTATAAATATCTCTCACATTTGTTGTGCTAATTAACTCAGGATTATAAAAATATTCATGCTCTGGTAAATTTTTACTAATCTCATCTAAAAGTGGTTTTTTACAAATATTTTTTTTAATAGAAGTAGGAACTAAAGCTAAAAACTTATCATGAAATTTAGAATATTCTGTAATTTTTTTAGCTAGTTTTTCTTGACTAGCTTCATCAATTTTAGTTAAAACTAGAATATGTCCTATTTTAGGATTTAATTTTAAAAAATTTTGATAATTTTTAATATCATCATGTACTGATGCTAAAAATAGTATCAAATCAGCATCGCCAATTGACTTAAGAGCCACATCAACCATGAGCTTATTAAAAAGTTTGCCACTTTCATGAAGTCCTGGGGTATCAACAAATATAATTTGATCACTTCCATTCATTACAATACCATTAATTTTTCTTCTTGTTGCATTAACCTTATGTGAAACAATAGAAATTTTTTCACCAAGCAAGAAATTTAGGAGAGAACTTTTTCCTGCATTAGTTCTCCCTATTAATGTAACAAAACCACTTCTTTTGCCTATATTTTTTTCACTCACAAAATATACCTTGCTAAATCTTGCTCTTCTAAAATTTCACCTAATTTTTCATTAACAAGTTTTTCATCTACAATTATACTTTGTCCAGCAAACTTATCAGCCTCAAAACTTATATCTTCTAAAACTTTTTCTATTACAGTATGAAGTCTTCTAGCGCCTATGTCTTCTATGCTTTGGTTTGCATTTGCTGCTATTTTTGCTATAGCTTTTATAGCCTCATCACTAAAACTAAGATCAACATCTTCAGTTTTAATAAGTGCTATATACTGTTTAAGTAGTGAGTTTTTAGTTTTAGTTAGTATCTGAAAAAGAGTATTTTCATCTAAGCTATCAAGCTCAACCCTCAAAGGAAATCTTCCTTGAAGTTCAGGTATCAAATCACTTGGTTTGCTTATGTGAAAAGCTCCAGCTGCTATAAAAAGTATGTGGTCTGTGTTTATATTCCCATACTTTGTTGAAACTGATGAGCCTTCAACTATTGGAAGTAAATCTCTTTGAACACCCTCTTTACTAGGATCTTGCCTATTAGAACTTCCACTAGAAACTGCAACTTTATCTATCTCATCTATAAAAATTATACCTTCATCTTGCGCTCTTCTTAGCGCTTCTGTTTTAACACTTTCAATATCTAAAACTTTTTCACTAACTTCATTTTTTAATATATTTTTTGCATCTTTAATTTTTAAAGTTTTTTTAACTTTTTTATTTCCAATTCCTATAATTTTGACAAAACTCTCTTGCATATTTGCCATTTCAGGTGGTAAATTTGGGTTTGATTCCAATGAGCTTTGGGTTATTTCAATCTCTATATTAAGATCATCCAAACCCCCATTTAAAAGCCTCTCTCTCATCTTATCATAACTTCTTTTGTAGTCTTCAAGTTTATCATCACTTGCACCTTTTGGCAATGGTGGAAGTAATTTTTCAAGTATTATTCTTTCCACGCTATCATTAATTTTATCAGTGCTTTTTTCTATCTCTTCAGCTTTAACTAAAGAAAATGAAGCAGCGACTAGATCTCTTACCATTCCCTCAACATCTCTCCCGACAAAACCAACTTCTGTATACTTACTAGCTTCAACCTTTATAAACGGAAATCCAAAAAGCTTTGATAATCTTCTAGCAATCTCAGTTTTTCCAACACCAGTTGAGCCTATCATTAAAATATTTTTTGGGATGACTTCATCTCGCATATCATCGCTAAGTTTCATTCTTCTATATCTGTTTCTAAGCGCAACTGCTATCGTTTTTTTAGCATCTTTTTGCCCTATCACATACTCATCTAATTTTTCAACTATTTGTTTTGGTGTAAGCATCTATTTTCCATCCCATATTGATAATGTTTTTATGTTCAAATTTGTATATATACATATCTCACCAGCAACTTTTAAACTCTCTTTAACAAGCTCTTCTTCATTTAATGTGCCAAATTTATCCAAAGCTCTTGCTGCGCTTAATGCATAGTTTCCACCACTTCCAATAGCAGCTATTTTTTCATCATCAGGCTCAACAACATCGCCATTACCACTAAGTAAAAAAATATGATCTCTATTTAAAACAAGCATCATAGCTTCAAGCTTTCTAAGATATCTATCTTTTCTCCACTCTTTACTAAACTCGATAGCAGCCTTTAACAGATCGCCTTTTGAACCATCAAGATGTTTTTCAAACATATCAAATAGATTAAAAGCATCAGCCGTACTTCCTGCAAAGCCACCTAAAACTGAGCCATCTTTACCTATTTTTCTTATCTTGGTGGCTGTGCCTTTT
This sequence comes from Campylobacter blaseri, assembly GCF_013201895.1. Lineage (NCBI taxonomy): Bacteria > Pseudomonadati > Campylobacterota > Epsilonproteobacteria > Campylobacterales > Campylobacteraceae > Campylobacter > Campylobacter blaseri. Next base: position 793,034 of record NZ_CP053841.1, on the reverse strand, counting down.
AGTACAGTATTTCCAAAACTTACCTGACCATCACCACCAATAACTGAGCCGTTTTTACCCTTATAGGCTAAAATCGTTGTAGCATGAAACATTATTCACTCACCACATCAATTTTAAAAGAGCCGTGAATTCCGTGCTTAAATTTGATATTTACGCTATAAATTCCAACAGACTTTATGCTATCTATTTCGAGTGCTTTTTTGTCTATTTCGAGTGCTTTTTGTTCTTTCAATGCATCTGCAATCTCATCTTTTGTAACTGAACCAAACAAAGAGCCATTAGCACCTACTGGCTTTTTAATGGTAATTGTTATGTTTTCTAACTCTTTTGCAAGTTTATTATATGTTTCAATCTCATATCTTAATTCATCAGCTTCTCTTTTTTTAGCTGCTTCGTATTGGCGTAAAACATCCGGTGTTGCAACTTTTGCCAAGCCTTTTGCAACTAAAAAATTATGTCCATATCCATCTTTTACATCTTTTATTTCCCCTGCTTTTCCAAGAGATTTTACATCTTTTAATAATAAAACTTTCATCTTTTTCCTTTAATTTTAACTATATAATTTTTCTTCCGTTTTTTCCTGCTATTATAAATCTTAATGCACTAAGTTTTATAAAGCCATCTGCATCTTTTTGATCAAACACATCATCTTCTTCAAAGGTGCTAAAATCAACATTAAACAAGCTATCTGTTTTGCTGCTTCTACCTAATACTATAACATTTCCTTTATAAAGTTCAAGTCTAACTACACCATTTACATGTTTTTGTGACTCATCTATCAATGCTTGAAGCATAAGTCTTTCTGGACTAAACCAAAATCCATTATAAATAAGCTCAGCGTATTTTGGCATAATTTCATCTTTTAGATGTGCTGCACCGCTATCTAAAGTTAAACTCTCAATTGCTCTATGCGCTTTTAGCATTATTGTTCCACCCGGAGTTTCATAGCAACCTCTTGATTTCATACCAACATATCTGTTTTCAACTAAATCAAGTCTTCCAATTCCATGTTTTGCACCAAGTCTGTTTAATGCATCTAAAATTTCATGCGGTTTTAAAGCCTTTCCATTTAGAGCTACAGGATCGCCATTTTTATACTCAATCTCAATAATTTCACTCTCATTTGGTGCATCTTTTGGATCAACACTCCATCTCCACATATCCTTTTCAGGAGCTGCATTTGGATCTTCTAAAATAAGTCCCTCATATGAGATATGAAGTAAATTTGCATCCATAGAGTATGGAGATTTACCTTTTTTTTGCTCTATTTTAATATCGTTTTTCTTTGCATATGCAAGAAGTTTTTCACGACTATTTAGATCCCACTCTCTCCAAGGAGCTATAACTTTAATATCAGGCATTAAAGCATATGCACCAAGTTCAAATCTAACTTGATCATTTCCCTTTCCTGTTGCACCATGTGAAATAGCGTCTGCACCTGTTTGCTTTGCAATTTCAACAAGTTTTTTTGCTATTAATGGTCTAGCAATTGATGTTCCTAAAAGATATTCTCCTTCATAAACAGCATTTGCTCTAAACATAGGAAATACATAATTTTTTGTAAATTCCTCTTTTAAATCCTCAATAAAAATATTTTTCTCTTTTATACCAAGTTTTAAAGCTTTTTCTTTTATAGGAGCTAAATCTTCATTTTGCCCAATATCAGCAGTAAAAGTTACAACCTCACAACCATACTCATCGCCAAGCCATTTTAAAATAATGCTCGTATCAAGTCCGCCTGAGTATGCCAAAACAACCTTTTTAATATCTTTTTTCATTTTTATCGCCTTATTTTAAATTTTTGGTTTTAATTTTACCCAAATTTCATTTAAAAAAAGGTAAATAGTATTTTTAAGTATTTTTAGATAAAATAACTTTATGAGATTAGATAAATTTTTAAATGTTGTAAATATTACAAAAAGACGCTCAATTAGCGATGATATGTGCAAAAGTGGTGTTGTTAGTTTAAATGGCGTAGTTGCAAAAGGTGCTAAAGTTGTAAAAATCGGAGATAAAATTACAATTAAATTTTTAACCAAAGAGAGTAACTATGAAGTTTTAGACATCCCAACTTCAAAAAACACCCCTAAAAGTGATCAAGCAAGATACATCAAAGAGTTATAAACTTAATGCAAAATTTTGAAATCATCTTAAGCGAAAATGAACTTGAAATTTTAGCTAAAAAGCTCCCAAAAGAAGGTGTTATCATACTAAAAGGAAACCTAGCTAGTGGAAAAACAACACTAACTAAAGCTATTATTCATAATCTAGGAATAATAGCTAATGTTTCATCTCCAACATTTTCTGTTATGCAAAATTATGAAGATGTTTTTCACTATGATATCTATCAAAATGGTGTTGATGGTCTTAAAAAAAATGGTCTATTTGAAAATTTTTTTGAAGATGGGCTGCATATAGTTGAATGGGGTGATGATGAGCTTATAGCACTTCTTAATAAATTTGAGATTAAATGTTGTGTTATAAATATAGAAATTTATGAAGATAAACGAAAATACAAGGTAAGTTATGCATAAACTAGAAGCTATAAATTTAGAAAAAACTATAAAAAAATCAAACATTATAAAAGGTGTTTCGCTATATGTAAAAAGTGGGGAAATCGTAGGACTCTTAGGTCCAAATGGCGCTGGAAAAACTACAACTTTTTATATGATATGTGGTTTAATATCTCCCACAAAAGGTGATGTTAAATTAGACAATGAGATAATAACAAAAGCACCACTTCATAAAAGAGCAAACCTTGGAATAGGCTATCTGCCCCAAGAAAGCAGTGTTTTTAAAGATTTAACTGTTGAAGAAAACCTACTTTTAGCGGCTGAAGTTAATTGTAAAAATAAAGATGAAATTCAAAAAAAAGTAAATGAAACATTGGAACTTTTAAATATAGAACCAATTAAAAATAGACTTGGAGTCAGCTTAAGTGGTGGAGAAAGAAGAAGATGTGAGATAGCAAGAAGTCTTGTTATCACTCCTAAATTTTTACTTCTAGATGAACCGTTTGCTGGAGTTGACCCAATTGCAGTTGCTGATATACAAAATATCATTAAAGAGCTTAAAAGCCTAAATATAGGCATACTAATAACTGATCATAATGTTCGTGAAACCTTGGCAATTTGTGATAGAGCATATGTTATAAAAGATGGTAGTCTTCTAACAAGCGGGACATCTAAAGAAGTTTCAGAAAATAAGGATGTTAAAAAATACTATCTTGGAGAGAGTTTTAAATTTTAAGCATTTTGTAGATTAGCGCTACATTTAGAACATATATTTTAGTTTTTAATGTATAATTCTCTGCTTTAAATGGTAAAAATGATACTTATGCATTTAAAAGATGGCAAAGGTGCTATATATGATAATAGAGGAAATAGCAACACCATTACATTGGTAAGATATAAACCCAAATGAGATAAAACTATCAAGAAAGTTAGTAAATTTAGTTATAGAATTTGTTGATAAAAATAGAAATTTAGCAGACGATAAAATAACCATTCAAAATTACTTTAATATATTAGAGGATTTAGGTAATGGTGTCATAGAAAAGATTAAATTTAAAAATAGCACTATTTGGGATTTAGATACCATACTTAAAAATTTTCCATTGCTAGCTATTGAAAATAGGGATATAAATTTAAAAAACATTATAAAATAATCTAATAAATTAACATCAAACAAGACAAACTTATATATAAGTTTAGTAGCATAAGAAAACTAAGTTTATATATAAGTTTTAAATAGTAAATTTTAATTTATTAGATAAAAAGATAAATTTAAAACTAAGATTGTTGATAATAGTTTTCAACTATTAAATTTAAAATATAATTTTAAATTAATAAAAATTAACTAAATTTATCTAAGGTTTATTTAGATAAAATTAATTATAATCAATATGTTTGTTATGCATAGTGCATTATATTTGAATTTATGCTTTTAAAATCTTCTAGGAGCAATAACTATAGATGTCAGATATAGATAATGAAAACTTAAATAAAAATGAAAAGTTAAGAAAAATCTTAGCAGAAAGAAAAGCTAAAACATCTACTAAATATACAAATTTTAATAACTCAAATTTAACTAAGAATAATTTAAATTCAACTAACAATAATCTAAACGATAAGAATTTAAATTTAAATAGTGAAAATGATAATGCAAATTTATTAAATAAAAATAGTAATTTAAAATTTAACAATAAAACCAATAATTTAAATCTACATACTGAAAGCTCAAATAAGAATTTAAATAATACAAACAATAATATAAATTTAGATAATAACTTAAATAATAAAGACAATACTTCAAATTTAAATAAAACAAATTTAGATAATCAAAATTCAAATTTGGATAGTGAAAATAGTAGTTTAAATTTACTAAATAAAAATAATAGTTTAAAATTAGATGATAGATTAAATAATCAAAACCAAAATAAGAATTTCAACAATACAAATAATAGCATAAATTTAAATAGTAAAAATGCAAATAATGCAAACCAAAACAATAAAAATAAAACAAAAAATAAAACTACAAACTCAATGTTTAAAAACAATGAACTAACAAAAAGTGGTAGAAACTACGATATGCAGCCCTTAAAATTAGAAAATTATAATTGGTTTATGAATTGTCATGGGATTGTTGATTATATATTTTTTATGTGTTCGATGATTGTTTCATTTTTTGTATTTTTGCCAAATGATGACTCAATTACTATGTTTCATGCTTGTATTTCACTTTTTATTATGTTAGTTCTTTGTCCTTTGCTTGATTATATAAGTTACTATTTTTTTATGTTTGAAAACAAAAGAACAATAAAGCTTTATAATAATAAGTTTATATTTTATAAAAATGGCAAGATTGTAGATGAGTATAAATTTAAAAAAAATGATGTAAGTTCATATTTAAAAAAAAATTATATAGGAGATTGTTTTAACTTTAAAGATAATTCTTTTGATGTTAATTTTTGGTTAATTATAATACTTATTTTAGCTATATATGCAGGACAAATACCGGCATTAATAGCTATGTGTTTGGCTTTATTTTCAGTAGCTATGTATGATAAGGCTGTAAAGAAAATCATATATCGTAAAAAAAATGGAAGTTTATATAACTTTTCACCATATTTAAAAATAACAATTGGAAATTTATATCAAGCTAGAGCAGGACACTGGCTTAATTACTTTTCAAATGATGAGTATATAAGTTTAAGACAATACTTTTTTGATGTTTTAGATAAAGATTTAAATAATATTAGAAAATCAATGTATTAAGGAGAAAGAGATGACAAGAGAAGAAAAAGCTAACTATGAGTTAGATAGGGCGTATGAAAGACTACTTGCAAATAGCCATTTAGCTAGAGAGTTGATAGAGTTACTTATACAAAAAGGATTAAAAGCTGATGAGATATTTAAGAAAGCAAAGTTAGAAATAGGCAAAGCTACTGGAACGATGTCAGAAGAAGCTCAAGACAAGCTTGAAGAAAAAATTAACAAAATTGGAAAAGCTGTAATTCTTGTTGATATTATAGATCAGCTAGATAGTGGTCAATCTCTAGGAAGAGTAACAGTTGGTGCTCTTGCTGATGGGTTAACTGGATTTTTATCAGCAAAAAAGCTCATCCCAGGAGTTGGTCAAGTCCTTTTTACTATAGATGTTATAAATTTAGTTTCTGAGCTAACTGGTCATGATGCTCTTATAGATATAAAAGGTTGGTTTCAGAAAAAATATGATGAGATAAAAAACACATCATCAGAACTACCAGATTTGGATGCTTTGAGTAAAGGCATATTAAAAATTACAATGCCAAATGGAGATGTTTACTCTCGTCCACTTGCAGAGTCTTTTAGTGGAACAATTAAAGGTGGTCAAAACTCATCTAATGATGTATTGTTTGGTGGAAGTGGAGATGACTATTTTATATCAGGTCGTGGTAATGACATATTAATAGGTGGAGATGGTAATGATACATTTGTATCTTATGATGGTCATGAGATTGATGGTGGAAATGGCTTTGATACTTATATGCTTAATGGTAGTGCAACTATAAAAGATAGTGATGGAAAAGGAAGGGTATTTTTAAATAGTAAACTAATGAAGGGTGGTAAGTTTTCTTATAGTAAAAATGGTGAAGATTTATACTTTAATGGTTCTGATATATATTCTTATAATAAATCAACTAAAACACTTACAATATTAACAGGTTCTGCTGGAAATGTAACTATAGAAAATTTTAATAAAGATAAAAATGACTTAGGCATAGTTTTACTAGATAAAGATGAAATAGCAATTGAAGTAAGTGATAGTTCTGCAAAAGAAAAAGAGGAGAGTATGGAATTTACTATAACTCTTAAAAATGATGATAGAGATGATAAGACATTTTTAAAAGATAAAAGCTTTTTCTTTGAAGATGGTGAATATATAATAGTTAATGTAAATGATAAAAAATATCTATTTGGAAAACCAGGTAAAGATACTCACTTAGCAAAAGGTTACCACTATGATGAAAAAGTAGACGGCATTAGTGCAACTTATACTTATAAATGGAAAGATGATGAAAAAGAAGAAGATGATGAAAAGTTTGAAGTAATTGCTAAGATTGATTCTATGTCTGAAAATCTTAAAGCTAAATTTACTAAAAATGGCATAGGCACTATACAAGATGATGACGAAGACGATAACCCAAACGATACTTTCCCGGATACAACCCCTGCTTTAACTAAAACTTCTCCGATTGTAATTGACTTAAATGGTGATGGCATAAAAACAATATCAAGAAAAAATAACAAAATATACTTTGACTTAGATAACAACAAATTTGCAGAAAATACTGCTTGGATAGATAAAAATGACGGAATTTTAATCAATAAAACCTTAATCGCAAATAGTGCAACAAACGGAAGTGAACTATTTGGAAATCATACTTTACTATCAAATGGAAATTTGGCAGCTAATGGATTTGAAGCATTAAAGGAATTTGATAATAATAGTGATGGGGTGATAAATGAACTGGACTTACTAGGCTATGAAAGCTTAGCAATCTGGCAAGATACTAACGGGGATGCTAAACTAAGTGAAAATGAAATAAAATCTCTAAAAGAACTTGGTATAAAAGAGATAAACTTAGATTATGAAAATAGCGATTTTATAGATGAAAACGGCAATGAACACAGACAAACTTCAAATGTCCTTTTTGAAAACGGAAACAAGACTAGTATTAGCTACGATTTGCAAATTTAAATTTACTTGTTGCGTAAGTTTGAATTTGAATTTGCAAAGAAATTTTATAAAAAGGATAAAATATGGAAAACGATGTTTTTAATAAAAACAAGAATTTAAGGGATTATGATAAAGAACCGATTGTTATAAAAGACAATATTATGCTTAATCCTTTTCGTAAGATTGCCTTTAGTATTTGGCAAATGTCGAATAGAACACCGGATTATTTTTTAAATTTGATAATATATTACAAGGATAGTGAAAATTTAAAAATACAATACTTTCAGAAATTCAAATAGGTGGAATTTTCAATGTTTTTAAAACTATAAATTATAGTTTTCCTGTTGCGTATTATGATAGCGATATTTTAGGTAAAAAAATTGCTATTTTTATATGCTGTTTTATTCTGTTGTGTATCGCTATACTTAAAGGTTTTTTGATTACTTTGTCAATTTTGGGATTTTTTTTAGTATTATTTTTATTTGTGCAAAATTTATTATATTCAAAGTCAAAAGTTGATTTTTTTTACGATGTTTTATTTATAAAAGGCAGAAATCATAAATTTATAAATTTTATGATTAGTTCTGAAAGTGATTACAAAGAATTAAAACGATATTTTCAAATAAAAACCGGTAAAAATTTGGATAAAACACCAAAGAAAATAACCGCACTTTTTGAATTTAAAAAAGAAGATTTTAAATAATATATTTTTAAAGGAGCTAACTATGAGTTCAACAGGTAGTAGAGAAGCGAAAGCTAGGATTGAGTTAGATAAGGCTTATCAAAGACTTTTAGAAAATTCTAAGTATTTAGAAGAATTGCTTAAATTGTTAAATGATGTCGTTGATACAGCAGTATTAGCAAACGATATACACGCTATGACATATGACGGAAATGCAAAAGAATTGGCACAAAAATATATAAAAACAAAGGCAAACGGCGAAGTAACAAATGTCAGTGAATTTATAGAAAAGAAAAAAGATATAGAATTAAAAAATATGAAAATAAATGTTGCTGGAATTGGTGCTAGTGTAGTATATAAAAACAAACAATTATAAACAAATAATACCATTAATTTCGAGCAAAGATAAAGATGAAATAAGAGAGTATTTTTTAAAAAAAATAAAAATAGATATAAAATATAAAATTATATATTTATTACCTAAAATGAATAAATAGCAAAAACCAATCATAATAAAACTACTGCTTTTACTAAAATAACTAAGACTAAATCATAAAAAATAAAATAGCCCAAAATTGTAGATTAAAAGCACTAGTTAAGCTATTTTATAAACTAATTTTGAAAAACCGTTGTAAATTCTTTCTTAAGTAAAATTTAGTAATCTTTTCACTACATCCTTAAATACCTTTCTAACCTTCCCTTCAAAAATATAGCAAGTTCAGAGAGATAGATTCCAATTTTGTATTTATTGAAACATTAAACTTTTTTCAAAAATTTACTTAAAAGAACTATTCTAGTTCCATTTATTTTACCCTCAACTTGTTCAGGGTTATTTGTTAACATTATATTTTTAACCAAAGTTCCTCTTTTAGCCGTAAAGCCTGCACCCTTTACTTCTAAATCTTTTATAAGAGTTACGCTATCGCCTTGTTTTAAAATAGAACCATTGCTATCAAATGTCTTTGTAATATCATTAGTTGGCAAATTTGCTAAATCTTTAAGTTCATCTTCTATATACAAAATATCCAACAAATCCTTTGCAAATGCTTCATTTTTTAATGTGTTTAGAATTTGGTAAGAAAGCACTTTTACCGCTGGAATTTCACTCCACATTGCTATTTCTAAGCACTCATATTTTGCTGGATTTTCTATATTGAAATTTGTAACAGCTTCCATGCATTCAGCACATAAATTTGCACCAAAATTAATCTCATTTTTAATAAAATATATATCTAAATTCTTATCACTTCCACAAATTTCACAATGGTTATTTGATCTATTTTTTATCACTTCTATCAACTTTTAATCCTTTATCAAGTAATATTTTTTATTTTTTCAACTGTGTTTGTAAATTTATTTTTAAGTTCTTGCATATACTTCTTAGAATTTGCTTCAAACCTAGCAACCAATACAGGCGTTGTATTGCTTGCTCTAAGCAGTGCCCAACCATCTTTAAAGTGAACCCTTATTCCATCAATCTCACTCATGCTAAGTATTTCATCAAAATCACCACTGTTTTCTTTTAAAAACTTAATAAATTTATTTACTATATCAAATTTATTCTCTTCGCTAACTTCTATTTTAATTTCATCTGTAGAAAATACTTTTGGCAACTTTTCAAGCTCTTTATCTAAGTCAATACCTTTATAAATTAATTCCAGCATTCTAAGCATAGCATAGATAGCGTCATCAAAACCTAGATATCTCTCTTTAAAAAATATATGTCCACTAACTTCTGCTCCAAGGTCGATACCCTGCTCTTTCATAGCTTTTTTAATATTACTATGCCCTGTTTTTCCCATATATGTTGAGCCTATCTTGTTTATAGCTTCGTAGATATTTTGTGAAAATTTAACCTCTCCCATTATTTTTGGGTTATCCATATTTAAGGCATATAAATAAGCAAGTTCATCGCCTTTTATATTTCGTTTTTTAGTAACAACAGCTATTCTATCACTATCTCCATCAAAACCAAAACCTATATCAAAATCTTTCAAAAGATAGTTTTTTATATCTTTTAAATTATCCTCTATGCTTGGATCTGGGTGATGGTTTGGAAAATTTCCATCAGGATTTGAGTATAAAATTTCCATATCTAATTTTAAATTTTCTTTTAATTTTTGTAAAACTACTCCGGCAGTTCCATTAGCACAATCGCTTATAATCCTACATTTCATACCTTTTAAATGTTCAAATTTCTTTGATATATAGTCTATATATTTAGATAAAATGTCTGATTTTATAGCTTTAAAATTATTTTCTATATCCACTTTATTGTATAAAATTTCACTAACTTTAACTTTTAACTCTTGCAAATCTTGTCCAAAATAACTATCTTTATATATAGTTATTTTAAATCCATTATAATCTTTTGGATTATGACTTCCTGTAATCATAATATTTGCATCAAAATTATCTGTAAAAGTACTAAAATACCCAACAGGAGTTGGAACCAACCCTATATCGAAAACTTGCAAGTTTGCTTTATTGAGCCCACTTGCTAAGTATTTAAAAAGCATGTCAGCACTAAGCCTTGCATCATATCCAACACTAACAGACTCAACTCCTCTTTTCTTCATCTCAAGACCAAGAGCATACCCTATAGCCTTAGTAGATATTTCATTTAAATCTCTTTCAAAGATACCTCTAATATCATATTCTCTAAATATATGTCCAAACACAATCAACCTTTAAAAATTATTCAGATTATTTTATTAAAAAACAATTAAAAATGCCATTAACTCCAATTTGGAATCTCATTAAAACCAACATACTCTTCAAGTTTTTGCTGTGGCATAAACTCTTTTTTATACTCTAAACTTTGACAACCTTTTACATAATACCCTAAATATACCCATTGTAAATTTAAGCTTTTAGCAATTTCAATCTCTTTTAAAAGAGAAAACTTACCTAAGCTTAAATGAGCATAATCAGGATCATAATAGCAGTATATAGAACTTATGCCATCATTAATAACATCGATTAAATCTACACAAATAAGCTCATCATATTCATTATAATAAGATATCTCTTTTCCAAAATTTCCATGCCCAATCACATATAAATCATAATATTTTATTAAATCTATATCATAATATTGCCAATCTCTTTTAAAATACATATGTTTATGATATTTATCAAAAAGTGCTATATGTTCATCATCAACTATGGGTTTTGAAATTATCCATTTTGTTTTTTCATTTTTTCTTATGACTCGTCTTTGACTTTTACTAGGCTTAAACTCAAAACTATTTATCCTAACACTAATGCACTCTTTGCAATCTTTACAAATTGGTTTTTGAAAATATCTTCCAAATCTTCTATAGCCATACTTTACAAGCTTCGAATTTAGTGCAAAATCACACCCATTTATAAAAATATATTCAGTTCTGCTTTGCCTATCTTTTAAATATGGACAAAGAGTATCTAAAGTACAAAAAGGTATGATATTTATCATATTTTCTTTATATTTGCATGCTTTATATAAGCTTCAAATTCATTTTTTAATCTTTTTTCTCTATGTGCTATGCTCTCTTTTTCTATATCAAAATCCCCATCTTTAAAAATATCTTTAAATTCATCTCTATTTGGATTTTTTTTAACTTTTTTTACTTCATTTTTTTTATCATCTTTTATCATATCTTTTTTTATCTCTTTTAAACTATCAAAAAAATCATTCATATTAAACCTTATTCTTAAAATTCACCTAATATATTAATATAAAATCGTTTAAGAGCTTATAAAATTATATTTTATTTTAAGCGAGATTTATGTATTATACATATTCTTTATATTCTAGCGCCCTTAGCTCAGCTGGATAGAGCATTTGATTGCGGTTCAAAAGGTCAGAAGTTCGAATCTTCTAGGGCGCGCCATATCTACTTTCAGGAATACTATGAAGATACTTTTTTCACCAAGCGAATCTAAAACATCTATTTTAGGAACTACAATATTTGATTTTAATAATTTTATTTTTCCACATTTAAAAGATAAAAGAGAAGAGGCTTTTAAGATATATGATAATTTTATAAAGCTTTCTACAGATAAAGAAATAAGTGAATTTTTTGGGCTGAAAAATGTAAATGACATCAAATACTACCAACAAAGTTACAAAGAAAAAACTGGTATAAAAGCTATCCTTAGATACTCTGGAGTTGCGTATAAAGCACTTAATTACACTCTACTAGATAAAACTTCACAAGAGTATATTGATAAAAATGTAATTATTTTCTCAAATTTATTTGGTCCTATTTTGGCAAATGACATCTTGCCTAATTATAAATTTAAACAGGGGCAAAAACTTGGTAGTTTTAAAATAGAAAACTTTTATAAAGAAAATTTTAGTAAATCTTTAGATGAATACTTAAAAAATGAAGATATTTTAGATTTAAGAGCTACCTTTTATGAAAAATTTTATAACATAAAAAAAGATTTTACAACTTTAAAATTTTTAAAAGAAGGTAAAACTGTTAGCCACTATGCAAAACACTACAGAGGTATAATTTTAAAAGAGATTGCAAAGCAAAAAATTTCCACTTTAGATGAATTTAAAACAATAAACATTGATAATCTTAGACTAATTGATATTAAAAAAATAAAAAATAAAAACGAAATTTTACTAGAAATAATATAAAAATTATTATATTTTTAATTAAATTTATTGTAATATATTTATTATTTAAAATATATAAGGTAAATTTATGATTAAAAATAAAACATCTGAAAAATCTTACGATGAAATACCATATCCTTCAAAATCTTTTGCTTTAACACAGCCAGATCATTTAAATGCAGTGCTACAACTATTTGGTTTTTTTGCAGAGAAAATAAGCAGTGCTAGAGTTTTAGAGATTGGTTGCTCTTTTGGTGGAAATATAATACCATTTTCAATAGCAAATCCAAATTCATATGTTGTAGGGATTGACTTATCGGGTGTCCAAATAGAAGCTGGACAAAATATAGTAAATTTTTTAGGTTTAAAAAATTTAAACTTGTATCAAAAAAATATTTTAGATTATAATAACGAGTTTGGATTTTTTGACTATATTATCTGCCATGGAGTTTTTAGTTGGGTAAATAAAGAAGTTCAAAATAAGATATTAGAAGTCATTAAAAATAGCTTATCTCCAAATGGCGTAGCTTGTATATCTTATAATACCTATCCGGGTTGGAAAAATATGGATATATTAAGAGATATAATGACATTTAGAGCTGATTTATTGAAGAAAAATGGTCAAAACATAGATAACTCAAACATTGTTAGTTATGGCAAAGGCGCTATTGAGTTTTTAAGAAATTACTCATATTTAAATGAAACTTTAAAAGACATGGCTAAAAATGTTCTAGAAAAATCAAATTACTATATATATCATGAATATTATGAGGAAGTAAACCAGCCAATATATCTTTACGAATTTAATAATATGTTATCCAAAAAAGGTTTATCACATATATGTGACTCAGAAATTTCTAAAACAATACCACTATATCAACATGAAAATATCAATATGGAAGAAGCACTGTCAAACGAATGTGGGGATGATTCTATCGCAAAAGAGCAATATTATGATTTTATCTATAATAGACAATTTAGAACAAGTATAATAACTCATATAAATAATAAAAATAATATAGGAATTTCTAAAAATTTTAAAATAAAAAATTTAGAAAATATAAATATTAAAAATAGTCGCAATTTTGACTATGTTTATAAAGAAATTCAAGAATACTTAGAAAAAATTTATCCAAATACTATAACAATTAAAGAACTAAAAGAGCGTTTTTCTACTAATAAAAATATATATCTAGAAGTATTAGATCTTATACATAATAAACAAGTTAGTATCCATTCTGAAAAATTTATACTAAAAAAAGAAGAAAAGCCAAAAATAAAATCTTCTTGGCTAAAATATATAAAATATCACATCAAAACTGAAAATCCTGTTATCTCTTTTTCAACAAAATGGGGTGCAAATTATGAATTTAGTGATTTAGAGCTTAATACTTTGTTGCTTTTTGATGGAACAAGGACAGATAAGGATATTTTTGATATTTTAAAAACTAAATTTAACAATAAAGAAATTACAATAAATAAAGAAAACTTAACAGATGTTCAAGCTAATAATGAATTAAATTCATTTATATTAAATTTGAGAAAAATAGTAGAAATTCATGGCTTTAACCAATAAATTTGAAATTTTCATAACAAAACTCCTATTTTATGGGAAAAATTTTTAAAAAAGTATTGTTTTTTTAAAAAAAGTATTGTAGAATGGTTTTAACAAATCTTAAAAAAGGATGCTCATGAAAAAAGCTGAATTTATTCAATTAGTTGCTCAAAAAGCTGGTTTATCAAAAAAAGACACAACAAGTGTAGTTGATGCTATGCTTGAAGCCATAAAAGAATCACTTGTAAAAGGCGAATCTGTAAGCTTTATAGGTTTTGGATCTTTTGATATTGCAAAAAGAGCTGCAAGAGAAGGTAAAGTTCCAGGAACTAATAAAACTTATAAATCACCTGCAACAAATGTAGTTAAATTTAAAGTTGGAAAACAGCTTAAAGAAGCAGTTGCTAAAACAAAATAATGTTAGGTGCTTTTTAGCACCTAATAACATTCAAATATTTCAAATTCTAATAAATAAAAGTAAATTATGTTAAAAAATGTAAACCTTGGTGCTATATATATGTTAGCATCTGCCCTATCCTTTGCTATTATGGGCATTTTTACAAAGCTATTAAGTGGAAATTTAAGCTCGCTAGAAGTAGTTTTTTTTAGAAATATTATAAGTGTTATTATAATTTTTATAAGCATTGTAAAATCTCCACTTAACAATAAAGGTGGCAAACCTTGGCTTTTATTTTTTAGAGGTTTTATGGGGTTTTCTGCACTTCTTGCATTTTTTTATAATATCGCAACAATCCCACTTGCAAATGCTATGACTTTTTCTCAAACATCTCCTATTTTTACAGCAATTTTTGCATTTATATTTTTAAAAGAGAGGATTGGAAAACTTGGATGGATAGCTATAGCTATTGGCTTTTTTGGACTTTTGCTTTTTACCAAACCTGAAATAGGGTTTAATAAAAATGATTTTTTAGGTATTTTTAGTGGCGTTGGTGCTGGACTTGCTTATACAAGCATACGGGGACTAAGGCAATACTATGATACTAGAACTATTGTTTTATCTTTTGCTTTAATAGGCACCATAGGACCAGCCGTTTTAATGATAGTTGGTAGTTTTTATACAAATCCTAGTTTAGATTTTATGTTATCTCCTTTTATAACGCCAAAAGGAATTGATTTTATACATATTTTAGGCATTGGTATTTTTGCCACCATAGCTCAAATTTTTATGACAAAAAGTTATGAAGTTAGCAAAGCTGGACTTGTTGCACCACTTAGCTATGCAAATATACCTTTTTCAATGGTTTTTGGGTTTTTATTAGGAGATACTCTTCCTGATTTTAGTGGATTTATGGGAATTATTTTAATTATATTTGCAGGAATTTTAATATCAAGAAGTAAATAGTTTAATCAAATTTAAGATTAAAAAGATATAATTATCTTTTACTATTTTAGTTATTATACTGCCCGGGTGGTGAAATTGGTAGACGCACCAGATTCAAAATCTGGCGGAGGCAACTCCGTGCCGGTTCGATTCCGGCTCCGGGCACCATTTATTTTTATAAAACTTCTTTAAATTTTATTACCTAGTATCAAACATTTAATTTTAAAACATCAATTAAGTTTTTATTTTTAAAGTTAAAGTTACTATACTCTCTGATATCTCTTTTTGTATAAGCTCGCCAGCATTAAAAAAAGTATAATCTTTTCCATCTAGCCGTAATTTATAGCCTACTATATTACCAAAAATTAGCAATTTTTCATCTTACTTCTTATAGTGAGAAGCTACTACTTTTTTCAATGCTAATCTTTTTTACTAAGCTAATTCATCTGATAAATCAATATTTAAAACCTTGCAAAGCTCTAAAATAAGTTCTTTTGAGCTATATAAGCCATCATAATAGCCTTTATCTAAAAATGCATCTAGACTTTTTGATGATATGATGACTTCTATCGCTTTTTAAATTTTGATACTTTGGCATAACCTATTTTTTACGAAGAGATGTTAGATCTTCACTTTGAAGCAGAGATTTTAAATCTTTAAATTGCATTTTATTATCTTTTTTTAAATTTTCCACCGATACATTTTTTGTGGTTTATCTAATTAAAACAAATATCAAGGACAAAAAACAGCCCAATTTACATGCCAAAATTTTTATAAAATTTAGATATGGCATTGCATTACAAGCTATTTCCAAAATCTTGTTTAAATTTTCTAACTAACTCTTCTTGCCAATTAGAAGTTGGCGCTAATTTACCTAAGAAAAATCTTAACTTTGATGGTTCATCAATAAATTTAAGACCCCCTATTAACTCTTTGTTTTTGTGTAGCCAAATAATTCTATCTATAATAAATTTAACCTGCGACAAGGTAAATACCCTTCTAGGCATTGCCATTCTTAAAAGCTCCATATCTGATATATGTTCACTTCCATCAGGATTTCTCTCTTCAGATATAGTACCTCTCTCCATGCCTCTACAACCGCTTACAATATAAAGCGCAGATGCCAAGGATCCCGCTCTATACTCTTCTCTTTTAATATGAGATACAAACTCCATAGCATCTATATGGCAACCAAGGCCTCCAGCAGGAGTTACCACAGGAACATTAGCTTTAACTAGCTCATCTGTCATATATTTAATAAACTCTGGTCCTTGAGAAATATTATCAAAATCCAAAGTTTCTTCAAGTCCAACCGCAATAGCCTCCATCTCTCTTACAGACATACCACCATATGTTAAAAAACCTTCATAAAGAGTAAGAAGTTCTCTCATTTTATAGTAATATTTTTCACTATCAAAACAAATTCCGCCACCTCTTGCACTGCTTAACTTTCTAGCTGAAAAATATATAACATCACAGCAATTAGATATCTCATTTAATATCTCTTTTATAGTTGAGTTTTTATATCTCTCTTCTCTTGTTTTTATAAAATAAAGATTATCACTTAAAAGACTTGCATCTAAGACTAGTGGAATTTCATACTCATTACAAATTTTCTTTACATTTTTTAAATTTTCTATTGAAAAAGGCTGTCCACCTATTAAATTTGTGCCTGCTTCCATTCTTACAAATGAGATATTTTCTGAGCCTTTTTTATTGATTTGCTCTGTCAATAACTCTATATCCATATTTCCTTTAAAAAGATTATTGCTATTAACCTCTATTCCTGCTTTATTAATGGCTTCTATCATATCTCCGCCGTTCATCATGACATGGGCTCTGCTAGTTGTAAAATGGTAATTTGTAATGACTGAACTATTTTCTTTAACCATCGCTTTGGAAATTATATTTTCTGCGGCTCTACCTTGATGAACTGGTAAAAAATATCTTTTATTAAAAAATTCTTTTACACTTTTTTCAAGTCTGCTAAAAGTTTGGCTTCCTGCATAGCTATCATCTGCTCTTAGCATTGATGCTACCTGGTTATCGCTCATAGCGTTTACACCACTATCAGTTAGCATATCTAAAAATATATCTTGGTTTTTAAGCAAAAAGGTATTATTTCCAGCCTCTTTTATAGCTTCCAGTCTTCTATCTATGTTTTGTAAATTTAGTTTTTGAACCACTCTAACTTTGTGAAACTCTAAGGGAATCTCCTCACCACTAAAAAATTTTACTTTTTTCATATAGCTTCTCCATTGAAATTTATTTTAGATTATACCTTAAAATAAAATATTACAATCTATTACAACTAATTTAAGCCTATTTATTGACATTTTATCACTATTGCAATATCATTTCTCTTAGAAATCAAAAAGGACAAAATTTGTCAACATTACAAATAACATCTTTGATTGGGCTAATTATATATTTTATAGTGCTTCTTATTGCAGTAATGAGAGAAAATAAAAACAGTTGTATTTTAGACTATTTCTTTGCTGGAAGATTGCTTCCATTTTGGACACTCTCCATAACCTTTATAGCTTCTTGGTGGGGAGCCGCATCCGCTATAGAAACGGCAAATCTTGCATATGATGATGGGCTTGGTGCTTTTTGGTATTATGGAGTTCCTGTTTTAATATCTACTTTTTTAATGATACTTGGCTCACGCTCCATTAGAAAAGTGCAATACCTAACACAAGGTAAA
The DNA here is from genome assembly GCF_013201895.1 of Campylobacter blaseri. Classification (NCBI taxonomy): domain Bacteria; kingdom Pseudomonadati; phylum Campylobacterota; class Epsilonproteobacteria; order Campylobacterales; family Campylobacteraceae; genus Campylobacter; species Campylobacter blaseri. The sequence continues at coordinate 774,915 of NZ_CP053841.1, read as the reverse complement.
ATGATGGAGGCTAGATACTCCAAAACAGTTTCTACAATTTTATCCATTATGATACTAATCTTTATGACATTTACCGCTGCCTCACAAATGGTGGGAATTGGTAATTTTTTTGGAACATATCTAGGAATGAACTATGAATTAGCCGTTATAATTGGAACTAGCATAGTTTTAATATATTCTATATTTGGTGGTTTTCGTGGTGTTGTACTTACTGATATAATTCAATTTGTATTACTAGTTATATCCGCCATAGCTGTTTTTATAGTTGCTTTTGTAAATTCTGGTGGCTTTAGCGAAATTAGCAATGCAGCGGCTATTTTAGGAAAAGATGACTATATGAGCATAAGTGCTGGTGCTTCAAAATATCTAACTTATGTTATAACTTTTGGGTGTGCGTGGATGATACAGGCAAATGTTTGGCAAAGAATTTCAGCCACAAAAAGTGATAATGATGCCTATAAGATGACTGTTCTTAGCTTTTTTGCCTACATACCGCTTTATCTTATAGTGGTTTTTACAGGTATGGCGGGCATTGTTCTTTTTAAAGATATCCCAGAAGGTGGCGTGGTTACGGCTATTGTTATGAACTATATGCACCCTATTTTAGGCGCTTTGGTATTTGTAGGAATTTCAGCTGCTATAATGTCAACTATGGACTCTCTTATAAATACAGGCGCCATGACACTTGCTATAGATTTAAATACCAAAGAGAATGATGAAAAAAAGAAGTTGAAATTCTCACGCATATCAACACTTATAGTTACAATAGTAGCTCTTTTAATATCACTAAAAATTCGATCCATTTTAGAAATTTCATGGATAGCTTCTGATGTAATTACAACGGGTGTTTTTGTGCCACTTGTTGCTGGGTTTATTTGGCGTAGAGGAAATTCAAAAGGAGCTTTAGCATCTATGATATTTGGGCTTGTCTATTGTTTTTACAATCTAATAAGAAGTTTTGATATTAATCTTCCTGCATTTTGGGAAGTTCGTTCAACCACACAAGCTGTTTTAGGGATAGGAATTTCTTTAATTATCTACATCACAGTCAGCCTAAAAACAAAACCCGAATATGAAAAAGCTGATCATTTCATAAAAATGGCAAGCCTGTTTAGAAAAGCATAAGAGGTTAGTAGAATAACTTTTTATGCTCTTAATTAAAAAAATTCATATTTTTTTATACCTTTACTTTCTAAAAGTTTAATGAATTTAGTAAAATCATCTTTAGTAATCAAATATATATTTATAAATGTGGAAAATATGAATTTTTTTCTATGTCTAAAAGCTATGGTTCTTGTAATAATTGTTTATAATCTTTTAATTTATTATAATAAATTGTCTGGGAACACAAAGACCTTTTTATGACCAAATAGTCTTCATAACAATCAATTTGTCTTAAATTATACATACAAAAGTAAGCATAAGGAGTAAATATAACCAAGATATAACCAGTAATATTTGGTATAACATTATCTAATTGGATACATAAGTAACCAACAATAGCTGTAGCACTCATCCATAGCATATAAAAAATATCATATAAAATAATTATAAAACCTTTTTTACGATTTATAACTAAAAGTGGTTTGTCTTCATCGGTTGTTTTTTTCATTTTTACTCCTTTTATTCAAAAATATATTTAATTATAATACCTATAAAAACAAAAACAATACCTATATAAAATACCCATTTTGTAATCATCAACCCAACATATTGCTCTTGGTTTTCAAGGTAAAATTCTTGCTCTTGCTCACTTCTTTTTTCTCTTTTAATTTTTGAAATTCGTCTATATTCTGTAAAATCATCTTTTGCCATAATACCAAAGAAATTCTTTTTGTTGTAACTAAAAAAAATATACTTTGCAAATAACCCAACACTTACAATAAAACAAAACAAAGCAACTGAGAAAAATTTATCTGACATTAATACTCCTTTAATTTAAAGTTGTCAAATTACATAATAATATATCCAACCTGTGATAGCCAAAAAAATAAAAATATAACCTATTTTAAACCATTTTGAACCTGTTGTTGCAATATACAGCTGTTTGTTTTTAAAGTAAAATTCTTGCTCTTGTTCGCTTCTTTTTTCTCTTTTAATTTTTGAAATTTGATTGTATTTCATAACTTCTTCTTTATTCATAATGCTAAATATTTTTTGTTTTCTTTTGGGATATTTAAGAATAGAATATATAAATATACTTAAGCCTATAAATATACAAAAAATTCCAGTAATAAATAATATTGTTATTATTTTTGTCAATTTTTCTCCTTTTTTAAAACTAAATATCATTTCATAGAATTTAGAACTTTAAACCTATCGTCACTTGCTTTTAGTGATAACTCTTTTATATCTTTGTAAATTTTGTTTTTATCTCTAATTTCTAAATTTGAGTTTCCTAAACTACTTACTAAATTTAGTATCTTTACTTCTACTAAATCATTGTTTATTAAATTTGCTCTTTTTAATTCATAGTTGTTTGCTTTGTTTGCTGTATTGCTATACTCTTTAATTAGAGTTTGTATTAAGTTTAGTTGTTCTTCTTTTGTGTTAGCTATAGTGTATTCATCTAATGTTTTTGCAAGATTGGTTGATAATGTTGCTGCCTCTTTTAAATCTCTTAGAAATCCATAGCCTTTTATATTTGCTCTTTTATTCTCTTCATCTGTTAAATTTAACTTTTCTTTATGCATAGATGAAGTTGTATCAACTTTAAAGTTTATATCTGCTAGTTTTAAATTTGTTTTATCTGTTTTTGTATAGGTTGAAGAGAACTCTAAAGTATTATCTTTATCTATATTTTTAGTTTCATTAGTAAAGTTTGTATTTAAGTATTTAATACCTAATTCATCTAATGTTTTTAACTCATCACTTTGTGAAATTCCATCACTATTTTTATCTTGCCATACTTTTAAGTTTAAAAATTCTTCATCATTTATATCTATAATGCTATCACTATTTGTATCATACTCTTTTAAAGAGTGAAAGCCATTAATAGCTAAATGATTACTACTATTTAATTTAGAGAAATTTCCAAATAGTTCATTTCCATTATCTACAATGCCATTACTATTTTTATCAATTACAAGTAAGCCATCATCTTTGTCTACCCAAGATGATTTAAATTTAACTCCATCACCATTGTGGTCAAAGTATACTCCATCTTTTAAAGATAGTGTTTCTATGCCATCTCCATCAAGATCTAAAACTAGTGGGTCGTAGATGGTAGGAGATATAAAGGGGTTAAAGTATTGATTTAGATAATCATTGAAGTTAAAGCCATTGCCTGATATTGTTCCAAAAGGGTTTGGCAATATAATAGGATTTTTTGTAAAATTTGTAAAATCATCAATAGTTGAATTACTATTTTTTAAAGCGTTATTAATAATATCATAAAATGCTTTATTATCTTCTAATAATTCATGAATTGCATTATCGGCTTTTGCTATTACTATTGACCCTTTATAGGTAATTTTGCCAGCTTTATTAGGTATGGTTTTTTCCATGCCTCGTGTTGTTAGAAATCCTCCTAGATAATAAAATGGTCGAGTTTTAATATCATTTAATAAATGATCTCCTAAAATTTTTATAGATTTAGTATTATTAAGTGCATGATAAATAATCTTCATCTCATTTATAGCTTGCTCTTGATGATAATTTGAGTTTAAATTAGGTATAACACTCTTGTTGTTTTCTTGCCAATCTCTAAAGCCACTTATTCTGGCTAGAAAATCACCAAAAGCATAAGGGGCTCCGACAAAAGTATCCACAAATCCGTTTGCAAAATCACTTAAATGTTGTTTTATGCTAGACATTTTAATTCTCCTTATTTTTTATTTTTTTATATGGTATTAGATATGTTAAAAAAATTGAAACTATTAGATATAAAACAATTCCTATAATATATGAAACCAAATACATCTTGTCTGAATTTGGAAACAAGATTTTTTGACCAAAATATGCAAAAATTATTACAATAACAGGCGATAGAAAAGTAAAGTTCTCTACCCAAAAAGTAAAAAAACCTGATGGTTTAAATTCACTTTTGCAGTTTTCGCATGTAAGATTTTTTTTGGTAAATAAGTCCCCAAATTTTGATATTTTCTTTATTTTATTACCACAGACTGGGCAATTAAAATAGAGTAAATTTATACTTTGTTTCTTTTTAATAGTTTTTTGATTATCATCAATCAATTCTAATTCTTTATCTGTTAATTTCTTCATTGTCTACACTCCTTTAAATTTACTAGCTAAAGAACTACCTAATTTCATACCAGCAACAGCACCTGCCATTTGTATAATATTAGTGGCTGTTTCAACGGGGTCACTACTTACTCCATCTTTAGTTTTCATAATTTACCTCCTATGTAAAAAATAATTTTACAATCAAAAAACCTACAAAACAAACAAATCCAAATATGCCCAACCAAAGAAGTATCCATGGGAGACAAAATAATGGTAATGTAATTATCTCAAATATAAAATGAAATGGTTGTTTATCTTTCCAACTTTTTACTGTTTTTATATATATTTTAGTAGGTTCAAGACCAATAACCCATTGTTTATATGTATGTTTTATAAATTTACCATTATACTCCTGCTTTCCATTTGCATAATCTGCATAAATAATTAAAAAGAGCCCAAAAAGTAAAAATGCCCACCAAGTTGCAATTAAAAAATAAAATAGTTCAGTCAAAATATCCATAATTTTCCTCTTTTAAAGTTTATTTATTTTTGCTATTTAAAACTAATTATAAGAGTGTAATTATTACCCATGTCTTTTCCTTATAAAATGCTAAATTTATCAATCAATATATAGCCAATTACTACCAAGATATATAGCAAATATAAATCATTATCTAACTTTTCATTTTTAATTATACTTTTGGCACATTTAGCATATAAAACAATTATAAAAAGTGGTAACAAAGGGGCTAAGATTAAATTTAACCATTCTTGCTTAGACAAATTGCCTATTATTATTTAAAATTTTGCTAAATCAAAATACCTATTTCCTTTTGTCTTTTAATATAAAATTTAATTATATCTATAAATAATTTAGTTAAACAAGCTTAATGAAATTTATAAAACAATATAACTACTTATTATCTAGCTTTTCAAATTCTGCAAAAAGTGGATTATGGTCTGATAGTCTATGATCTATCTCAACCCATGAATTTATCAACTTTAAATCTCTATAAAATATAAAATCTAGCTGATTGCCCATAAAAGATTTAATATGATTATGCTCATCAAATTTCACCATTTTAAGCCTTAAGCTTTTAATTAACTCTTTTAGAACGAGTAATCTTTTTTTATTCCAAGTATTAAAATCCCCAGCTATAATTATAGCTCCTTTGTGAAATTCAACAATGGCAGAAAGTTTTTGTAGCTCTTTAATAAACCTTGTATTTTCTCTAAAATTTATAGAATGAATGTTTAAAATAAGTAACTCACCCATATCTTCAAACATATATGTAGAAAAAAGTAGGCTTTTATGAGTTCCAAACACACCCTCTTTACCCTCAGAAAGATAGGCTTTTGCATAAGTTGATCGGATCTTACTTGCTGTTAAAACACCATAAAATTTACTATTTAGCTCTAAATTTGCTGCAGCATTGTAGTTGAAATTTGGAATTATAATCTCTCTATCATCAAATTTAGCCTCTTGAAATAGTAAAAAATCAACACTTATATCTTCAATATATTTTTTAAATTTAGCATTTTTATTATTTTTATGCACATTCCAACAAACTAATTTAAACTTATTAGAGATAAACTGATTAGTTATAATCTTATTTGAGTTATGCAGAATTTTTAGCGGTTTAAACATTTTATAATAGCGGCGTAAAAACTTTTACAATATTTTCAATGGTTTCTCTTACTTTACTAGGTTTTTGCATGCCTTTATTAGAACTATCCATTAAAGATCTCATCCACTCCTCAAGCTCATCTACAACTCTTTTAGAGTATACAAATGTAACTACTTCATAGTTTAAAAAAAGACTTCTATTATCAAAATTTACAGATCCAACCATGCCAGCAAGACTATCAAATAAAATAGCTTTTGCATGTAACATATTCCCCCGATACAGCATAACTTCAACACCAGCACTATTTAGCTCTCTCATATATGGGCTTCTTCCTAGATCAGCTAAAAGGTGATTAGAATGTTTTGGAGTTATGAGTTTTACATCTACCCCTTTGTGTTTTGCTATGATTAAAGATTGTATTATATTTTCTGATGGAACGAAATATGGAGTAACTATCCAAATTCTCTCTTTTGCATTATAGATTGCATTAAGTAGTGTTTCATATAGTGCGTCTACTTGTATATCAGGACCTGATGGAACAACTTGTACAATATCACTACCATCAAACTCAAGACTTTGATCTATATCAAAGTTATTTTTCTCACCCTTAGCGTACGCCCAATCATTACAAAAAATATAGTAAAAATGAAAAACACTAGGACCTATTAGTTTATACATTAAATCATCCCATCTTTGTTCATCTTCTTCTAAGCCCATATACTCATCACTAAGATTCATACCTCCGCTAAGAAGTATTTTTTGATCAAAAAGATAAATTTTACGATGATTTCTAAGGTTTATATAGCTTTGAAATGGCCTTTTAAATATTGGTGTAAAAAAGACAATATCCACACCAACCTCTTTTGCTTTTTTAAATTTGCCCTGTTTTATATATGCCCCAATTGAGCCAACTATATCTAAAAGAACTCTTACCTTCACACCCTCTTTGGCTTTCTTTTCTAATGCATCAAGTAAAATTTGAGTTGTTTTATCAAATTTAAAAACATATGTGCAAATATCAATAGAATATTTTGAATTATTTATCTGTTCTAACATCTCTTTAAAAGCCTTGGTGTCTGATAAAATAAGTTTTATATCATTATTTTTTGTTGCAGATGGCATTTTATTTTTTTCTAACAAACTAAGAACACTGTGTTCTGAAGAGCTAATATTGTATTTATGATACTTTTCAGGCTTAGCTATCTTTACATATTCTTTTTTGCTTCTAGATTCACGCTTGCGAATACCAATTATGAAATATAAAGGCACTGATATAAAAGGAAGAAAGAAGATAGCTAAAATCCAAGATATCATACTATTTGGAGATCTTTTTTTATACAATATATGTCCAATAGCGATAAAGACCAATATACCACTAACGATAGTGGAAACATAGATACTAATTAAATAGATAAAAGTCATGGTTATTAAAAATCTCCTTAAAAATAGTATTATAGCATAGATAAAAATTTAGTTTTTTAACATATTTTTAGAGTTAAATATCGTTTTTATTTGAAATTATTATATTTTATAACTTAAAAGTAAAAAATTCTAAAAAATGGTTTTTTATTAAAATTTCAAAATAAGCACCTTTGTAAAACTACCTATTTTAGCTACTTATAACAGAAAATTATATTTTTTTACTAATTTTTATATATTAAGTTATTATATTTATATATAATAAAAAATATCAATGTATAATTTTATGAATATTTTTTTAACGAAATTATATATTTTGTTTAAGAATATCATATATAATTCAACTTATAAATAAAATTCAAGGAGAAATGTATGAAGAAAATTATTACTTCAACAGTAGCGGCGCTTTTTTTAGCAACAGGAGTTAATGCAGCAGAGTATGTTTTAGACAAAGCTCACTCATCTATAGGTTTTGAAATTAAACATATGCAAATAAGCAAAGTAAGAGGAAATTTTACTAATTTTGATGGAGCTGTAAGTTTTGATCCTAAAACTAAAAAACTAACCAACCTTAATGGTGAAATAGTAATAAGTTCTATAAACACAAACAACAACAAAAGAGACGATCATTTAAGAAGTGTGGACTATTTTGATGTAGAAAAATTCCCAACTATGAAATTTGAAATGACAGAGTTTATCCAAGATAAAGATGATGACGAAGAAGGCATTGTAAAAGGAAACCTTACTATAAAAGGCGTAACTAAAGTAGTTGAGTTTGAATATGAATTAGGCGGTACTACAAAAACAGATGATGGAAAAACTCTTATAGGTTTAAGCTTAGAAGGCGATATTTTAAGGACTGATTTTAACATCGGTGAAGAAAGTGTAGCAATGGGCAATAAAGTTAAAATGATTATTGAATTAGAAGCAAAAGAGAAATAATAAATTTATTATGAAGACTTAAGAATGCTCTTAAGTCTTCATCTAAAAAACTAATTAAATAACTCTTTTACCTCTTCTAATAAATATTCACCTCTAAATTTACCACAAAGCTCAACCAAAGATGTTCCTACTATAGCTCCATCAGCATACTCTCTTGTTATATTTATATCTTCATTTGTCCGAATTCCAAATCCAACAGCAACTGGCAAATCACTCATCTTTTTTAAATCGCCAACCATATGCTTTAAACGATTTAAAGGAGTTTGCTCTCCACCAGTAACTCCAATAGCGCCAATAGCATAGATAAAGCCGCTAGATCTTGTTAAAAGTTTTTTTGCACGGTGCTCAGAAGTAACACTTATAAGAGGTATTAAGCTCAAATCATTTTTTTTACAAAGTTTAAACATCTCTTCGCTCTCTTCATATGGCATATCTGGTATTATAAAACCCTGAATACCACATTTTTTAGACCTTTGTATGAAGTTACTTAAGCCATATGCATATATTAAGTTATAATATACCAAAAAAACAATTGGTTTTTTACTTGTTCTTTTTTCTAAAATTTCAAATACCGTATCGGTATTTACGCCATTTTCTATAGCCTCAAGTCCAGCATCCAAAATCACCTTTCCATCAGCTATAGGATCTGAGTATGGAATTCCTATCTCAAGAAGATCTATGACGCTTTTATCTAAATTATCTATAAATTCAATTGTATGTTCCACGCTTGGGTAGCCTGCTACGATATATCCAATATTTGCATTTTTGTTTTTAAAGGCTGATTGTATATTATCCATAAATAGTTCCTTTTTTATAATTTCTTACACTATCCATATCTTTATCACCTCTTCCGCTTATATTAACAACGATATTTTTTTTACCGTTTTTAAGCTTTGGGCATAGCTTATCAAGATACGCTAAAGCATGTGAACTCTCAATAGCTGGTATAATCCCTTCTAATTTTGTTGTAAGCTTTAAAGCTTTAATACATTCATCATCACTAACTGCTTCATATTTAACTCTTTTTATATCAAAAAGATGAGCGTGCTCAGGTCCAACTCCAGGATAATCAAGTCCTGCTGAAATGCTATGAACTGGCAAAATTTTACCATATTTATCTTGCAAAACTATAGTTTTCATACCATGTATAATACCTGCTCTACCTTTTGTAAGCGTTGCTGCATTATATGGGGTATCAACCCCTAAACCACCGGCTTCAACCCCTCTTAGCTCAACACTCTCATCATCTAAAAATGCAGTAAAAATTCCAATAGCATTGCTTCCACCGCCAACACATGCTATAACATAATCAGCTTTTATATTTTTGGTTGCTAGTTGCTTTTTTGCCTCATCTCCAATAACTCTTTGAAAATTTCTTACCATTAACGGATAGGGATATGGCCCAACTACAGAGCCTATTACATAAAAAACGCTCTCTATTTCATTTACCCAGCCTTGAATTGCAGCTGTTGTTGCCTCTTTAAGTGTTCTTAACCCCTCTTTTATAACCACAACTTTTGCACCAAGTAGCTCCATTCTAAAAAGATTTAACTCTTGTCTTTTTGCATCAACCTCACCCATATAAACATCACATTCAAGCCCTAAAAGTGCTGCAGCAGTTGCAGTTGCAACTCCATGTTGCCCTGCTCCAGTTTCAGCTATAACCTTTTTCTTACCCATTTTTTTAGCTAAAAGTGTTTGGGCTAAAGCATTGTTTAATTTATGTGCGCCTGTATGATTTAAATCCTCTCTTTTAAAATAGATCTCATGACCATAATACTCACTCAATCTTTTTGCATGATAAAGCGGTGTGGGTCTTCCAACATACTCTTTTAAAAGCTCGTTAAGCTCTTCTTTAAACTGCTTGCTTTGCCCTATTATTTTATATGCCTCTTCAAGCTCTTCTAGTGCAAACATTGCAGTTTCTGGGATAAATTGACCTCCAAATTTTCCAAAATATGCTTTTGTATTCATTTTATAATCCTAAATTTTTCTTTAATTATACTACATTTTAATGTTAGCTAGAAGTTTTTTGATTAAATTAACATCTTTAAGCCCACTACTATCTTCAACCTTACTATTTACATCTATAGCATAAGGGTTAAACCTAACTGCTTCTTTTGCATTATAAATATCTATCCCTCCAGCTAATACAAAAGGTTTTTCTTTAAAATTTTTAAGTAAATTCCAATCAAAACTTACACCATTTCCACCTAATTTTTTACCCTTATAATCAAATAAAATTTTATCAAAATACAGATTTTCCAAATTTGGAATTTCATCTTTTATGCTTACAACCTGCCAAACTTCAATATCTTCTTTACTAAGTCTATCTTTGAAATTTGCCTCTATTTTTTCATAAATTTGAACTATTTGCAAATTTGAAAATTTGCAAATTTTAATAATATCATCTTCACTAATTCCTGCAAAAACACCAACGGTTTTTTTACCATTTTCATAAGCTATTTTTGATATATTTTTTGCTATTTTAGGGGTTACTTGTCTTATTGACTGGGCAAATATAACTCCTAAAAAATCAACTTTAAGTTCAGCAACGCTTAGTGCTTCTATCTCATTTTTTATTCCACAAATTTTAACTTTAACACTCATTTTTTATCTACATAATTTAAGAAATAGTTCCAAACCACTTTATCTTTTATGCTTTTTAATATTATCTCTTTTGCTTGCATAGGCGAACTAACAACATCCGCACAATAAAGAGCAAACATAGCATTTAAAATAACTATATCAAATTTAGGTCCGCTAAGTTCCCCTTTTAAAGTAGCTTTTAAAATTTCAGCGTTAAATTTGCCATCACCACCTTCTAAATCTTTATGAAAAGCTCTTGTAAAGCCAAATTGTTCAGGAGTTACTCTATACTCTATAATTTTTCCATCCTTAACTTCATGAATTAATGTTTCATCACAAAGTGTTATTTCGTCCATTCCATCTAGCCCATGCACTACCAAAGCATGTTTTCTACCTAGCTCCATTAAAGTTTGTGCCATAAGCTCATTTACCTCTTGTAAATAGTTGCCAGCTATTTGATTTGTTAAGCTTAAATTTGGATTTAACAAAGGTCCAAGCATATTAAAAACACTTCCTATTTTTAATCTATCTCTTACCTCTTTTACTTCAGCTGTAACTTTATGAAAAAGTGGTGCATGAAAAAAAGCAAGTCCTTTTTTATGAACTAACTTTGTAATTCCTGCTAAATCGCTTTTAAACTCAACCCCTAGAGCACTAAGAGTATCACTACTGCCACTTTTACTAGTTATAGCTTTATTGCCATGTTTTGCAACCTTTACTCCTAAACTTGCTATTATAAAAGCTGTAGTTGTTGATATATTTATAGTTTTTAGCCTATCTCCCCCCGTTCCAACTATATCAAACATAGGTGTTGGATCGTTATATGTTGTTGAGTATTTAAGTATGTTTTTTACTAATGCCGCAAGACTATCAGGGTAAAGAGATTTTTCACTTATTAAAACTAAAAGTCCAGCAAGTTGAACTATATCATAGTCTTTGTCATTTAAAGCTTTACATATTATCTCATAATCGTTTCCATCAAGTGGAAAGTTTTTTTGTAGCTTTATCATAAATGGCGCAAAATTTGTCACTAATATATCCTTTATTTCTATTTTTTATTATAATTTATAAAATTACTGATTATCTGTTTCCCATATTGAGTAAAATAACTCTCAGGGTGAAATTGAATGCCAAAAATTGGCTTATTTTTATGTCTAATAGCCATTATTATATCATCATTTTTACTCTTGGCCAAAATTTCAAACTCGCTAGATAGTGTATCTTCATCTATATATAAAGAGTGATATCTCATAACATCAAATTCACGCGGAAGACTATCAAATAATACTCCTTCATTTTTTACTTCGAGTGTTGAAATTTTACCATGAAATGGAGTTTTAAGTTTTTTAATGTTGGCACCATAACTATATCCAATGGCTTGATGACCCAAACATACTCCTAAGATAGGAATATTTAAATTTGATTTTAATATATCAAGACAAATAGCACTATCTTTTGGGTGTTTTGGTCCAGGGCTTAATATTATATGGCTTGGGTTTAAACTAATAATCTCCTCTAATGAAATTTTATCATTTCTATAGTATTTTACATCATCACTACTAATCTCTAAAATATATTGATATATATTAAAGACGAAACTATCATAGTTGTCAATTATTAAAATCAATCTATCTCCTTGCATAGTTTTTCAATCACCCTAAGGCAACTTCTTCTTTTTTTACATATTTCACTATATTCATTTTTTGATATACTATCATATACTATGCCTGCTCCAGCACCTATAAAAACTAAGTTCTTATCATCTTTTTTATTTGGTATAAAAATAGCTGATCTAATTAGTATCGCCATCTGAACATCTCCATTAAAATGCCAAAAGCCAATTCCTCCTCCATATATCCCTCGTTTTGAACACTCTAGCTCATTTATAATTTGCATTGCCCTAATTTTTGGACTTCCACTAAGCGTTCCAGCAGGAAAAACAACACTTAAAATATCAAAAGATGACACATTTTTTGGTTTTTTACCATAAACTTCACTTACTATATGCATTACATGTTCATATTTAACTACTTGCATAGGATTTTTTACTCTCACACTTCCTGCTTTTGCAAATTTACCAATGTCATTTCTAGCTAAATCTATAAGCATACGATGTTCAGCTAACTCTTTTTCATCTTTTAAAAGCTCTTTTTTCAACTTTTCGTCTTCATTTGGGGTTCTACCACGACTTCTTGTCCCAGCAATTGGTGCTACAAATATTTCACTATCTCTTATTTCCATTATAAGTTCAGGACTACTGCCTACTACATCTCCATAAGGTGTTGGAAAATGAAACATATATGGACTTGGATTATTAGCTTTAAGCTCTATGTAAAACTTAAGACTATCAAGATTTGTAGAAATTTCTAAAATTTGGCTTAATACAACTTGAAAAACATCTCCATTTTCTATATATTTTTTAGCTGTTTTAACCATTTTATCAAAATACTCTTTTTCATCTTTTAGATTTGTTTTTATAGTATAATATCTATCTTCTTTAATATTATCTTTTGTTGTTTTTAACTCTTTTAATTTATCATAGTATTTAAAATCTGTTCCATAATATGTATAAATTTTACTTATTTTATCGTAGTGTAAGTAAGAACTAGCATTTGCATATATAAATTTTGGAAACTTATAAAGGCTTTTTTTATTTTCACCAATTACCTCAAACTCATCTACCATTTCATAACTTGTAATACCAAAAAGTCCAGCAAATGGTGCTTTTGTATTATCTTCTTTTTTTGCTTCATAAAATTTTTGTTTAAAATCATCAAAACTTATAGTTTTTCCATCAATATATTTAGCATTAATTCCTATTATAACCTGAAAATTATCCTCTGCCAAAAAACTATTTTTATAATCTTTTAAAATTTGTTTATAATACACTATAGGTTCTAAAAGTAACATCATTTCTCATTTCAATATTTTTTTAATATTATAACAAAATATATGGATTTAAATTTAAATTAAAGAATAATATAGATTTAAATATTTTGGTAATTAGCAATATGTATTTTGAATCTTTTTTATAATTTTGATATAATTAAACTTTAAATTTAAGGATTATTTTTAGTGAGAAATTTTTTTTGTAGCATTTTATTAATCATAGTTGATATACTATCAATATTTATCTCAATTTCTATAATGACTTTTTTTAAAAACTACCAAAATTTACTTTTTGGTATAGATAAACAGTATGAATACAGCGAATATACCCAATTTTTTATTATCTATGCAATAACTATATTAGTTCTTGCATATAATAAACTCTACACCGTTAGATATGACTTTTGGCATGAAACTCAAATAATAATAAAATCTTGCTTCCTTTCATCTTTATTACTTTTTTCCATTATGGCTTTAGGTAAAGATATAGAGTATTCAAGAATTATATTAATAGGTTCATATATACTTTTAATCCTAATAATGCCTACATTAAAATATTTTTTTAAATTATTTTTATTTAATATTGGAATTTGGAAGAAAAAAGTATATCTTATAAATGGTGACAAAGAGACAAATAGCGGCATATTTTCCAATAAATATCTAGGGTATGTAGTTACTAAAAACGATGATTATGATGTTCTTTTTATAGGAAATAATAATAAAAACTTAGAGGAAATTAGTGCTATTATAGAAAAAAATGCCCTAGCCCATAAAGAGGTGATATTTAGCCCAGTATTGCAAGACTATGATTTTAATAGAGTCAATATCCTAAGCATATTTAGTTTAAATAAAAACCTTATCATACTTAAAAACTCTTTATTAAATCCTTTAGATCGTCTATTAAAAATATGTTTTGACTACATTATAGTATTATGTTTTTTGCCTATATTAATAATTGCTTTTTTTATAATTTTTATACTTATGCGTATAGAAGAGCCAAAATCTAGTATATTTTTCAAACAAAAAAGACTTGGTCGTAATGGAAAAGAGTTTTGGTGCTACAAATTTAGAAGTATGAGAGAAGACGGTGATGAACTTTTAAAACAATATCTAAAAGAACACCCAGAAGAGATAGAATTTTATAAAAAATATCATAAGTATAAAAATGATCCACGAATAACAAAAATAGGAGGTTTTTTAAGGATGAGCTCTGTTGATGAGTTGCCACAACTAATAAATGTCTTAAAACTTGAAATGAGTATAGTTGGTCCAAGACCAATTTTACCTGGAGAATTTGAGTTAGGTGGCGCTAGTAAAACTCAAAAAGAGATAATCCTAAAAGTTAGACCAGGACTAACTGGACTTGCACAAATAAATGGTAGAAATACTGCTAATTTTGAAGATAGAATCAAAATGAATATTTGGTATGTTAAAAACTGGAGTGTCTATAAAGACATTGTAATTATACTTAAAACAATTGCTATAGTATTAAAAATGAAAAGTGCTGGGTAGCAAATTTATACTAATTATATATTTATAATTTCTAGATAAAATCTATATTAAATATCTAAATCTTATATTTTAAAAAGCCTTATTTTATATAGATATTTTATTCAGTTATAATCTAGCTTTTAAATTTTAAAATCACTTTAATGCTTATAGTGGTTAAGCTAACCACTATAAAAGCTATTTAAATAGCTTCTTAATAGCTTGAATAAATATAAGAGCTATTAGCAAAAGAAATATATATGAGGCTATTTTAGTTGGTAACTCCGTATCTAAATAATCTTTTACCTTTGCTATCTCATAAATAGCAATGCAAATAGCAGATAAACCAAAAGAGATAATAATTTTATGTATAAATTTAATTTCTAAAAGCAATATAGGAACTAAAAACAATATGCCAAAAGTTATAAATTTTCTTTGGTTAAAAGTTAAATCAAAAGATGAAATAAAACTATATATAAATCCATAAAGTGGCTCATAAAGATACTGCATATATGCTATAAAAAAATGATTAATAATCTCCATATCAAACCTATGTTATCTTATAAATATCATATATTTTATTAATGTTTTGGTTTTTGTTTTGGGCGAAATACTTTCATTTTAGACTCATCTGTTTTAATATATCCACCCTCAATCAAATCGATACAATAAGGAATAGCAGGAAAAACAGGCTCTAAACACTCTTTAATTGCTTTTGGATTTCCTGGTAAATTTATAATAAAACTTTTACCGCGAATTCCTGCAGTTTGCCTTGACAAAATGGCAGTTGGAACATATTTTAAACTCTCCATTCTCATAAGCTCACCAAACCCTGGCATCATTTTTTCACAAACTTTTTCTGTAGCTTCTGGGGTAACATCTCTTAATGCAGGACCTGTTCCACCCGTAGTTACAACTAAATCGCAATTATCACTATCACACATTTTAATTAAATTCTCAACAATTAAGTCATAATCATCTGGAATAACTTTATAAAAATATTCTATTTCATTTGTTATCCACTCATTAAGTATCTCTTTAATAGCAATGCCTGATCTATCTTCATAAACCCCATCACTAGCCCTATCGCTAAGCGTTAGTATCCCTATTTTTATCTTCATTATTATCCTTTGTATATTGTTCTTCTATAATTTTTTTTATCTCTTCTGAAGTGATAACCTCAAATGCAAAAATATATTTTGAAATTTCAAAAAGCACATTTTGCATATTTTTTAAAAACTCTTTAACTTCAAGATAGTTATTGTTTACAATACTTGAAACATCTTCACTATTTGGTATAAAGCTATTTCCCATTCCATACTCATATACTATATTATGTGCTAAATTTAATGATTTTTTTAAATCAATTTTTGAGTTGCTAAACATATCTTCTTTATATACAAAAAGAGCTGCAATACCACTTAAATATACTTTTAGCCTATTTTCTAGCGTAGTTTTTGACTCTATCTCAATATCATTTTTAACAAAATCATCCTCTAATAAATTTATCTTATCAAAATCCAAACCAAACCAATAAGCACTTAAAGCTTTTGCACCTTGATATAGTGCTTGAATCTCTTTTTCAGACTCACTTAAAATTATCTCTTTTCTCTTTCCGCTGGCAACTTTAGTTTTAATTTTTTCAAAATCTTCCATTTCTAAAGTTTTGCTACCTCTTTTTAAAGCACTAATCATAGCCTCATTTACAAAAGTAGCAAGCCCTGCTCCACTAAAACCGACACTCATTCTAGATAATTTACTTAAATCAACATTATGAGATTTATTTTTTAAATATAGCTTTAAGATATTAATCCTATCTTTGTAATTTGGCAAAGATATAAAAACTCTTCTATCAAACCTACCAGGTCTTAAAAGTGCATCATCTATCATTTCTATCTTATTTGTTGCACCCATAACAATTACGCCATTGCTATCTTCAAAACCATCCATTTCTGTAAGTAGTTGGTTTAAAGTTGCTTCTCTCTCATCATTTCTATTTCCACCTCTGCTTTTGCCAATAGCATCAATCTCATCTATAAATACAATAGAAGGTGCATTTGATTTTGCATGTGCAAAAAGTTCTCTTACTTTTTGTGCTCCAACTCCAACAAACATTTGGGCAAAATTTGCTCCACTTTCATAGTAAAATGGAACTCCTGCCTCTCCTGCAACTGCTTTTGCTATAAGTGTTTTGCCAACTCCTGGGGGTCCTGACATTAAAACACCTTTAGGCAAAACAATTCCAAAATCTTTATATTTTTCTGGATTTTTTAAAAAATCCACTATTTCTAAAAGCTCACTTTTTACCTCATCAATGCCTGCTACATCACTGAATTTGTAATCAGAAATAGCAGATACAAACTCATTAGATTTTTGTATATTTGTTGTAAAGTTTCGCTGAGTGTTAAATTCGTTTTTAAAATTTTTTACTTCACTTAAATTTTTTCTAAAATATCTATCTACTAATATAATTAAAACCAAAACTATAAAACATAAAACTATAAATTCAGCCCAAAAAGGCATATTATCTTGCTTTGAAATTTTGGTAATTTTGTATAACTCTTTTAGATTAACCGCCTCTTTAAGTATTATGTATTCTCTGCCATTAAATTTCAAATATACCTTATCATCTTTTATTCTTGCACTCTCTATTGAGTTGCTATTTAAAAGCTTTTCATAATTTTCATAATTTATATAAACAGGTCCATTTCTTAAATATACAAAAGAAAGTAGTCCAATTAATATGGCTAAAAATATAAGTATTATATTTAATTTATTAATTTTAAATTTCTGCAAAATTTCCTGAAAGTTTAATTTCATAATCTCCAACCTTTACATATCTATTTCTCAAGTCTTCTTCGCTTTTTATAAATACTTTATTGTAAAATTGATCAAACCCAGTATAGTAATCATCTTGTATTTGTTCAACCAATATCTCTAATTCATTATAATGTTTTTTTCTAAATTCTAAATTATTTAATTTAACTATATTTGTTATCATTTTTAGTCTATCTTTTGCCACTTTTCCATTAACATCTAATTTCATTTTAGCAGAAGGGGTATTGTCTCTTTTAGAATATATAAAAGCATGAATGTGAGTAAGTGGAAATTTTTTAAAATTTTCTAGTGCTTCAGCCCATATTTCTTCACTTTCTCCTGGATGTCCAACTATAAAATCAGTCCCTAAAGCAAAGCCTTTTTTACTTAATTCATTAAAAAGCTCTATATCTTTAAATGCCCTATTTCTTCTACGCATTATATTTAACATTTTTTGTGATGTGTGTTGCAAGGCTATATGAAGATGTTTCTCAAGCCAATCCTCATCTAAAATTTCTTTAAACTCATCATCTATCTGCGATGGCTCTAAACTTCCAAGCCTAATTCTTTTAATTCCTCTTATGCCACCTAATTTTTTAAGCAAACTTGCAATGCTAGAGTTTGTATCTTTTCCATAACTTCCTATATTTGTACCTGTTAAAACTAGCTCACTAAAACCATTTTCAACTAATTTTTTTGCCTCATCGATAATTTTAAGTTCATCTAAACTTCTTGAATTTCCCCTTACATATGGGATAATACAATATGAACATCTAAAATCACAACCTTCTTGAATTTTAATAAAGGCTTTAGTATGATTTTCATAATTTGTTACTATATTTTTATCTTTTGAGTTTAAATTTCCAATGTCAATGAATTTATCTGTTTTAGATATAAAATCATCAATTTTTTCTTTATTTGACATTCCAAATACGCCAAAAACCTTATCTTGTTTTAAAAGCTCTTCTCCTTTACTAATAGCTCCACATCCTGTCAAAAGAACTTTCTTGCCTTCTCTTTTAACTCTATTTATATAGCTTCTAACATCGCTATCAGCACCATTTGTAACAGTGCATGAATTTATTATTATAATATCAGCTTCGCTCTCATCATTGCAAATTTCATTTTCTTTTAAATTTTGTTTTATAAGTTCGCTATCATATATATTTGTTCTACACCCAAAGGTTTTTATATATACTTTCAAGAGTTCTCTTCCTTGATTTGAGTTTTTTCTTCGTTTTTAATCTCTTGTGTCTCTAAAGTTTGATTTATATTACTATTTTTATCTCTTAGATATAGTGTTTGTGTTGGGTAAGCGATGGTTATATCATCTTCATTTCTTATAGCGTCTAAAATTTCACCAGATATATTACTTCTAAGATTTAAAGACGCATATGAGTTTGTCATATACCAAACACTAATCTTTATACCATAAGGTTCAAAAAATTGAAAAATTCGTGGCTCCATACTTGAGTTTTTAATACTGTATTGTCTTCTTAGTTTATTCATACTTTTTTTAGCCATCTCGGTATATCCTTTAGAGTATTTTCTAGCGATATTTTGTATAAGGTGAGTTGCCTTTTGATGGTTGCTATCAAATGTTAAAAGTATGTCAATTCCATCCCAAACTGTTTTCATACCATAGTGAGTATAATTTGCAATTAACTCTGTAAAAATATAGTTATTTGGAATGAAAATAATCCTACCTGCACGCCTTGATTCTGTATAAGTAGTATATGTAACATCTTCATATATTGTCATTCTAAGAATTGAGATATCTATTATATCTCCAACATAAAGCTCACCACTTAATTTCTTAACTCTAATTCTATCACCTACATGAAAACTTCCTCCAACAGTTATAACAAGCCATCCAAGCATAGACATAAACATATCTTTCATAGCAATGGCAATACCGGCTGAAGCAAACCCAAGAACTGTTACAAAATATGTAACATTTTCTATATATGCTAAAAATACAATTATTATTATAAGAGTTACATTTAAAAAGTTTATAACCTTATTTGTGGTGTAAATTCTATCATCATCTTTTATAGATTTTTTAGCTATATATTTAAACAAAATTGACAACAAAATAACAAATATAATTAGCGCTATAATATTTATAGCTCTTTTAATCTGCTCTGTTATATCTAGCCTTATGCTATTTATCCTCTCATCAATCCTTTTTGAATATACATCAAATGTTGTTTTTCCTATCTCTTGAACCGATAAAAACTCATTCATTTTTAAATTTAATGTCTCTATTTTATTTTTTAAATCCTCATTATCAGGATCATCTGAAAGTAGTAAATTTAATAAATTTTTCTTCTCTTCAAATTTGGCTATAAGCATAGATAGGCTATTTAGATTATTTCTATATTCACTTTTTTGATTAAGTAAATTTTTAATATCTGAAATTCCAGAGAGTATCTCTATTGGATTTGCAATTCTCTCTTGTTCTCCTAAATTTTTAACTTCTAAAATTTTTGTAAAAGGGGCAGCTGAATAGTCTTTTAAAAGATCTATTTGCTCAGAGATAGTTTTAAGTTTTTTATCTAAATTTGATTTTTTTTCTTCATTTTTTTCTCTTCTATACGCTGCTCTTGTATCATCATACTCTTTTTTTAAATTATTATACTTTTGGTGATTGCTATATTGTATAAGCCAGATATTATCTTTAACACTGCTCTCTAGAGCCTTTAGCTTATTTTCTGCCTCAACTATCTCAGGTGGAATAGTTTTTTTCTTATCAACAACTAGAGTTGTCTTATTTAACTCTTCATTAATATCACTCTTGTTTACATCCATTGCATTTAAACAAGAGGCAAACAAAACTATAAAGCTTAAAAAAAACACTCTCATGCAAACTCACTTAAAACAGAGATAACCATATCTCTATCAATATCATCTTTTATTATAAAATTACCAATGGAATTTGGCAATATAAATTTTACTTTAGAATTTGAACTTTTTTTATCTAGAAAAAATGATTCATAAAAAAGCTCTTTATCTTTAATTTTATAGTACACAGGTAGATTAAATTTAATTAAAATATCCTTAATTCTCTTATACTCTTCTTCTTTAAGATATCCTAATTTAAGCGCTAGCAAATTTGCCATATTCATACCTATAGAAACAGCTTCCCCATGTAAAAACTTAAGATATTTCGTCTCATTTTCTATAACATGTGCAAAGGTATGACCGTAGTTTAAAACAGATCTTATACCACTTTCTTTCTCATCTTTACTTACAATATCTGCTTTTAATTCTACACATTTTTTTATGACAAATGCCAATTCTTCTTTTTTATGAAGATTATGATTTGCAAAATATTGAAAAAAATTTCTATCAAACATAATAGCCATTTTTATAGCCTCTGCAACACCTGCACTAAATTCCCTGTTTGGCAAAGTTTGTAAATATTTACTTTCACAATAAACAGCTTTTGGCTGATAAAAAGAGCCTATTAAGTTTTTTCCAAATTTGGTATTAATTCCTGTTTTTCCACCCACACTTGCATCAACTTGTGCTAGTAGAGTTGTTGGTATATTAATAAAACTTATACCTCTTTGATATATACTTGCTGCAAATCCTGTTAAATCACTAACAACACCACCACCAAAAGAAATAAGTGTTGATTTTCTATCTAATTTTGCTATAAAAAGTTGTTCTAAGATATAATTTAATGTCTCAAAACTCTTATATTCTTCACCATCTGGAATTGAAATGATATGTAAATTTTTAGATTTTATTTTAGGTAAAATATCTTTAAGCCATAAACCGCCAACTCTTTGGTTTGTAACTATTGCAACACTAGAATCAAACTCAAGCTCTTTTAACTCATCAATATAGACAAAGTAGTCTTTGCTAGGATCTTTAAAGCTTATATCAATTTTCATAAATTAACCTTTTTAAATTTCATAAAAACTAGGAACAAAAAGCTGATAATTTTTATCAAGCCTAAAATACAACTCATCCATATTTCTTGAAAGATGTGAAGCAAAACTATTTTTTAAAACTTTTTCATTAAAAGGTAAAAATTGTATGAAATTATCCTCTTTTTGAAGGGTGTAGATTGGATTTTCTTTGCCATCATCTATGACATGAAGCTCTTCATCAAAAAGTTCTGCAAGGTTTTCATAGTAATTTACTATCTCTTCGCTTGCATTAACACCTTGATCATAGTAGTATAAATGCACATTTATATTGAGCTGAGAACATAAATCAAAAACAACACTTGATTCTTGAGTATTATTTTTACTAGAAACCAAAACGACTCCCTTTGTAAGCTTATCCAAATTACCCTCTCCCAAGGTAAGAACAGGAATTTTTAAATTGTGCAATCTCTCTTTATTTGAGTTAAAAAAGCTATTATTTGTTACAAAAACTCCAATTTTGTATTTTTCAACATCATCTTTAAGCATACTTGGTTTAGATCTTTTAAAATCAATAATAACTTCAATATCCTCTTCTTCATTTATCTTTTTTAAATTCTCTAATGTTTCATTTAATGTAGGGTTTATAACTCTTATATATATTTTTTGACTACTTATTGCTTTGTTTAAAAATCTAATGTTCTTAATTGCATTTTCAAACTCATCGTATTTCATAACCGCCATATCAACAAAAAAGTAGATATTGCTTCCAAAAGGTGATGGAAATCTACCTACAACCTTTTTAATAGATCTAAATACATTCCTTAAAACAGGTGGCTCTCCAACAAGCAATAAAGAATCATTAGGAAATATAACTGTTGAGTATTTTGTTACTATTATCTCATTGTGTCTATATAGTATTGGAATTTTAAAATCAGATTGTAAAATCATACCAATTTTTTTATAAGCAAATGGACTTCCTATTGGAACTTTAACCTCCATAATTTCACCTTTTCCAACACCTATATTATCGGCTAATGCTGGATTATCTGGTAAAAAACTTATAAGCCTTGATGAGACAACTGATAAAACATCCATAACTTTTAAGTTTTCATCTTTATCAATTTTATTAATCACACCCCACTCATCAAGCATAAATATCTCTTGTTCTTTATCAATTTTTCTTAAATTTTTGTATGTGTGGATAGCATCAAACTCATTATCCAAAACTATCATAAAACTATCAAATTTGCCACTAGCAACGCCTTTTAATCTCTCAAAGCTAGTTGGGTCAAATCTGTGAATTTGCATATTCTCATTTTCTTCTATTTTATCATTTATCGTTTTTGCTTTATTTGTTATAATTTTATATTTATGATTTATATTTTTTAGACTTGATACTCTTTCTAAGAATCTTTTTGCTACAATTCCATCACAAACAATTAAAATATTTTTCATTTTTACTCCAAAATTAAAAGGATATTATACAAAAAATGTTATTTAAAATAGATAAAAAAGACAAAAATGCTAGAGCTTGCACCATAAAAACAGCTCATTCAACCATACAAACACCAATTTTTATGCCAGTTGGTACAGTTGGCGCTGTAAAAAGTTTAGATGCTATTGATATGATAGAAATTTTAGACGCAAAAATCATCTTAGCAAACACTTACCATATGTATCTAAGACCAAGTTCAAAGATAGTTAAAGAATTTGGCGGACTTCACGGCTTTACTAAATTTGATAGAAGTTTTTTAACTGATAGTGGTGGTTTTCAAGCTTTTTCATTAAGCAAAATTTCAAAACCAGATGAAAATGGAATCAAATTTGCTTCGCATATTGATGGCTCAAAGCACTATTTTACACCAACTTCTGTGCTTGATACACAATATGACTTTGGTAGTGATATTATGATGGTTTTAGATGATTTGATAGCTTTACCAGCTGAGAAAAAAAGAGTTGAACTTAGTTTACAAAGAACTATAAAATGGGCAAAAGAATCAATTGAGTATCATAAATTTATGCAAAACAAAGGGGTTGGAATCAATCAAAACATCTTTGGAATTATTCAAGGTGGAACTGATTATGAAGCTAGAAAAGAGTGTGCAAAAGCACTTTGTGAGATGGACTTTGATGGGCTTGCTATAGGTGGGCTTAGCGTTGGCGAGAGCAATGAGATGATGTATGACACAGTTGAAGGAGTTATGCCTTTTATTGATGAAAATAGACCAAGATACTTAATGGGTGTTGGAACGCCCGAGGATTTGGTTGAAAATATAGAGCGTGGTGTTGATATGTTTGATTGTGTTATGCCAACAAGAAATGCAAGAAATGGAACACTTTTTACAAGTTTTGGGAAACTAAATATCAAAAATGCAAAATATATTCATGATGATGATCCAATAGATAAAGAGTGTGATTGTTATACTTGCAAGAACTACTCAAGAGGTTATCTAAATCATCTATTTAAAGCAAAAGAACTTACATTTTTTAGACTTGCAAGTTTGCATAACTTGCATTACTATTTAAATTTGGTAAAAAAAGCAAGAGAGGCGATACTTGCTAGTAATTTTGATGAGTTTAAAAAAGAGTTTTATTCAAAAAGAACCTAATTTTATCTTTGATTTATTGCATTTTAAGGTTAAATTTCAACTTTCGTTCACATGGGCTTTTACTAACTATGCTTATCTCAAAAGCCCTAAATTTAGGGCTTTTAGTTTATCTATTCACATATAAGTGCGATTTAATGGGTATCTCATTCACATTGTGAATAAGATGTGTAAAGTTTTATGTATTTTTTAAAGCTGTCTATTTTCATATTTGCCTGATAGCGTTTTATATATGGCAATTTCATTATTTATAAGCATATATTTTTGCTCTAAGATGCTAATTTTAGAATTAATATAGCTATTTTTAGACTCTATATAGTCTTTAAGTTCATATTTTCCATTTATATATCTTTTATGGTATAAATTTGAAAGTTTATAGTTATTTTTAGCTATATTTTCACTATTTTTAAGTTCGTTTGTAATTACTTTATGCTCAGAATTTAATCTATCAAGTTCATTTGTAATCTCTAATAGTTTTTTTTGATAATTTACAACTCTTTTTTCAAATTCCAACTCGTCTACTTTTAGCTGACCTTTTAATCTTTTATAGTTTAAAAATGGTAGATTAATCCTCAAATTTGCACTTAAATCAATAAGATCAAAACTATGCTTTATATCGTCCTCGTTTGAGCTTAGAGTAGATCCAATAGTTATGCTTGGATAAAAGGCCTTTTTGCTAGTTAGATAGTTGTAAAAAGATGAATTTATTGACGCGATTAGAGCATTTAAATCCGGTCTATATGTTAGTGCATAATATGGAATTTCTAAATCCACGCCCACTAAATTTACATCTTCAAGTAAAATATTTGGTATATTTAAATTTTCATCCTTGCCCATAAAAAGAAGATTTTTTAAAAACTCTTGATTTGACAATCTATCTTTTTGATAGCTTAGTATTTTACTTTCTAGAGATAAAATTGCCTTTTTAGCTTCAAGCGGCGAGTCTAAACTAGCTTTTCCATTTTTAAATTTCAAATTAGCAAGATTATAAAGCTTTTTGTAATTGTTTAAATTTTCATTTAAAAGCCTTAAAGAGCTATTTAAAAACAGCTCTTTAAAATATGCACTTACAACTGAGTTCATTATACTAAGCTCTAAACTATCTTTATCAAATTTAGTTGCTATAGTTTGCCATTTTAAAGCACTAATACTATCTTCAATTTTTCTAAAAAGATCTATTTCGTAACTAGCGCTTAAATTAGCTCCATATCTATCTTGCCAACTTGAGTTATTTGTATTTAAATTTCTTGAAGTGTCTATTTGATAGTTTGCTATAAAAGTTGGAAATTTATCAGCTTCAATAATACCAACTCTAGCATATGCTTGCATAGTATTTAAGCTTGCTATTAACATATCTTGATTTTTACTTAGTGCTCTATCCACTAAAGAGTTTAAGTAGTTTTGATGATATAGTTTATACCACTCTTTTTTTACTTCATAGCTTTGATTTACATCTTCAAATTTATAGATAACCTCGTAATTATCAATGCCACTTTTTGGAGCACATCCTACTAAAAATATTGTTAAAATTGCTAAAATATAAATTCTCATTACTATTACTCCTGCAAAAGTGCCTCTATAGGATTTAATTTACTTGCATTTTTGGCTGGGATGTAACCAAAAGCAACCCCTATAAAAGTTGATGTTAATATAGCTATAATTGCCGGTGTTACGTTAAATATCATATAAAAATCGCTACTTAGCTGGTTAAAAATATACCCAAAACTATAAGCAAAAATAAGACCTAAAATACCACCTATTATACAAAGGACTATGGATTCTATTAAAAATTGCTGCATTATATCGCTTTGTTTTGCTCCTATTGCCATTTTTATACCTATCTCTTTTGTTCTTTCAGTTACACTGACAAGCATTATATTCATAACACCAATTCCACCAACTAAAAGCGATATAAAGGCTATTGAGGAGATTAAAATTCTCATAGTTCCCATAGTACTTTCAACAGTTTGTCTAATTGTATCTGAGTTTCTAGTAAAAAAGTCTTTTCTTCCATGTTTTTGCGTTAAAATATTGACAAGTGCATCTTCTGCGAGTTGAGGATCCACATCATCTTTAACTTTTACTGTTATACTTTGAACACTTCTATCTCCGGTTATTTTATTAATCACTGTACTAAAAGGAGAATAAAGTCTTAAAACACCAGAACCACCAAAAGCACCATCATCTTTTTTTGTAATTCCAATTATTTTTAATGGTTTTTTATTGAAAAATACAACCTTCCCAATTGGATCAATATCTTTAAAAAACTCATCATTTGTGGCATCATCTATTATAACCACTGAGTTTGAGGAGTCTATATCGTATTTGGTAAAGTCTCTTCCTGATTCTATCTCTATCCCATTAATACTTAAAGAGTATTCACTTCCTCCCCTTAAAGATGCATTTAGGTTTTTGTTTCCATATGTAAGAGTTCCAGAAGTTGAAGTATTTGGAGTAGAATAGTCCAGATATGATTGCCTTCCAAGAAACAAAGAATCATCCATATTTAGCGTATTTACCCTATTTGCCCTCATATCACCAAAACTTTTTCCTGGGTAGATATTTATAGTATTTGTACCAATTGCCCTAATTGATGATAGTATTTTTTCTTGCGAACCCTCGCCTAATGCAACAACACAGATAACAGATGAAATTCCTATAATAATTCCAAGCATTGTAAGTAAAGATCTAAGCTTGTGTGCAAGTATTGAGCTAATTGACATCTTAAAAGATTGAACTGATTTATTTATTAAATCAACAAATAGTCTATTTTTGGTTCTAATCTGCTCTTTTTGGCTATATTGTTCATCTTTCTTAGTCTCATCGCTTAAAATTTTACCATCTTTTATCTCAATTATTCTGTTTGCATAGTTTGCAATATTTTTATCATGAGTTACAAGAACAATGGTATGCCCTTTTTTATGAAGATCTCCTATAATCTCCATAACCATCTCTCCACTTTTACTATCTAATGCTCCAGTTGGCTCATCAGCTAGTATTATCTCTCCGCCATTCATTAAAGCTCTTGCTATACTAACTCTTTGTTGCTGTCCGCCACTTAACTTGTTTGGCATACTAGGAGCTTTATCTTTCATACCAAGGCTATCTAAAAGCTCATAAGCGCGTCTTTCTCTTTCATCTTTTTCCAAACCACCATAAATAGCAGGTAAAACAACATTATCAAGAGAGCTTAAAGATGTAATTAGGTTGTATTTTTGAAAGACAAAGCCAAATTTATCTTTTCTTAACTTTGCTTTTTGATTGCTATTAAAAGAGCTAATATCTTTGCCATCTATTATGTATTTACCGCTAGTTTGGGTATCAAGACAGCCAATTATATTCATAAGAGTTGATTTACCAGATCCTGATTGTCCAATAATAGCTATAAACTCACCTTTTTTAATCTCTAAATTTATATCTTTAAGGACATGGATATCATTATCGCCAAATACAAATTTCTTATTAATATTTTCGAGTTTTAACACTTCTACATCCTAGTTGCTCTACGTGGTGGTCCCATTTGTCCTTTGAATTCTTTTTTGCCACTTTTGGTACTTGATATAATATCATCATCTACATCAATGCCTTCGAGTATCTCTTGATAAAAACCATCAGATATACCAAGTTTTACACTTTTTTCAACTATCTTACTACCTTTTAAAACTTTGACATAAGAACTATTATCTTTTTTGAATATAAGATTTTTAGGTATATAGATAGTATCTTTTGATTCTTCTATGATAATGCTATTTTCCACAGTCATGCCTATTTTTAAAAAATTATCGTGGTTGTCTACTAAAACTTTTCCATAGTAGTAAACTGCACTATTTGAGCTTTGAGATGCTGAAAGTTTTGATAAAGACCCATCACTTAAAGTAGTCATAGCTGGATCAATACTATCAATATACCCTGTCATCTTTTTATTAGGTTCAGCCAAAATGGAGTATCTTACCTTCATACCTGTTTGTACTTTTGGCAAATCCCCTTCTGCTATCTCCATATTAATCTCAAGTTTTGTTAAATCTGCAATTTGCACTATGACAGGAGTGCTTTGGTTGGCATTAACAGTTTGCCCCTCTTTTACAAGAACAGAAACTATAGTTCCATCAAGAGGCGCTACTATCTTTGTATAACCTAAATTTGTCTTTGCTGTATCTAAATTTATCATATTTTGATCAATTTGAGCTTTAATCTGCTCTACTTTAGCCATATTGAAAGCTATTTCATTTTCTGCATTTTCTAAACTCTCTTTTGAAGTTGCATTTGAACGGTATAGCTTTTTCTCTCTATCATATTTTGTCTTTGCAATTTTTAAAGCAACAGATGTTGCATTTAAATCCGCCATATAAATTCTATGTTGAGCGTTTAATTTAGCTATCTCATTTGCCTGCTTAACAGAGTCAATATCTGCTATTGTATCGCCTTTTTTAACTGTATCACCAAGAGAGACATAAAGCTTTTGAATTTGACCGCCAACTTGTGCACCAACATCAACTAAATCTCTTGCTAAAACTTCTCCAGTTGCCGCAACAGAGTTTAAAAGATCGCCACTAGATGGTTTTACTGTGAAATAGTCTACCTTTTCATCTTCTTTTAGAAATTTAATATATCCAAAGTAGCCAATTCCAATTAAAACTATAAAAAATATAAGGTACTTTATAATTTTTTTCATATTTACTCTTTTATATTTATATATTCATATTGGATTGTAATATATAATCTTAAAGTAAATGTTAATTTTATTTCAATAAGATATTTAAATTGATAAATTTAACAAATATAAATCAACTTAATACCTCTGTTTCATTTTTAGAATAGTATTTTATTATTCGTTTATGTATAATCAAAGATAGATATATAATAGCACCACCTAAAATAAGCTTAACCATATCAGTATCTTTGCCCCAAAATAGTAAATTTACTACTATAGCAGCTGGAACTAAGGCATTATTCATAATGGCTAAAACCCCACTATCAACCTCACAAGCTCCTTTATTCCAAAGAAAATAACAAAGCCCACTAGCTACAACACCAAGCCATACTATAATGAGTATTTGAGTTAAACTTAAAGCTATTTTTGAACCATCTCCAAAAAATAAAAAAACAAAACTGCAAACAATGCTTGCACCTACAAAAAAGTAACCAAAAACATCTCTTTGCTCTACTAAGTTATATTTTTCGAATTTAAATTTATATAGACTTTGTCCTATTGCAAAGCAAATATTTGCACCTTGAATTAGCAAAAATCCTTTTAAGAAATTTTCATTTATACCATTATATTTTATTATAAAAGCTCCAAAAATAGCTATTGAAACGCTTATTAAATATAGTGCTCTAAATCTTTTTTCCAAAAAATCATAAAAAATTGTTATATAAAATGGAGTAAAAATAGTAAAAAGAGCCAACTCTGGAACACTTAAATATTTAAATGATGAATAATAAAAAATATACATAAAACCTATCTGTACACCTCCTATTAGACAAGCCATACCTGCTAATTTATAATCTATATTTTTAAATTTCATAAAAGGCAAAAAACATATTAAAGCCAAAACCACCCTTAAAAGAGCAGCATAAGAGCTATCCACGCCTTTTAAATAAACGCCAATTAGACTAAAGCTAAATGCCCAAATAATAGTTACAAATATAAGCTTATTCACATATAATCCTTCTAATAAAAAATAATTATACTATTTTTGATTTTAAATATTACTACGATTTAGACCAAAATTTTAAAAATCAGCACTAAAATAACAAAATGAGTACCGATATTTGATCTTTGAAATATTATTTTTATTATAATTTTGGTAAAATTAACATAAAATCTTAAATTTAGGAATATTATGAATAATACATCAATTATAATATTAGCAGCTGGGTTTGGAACTAGGATGAAATCTAGTAAAGCAAAAGTTCTTTTTGAAATTTGCGGTGAACCTATGATAATCCATATCTTAAAAAAAGCATATGAAATTAGTGATGATGTTAGTGTTGTGCTAAATCACCAATTTGATGAAATTAAAGATGTTATACTTAGCAAATTTAAAAATACTAAAATCTACAAACAAGATATTAAAAATTACCCAGGAACTGCTGGAGCGCTAAAAGATATCAAATTTAATAAAGAAAAAACTCTTATTCTTTGTGGAGATATGCCACTTATAAAGATAGATGAACTTAAAAAATTGATTTTAACAAATGCAGATATAACACTTAGTGTTTTTGAGGCAAAAGATCCAACAGGCTATGGAAGAGTTATAAATATAAATGGCGAGATACAAAAAATAGTTGAAGAAAAAGATGCAACAGAAGAAGAAAAACTAGTAAGATCTTCAAATGCAGGTTGCTACTGCTTTAAGAGTGAGGTTTTAAAACAAATTTTGCCTAAAATTTCAAATAAAAACACACAAAATGAATACTACTTAACAGATAGCATTAAAATAGCTAAAAATATGAATTTATCTTGCTTAGCTATAGAAGTTAATGAAGATAATTTTATGGGCATAAATGACAAATTTGCACTTAGCAAGGCTGAGGAGATTATGCAAGATGAGATTAAAGAAGCACTGATGAAGCAAGGCGTTTTAATGAGACTTCCAAAAACTATCTATATAGATAGCAGAGCTAAATTTGAAGGCGAATGTGCGATTGAAGAAAATGCAAGCATTATAGGCGATAGCTATATAAAAAATAGTATTATTAAAAGTTCAACCATAATTGAATATAGTTATATAGAAAACTCTGACATAGGTCCTTTGGCACACATTAGACCTAAATGTGAGATAAAAGATACACACATTGGAAATTTTGTAGAACTTAAAAATGCAAAAGTCAATGGAATTAAGGCTGGGCATCTTAGCTATCTTGGAGATTGTGAAATCCAAAGCGGAACTAATGTGGGGTGTGGGACAATTACTTGTAACTATGATGGCAAAAATAAATATAAAACAATTATAGGCAAAAATGTTTTTATTGGAAGTGACACTCAGTTTGTTGCTCCTGTGGTTATTGAAGATGATGTAATTATAGGTGCAGGCTCTACTATAACAAAAGATGTTAAAAAAGGAAGCTTAGCAATAAGTAGAGCAAAGCAGATAAATAAAGATGAATTTTATTATAAATTTTTTAAGGATGAAAATGTTAACAAATAAAAAAATACTATTAGCGGTTTGTGGAAGCATAAGCTTTTACAAGGCTTATGAAATCCTATCTAGTCTAAAAAAATTAAATGCTGATGTATATGTTATGCTTAGTGATGGTGCTTTAAAATTTGCAAGCATAGATAGTTTTAGAGCATTATGTGACCATGAGATTTTATGTTCAAGTACTGAAGACTTTCAAAAAGGAATTAGCCACATTGGTTATTCCAAGGTAGATTTAGTAGTGGTTGCACCTGCTACTGTAAATACTATAAATAAACTTGCAAATGGAATTTGTGATGATGTTTTTATGCAGACACTGATTGCAGCATCTAATGTTCCTTTTATAATAGCACCTGCTGCAAATAATAGAATGCTTGAACACTTTAGTGTACAAAATTCACTTAAAACCTTAAAAAGACACGGAACAACTATCGTTGATCCGGTAAAAAAACTACTTGCTTGTGGAGATTTTGGCAAAGGCGGTTTAGCAGAAGTTGACAATATCATAATGGCTATAAAAAAAGAGTTTTTAAAAGATAGCTTTTATGTAGATAAAACTGTTATAGTAACAGGTGGTGCTACTATGGAAAAAATCGACGATGTTAGAGCTCTTACAAATTTATCAAGCGGAAAAATGTCTAAAGCCCTAGCTGATGCTTTTTATTTTTTAGGAGCAAATGTCATATATATAAGTAGTATTGAATTTGAAGTTCCATATAAACTAATCAAATTTACCTCATCTTTTGGCCTAAAAACAGCTATAGAAAACCAAAGATTAAAAAAAGATGATATTTTAGTTATGGCTGCTGCTGTAAGTGATTTTATACCAAATAAAATAAAAGGTAAAATAACAAAAGATGATGTTAAAGATATATTGACACTTAAATTTAAAAAGAATGAAGATATATTAACAAGCATAAATATGAATAATATTAAAAAAATAGGCTTCAAGCTTGAAATTTCAAAAACAGAAGCTTTGGAAAAAGCTCAAATGATGCTTATTAAAAAGAATGTGGATGCGGTTTGTCTTAATGTTTTAGACGATTTTGTTAAATTTGGTAGTGATAATACAAAAATTACATTTGTTACAAAATCTGGAAATATAGAAATACCTCAAGGTCCTAAAGTTGATGTAGCATTTGAAATAGCAGAATACATAAAAAGCTTATAGCAGATGAACAAGCTAAACCACTTAGCCATAATAATGGATGGAAATGGAAGATGGGCTAAGCAAAAAGGAATGCTAAGGGCATTTGGACATGAAAAAGGAGCCAATGTAGTTGAGAGAGTTTGTAGAGTTTGTATCCAAAACAATATACCAAATTTAACACTATATGCATTTAGCACCGAAAACTGGTCAAGACCTAAAAACGAAGTTAATTTTTTAATCAATCTATTTAAAAAATTTCTAAAAGAAAAAGAGGCTATCATCTTAAAAGAGAATATAAAATTTAAAGCTATTGGAGATATTGATATCTTTGATGATGAATTAAAAGAGAAAATTTTAAATTTAGAAAATTTATCAAAAAACAACTCAAAATTAAACTTAGCATTAGCTGTAAATTATGGCTCTAAAAATGAGATAGTTAGGGCTTGTAGAGCATTGCTTAAAGAAAATCAAGATATTAACGAAGAAAATATAAATTTACACTTAGATACATACGATATGGGTGATGTTGATTTGCTTATTAGAACAGGTGGAGAACAAAGACTTTCTAATTTTTTACTATGGCAAGCAAGCTACGCAGAGTTATATTTTACAAAAACTCTGTGGCCTGATTTTGATAGTGTAGAACTACAAAATATAATGGATAATTATAAAAAAATTAAAAGAAAATTTGGTGGATTATGATTGTTTTGGCATTATTTTATTTTATTACTGGTATCTGTATAGGCTCATTTAGTAATGTTTTGATATATAGATTACCAAAAGATGAGAGTATAAATTTTCCAGCCTCGAATTGTCAAAGTTGTCACACAGCTCTAAAGTGGTATCACAATATACCTATTTTTTCTTGGCTTTTTTTAGGTGGAAAATGTGCTTTTTGTAAAGATAAAATAAGTATTCAATACCCTTTAGTAGAACTTGCTGGTGGGATTTTAATGCTCATTGTATTTTATAAAGAAAATCCCGAACTTGACTATGTTGCACTATTTAAAACATTAATGGTTGGCATTTTATTTATAGTTTTACTAGCTCTTAGTATGATTGATTTTAGATATAAAGGTGCACCTGATCTGCTTTTAAATACTGGGGTTATTTTGTCTTTATTGTATTCTTTTAGTTTAGATGGTATTAAAAATGCCCTTATATTTGCTACTATTTTTTGGATTTTAAGATTTATATTAAGTAAGATTAAAAAACAAGAAGCAATGGGGCTTGCTGATATATATATATTTGGAATTATAGGTGCAGTTTTAGATCTTAAGCTCGGTTTTATGGCTATTTTCTTAGGTGCGATTTTAACTCTACCTGCATATGCAATAATAAGAAAAAAAGATTATGAACTCCCATTTATACCCTTTTTATCTGCTGGGTTATTTATAATATATATATTTAATACTTATGCCTTAGAAATATTAGGTTGGCTTTATGGGTAGAATCAATAGATATCTATTTTCAAATTTCATAGGTAACTTTGCTTCTCTTTTTAGCACTCTTTTTTTAATAATGTCAATTGTATTTTTTATACAAATTGCAAGAATAACATCATATATACAAATTGATATTTTTGAACTGTTTAAATTATACCTTTTTATGCTACCAAGAATACTAGTTTTTACAACCCCTATAGCTTTTTTTGTCTCACTAGCTATGGCTTTTTTTAGATTATCTAAAGATAATGAAGTAACAGTTTTATTTACCTTTGGATACTCACCTAAAAAAATAGGCAATTTTTTTATGCAAACATCACTCATTATGTCTATTTTACTACTTTTTATATCGATTGTGATGATGCCAATAGCTGAAAATTTAAAAGATAATTTTATAGACTACAAAAAAACTCAAGCAACACTAAATATAAAAGCTAGTGAATTTGGACAAAGTTTTGGGGATTGGCTTATATTTATAGAAAGCGAAAATAAAAATAAAAATGGAAATATATATGAAAACTTAATAATGTATTCTCCAAAAAAAGGACAAGATAAAGAAAGAGTTATACTAGCTAAAGAGGGTAAATTTAGAAGCATTGACTCTGTTTTTGAGATGATTTTAAAAGATGGAAAAATTTATACGATAGATGATACATATCACATCACAACATTTAATACCATGACAATGAGATCACGCTCTTCTGATAAAATTTCAGATGCCCAAAGTATTTTTAACTACTGGGATGAGATGAGAGTTAATAAAAAGAGAAAAAAGGACTTTACTATATATGTTTTAGTTTCACTTTTTCCTTTAGCTACGGTGCTATTTGCACTATCTTTTGGCATAATAACCTATAGATATGAAAATGGCTTTATATATGCAAATATATTTGGTGTTTTATTTAGTTACTTTGCAGGTATAATGTTACTTGCAAATACTCCGATGATTGCAATTCCTCTTATTTTTATCTCTTGTTTTGTGCTCTCTTTTTTATGGTTTAAAAAGAAGATACTAAATAAATACTAATGAATTTAAAAATAATATACTCATATGATGGTTCAAAATTTCATGGTTCACAAAGACAACCAGATAAAAAAAGTGTTGAAAATATTTTACAAAATTCCTTTAATAGTATTGGAATATATGAAAATCTAATCTCAAGCTCAAGAACAGACAAGGGCGTGCATGCCCTAAATCAAGTAAGCACTATAATTTGCCCTAATTTTTGGGATCTTAATAAATTAGTTAAGGTTTTAAATAAAAATTGTCATCCTCATATACACATAAAAAATATATCAATTATGAAAAATGATTTTCATCCAAGATATGATGCGAAATTTAGAAGCTATAGATATATAATAAACCATCAAAATTACAATCCATTTTTGTCAAATTACTGCTATTTTTATAAAGAGTTAGATTTGAAGCTTTTAAATAGAGCTTTGAGTAAATTTATAGGAAAATATGATTTTGTAAATTTTATGAAAACAGGAAGTGACAATAAGACAACCATTAGAAATATATATAAATCCTATGCATATAAATATAATAATTATACAATTATAAAATTTAAAGCAGATGGTTTTTTAAGGGCACAGGTTAGATTAATGATAGCAAATGCGATAAAGGAAATAGAAACAGAAGAAAGCTTTACAATAAAAAAAGCAATTACGAGAAATCCAGCACCACCAAATGGGTTGTATTTAGAAAGAATATTCTATTAAGATATCATTTTTTGTTTTAAAAAATTATCTATCTCTATTTTACTATTTTTAAGATCAATCTTATTAATATTTTTATCAACAAATTCAAAACTCAATTTTTCAATTCCAAAATTTGAAGATATAGCTTCTAGTGTATCTCTTGCTGATTTATGAATTTTTTCCTCCAAATCATTAATTATCTTAATTGACATATTTTTTACCTC
The DNA here is from genome assembly GCF_013201895.1 of Campylobacter blaseri. Classification (NCBI taxonomy): domain Bacteria; kingdom Pseudomonadati; phylum Campylobacterota; class Epsilonproteobacteria; order Campylobacterales; family Campylobacteraceae; genus Campylobacter; species Campylobacter blaseri. The sequence goes on along the minus strand of NZ_CP053841.1, from coordinate 738,806 downwards.
TTCTTTAGCTTCGTCAATTATGCGGTTTTTATCCGCTTCATCAAATCTACTTCCAAAAATTCCATTTAGCGAATCAGGAAGTAAAAAAGGTAAAAATTTAGCATTTTTCTCGTCATAAATTTTCATATCTTTAATATTATAATTATATTTACAAGGCGGCATTGTTATCTTATAACTGCCATCTTCTTGTTTTTTTATACTAAATTCTTCACTGTTTAAATCATAGATAAAATTTATCTCAAACTCGAAAATAACAGCTATTTGTCTTTTTGTCATCGACCATCCAAGTAATGTATCCCAAAAGCCCTCCATTGGACTATCTTTTTTTGTAACAATTTCTTTGCTGTAGATTTTAAAAACATTTAGCTCGCCAATGCTTTTAATCTTAGTTATCTCAGTAGAAATTTGTGATTTACTACCGCTTTTTTTACCTTTTAGCTTTTTGTTTTGTTTAAACAAAACAAATACCAAAAACAAAAGCACTATTAAGATTATAAAAAGTAAAGTTTCCATATCTTTCCTTAAAAAATTTGAGTAAATCTATACCCGCTTTCACTTAATGTTTTTATAACATTTTTTTGATGCTCTTCGCCCTTAGTCTCAAGTGTTATAGTTATAGCAGCATCACCATAATCAAGATTTGTAGAAAACCTATCGTAGTCTATTTTTACAATATTTGCATTTGATTTTTTAAGTGCGTCTGTTAGTCCCATTAAAGCGCCCGGTTTATCTATCAATGTTACATTTATAGTCATTTTTCTAAAAGTTTTTATAAGACCTTTTTCAATAATGATATTTAACATCTGAACATCTATATTTCCACCGCTTAAAATTATGCCTATTTTTTTATCTTTTATATTTTTTAGTTTACCACTCATAAGCGCAGCAACCCCAGCAGCACCAGCACCTTCTACTACAATTTTTTGCTCTTCAAGTAGAAACAAAACAGCACTTGCTATCTCTTCATCATCAACTTGAACAAATTCATCAACAGTATCTAAAATATGTTTTAGAGTTATAGGGCTAGCATCTCTAACTGAAATTCCATCCGCTATGGTTTTTACATAGTTTGAGTTTACAGGTTTTTTAGCTTTAAAACTTTCATACATAGCAGGTGCACCTTTTGAAGATACAGCTATGATTTTTATATCTGGATTTATCTGCTTTGCACAGCTTGCAACACCACTTATCATACCTCCACCACCAACAGGTATAATCAAGCAATCTAAATCCTCAACATCTTCAAACATCTCAAGAGCTATAGTTCCTTGCCCTGCTTGAACATATTCATTATCAAATGGGTGAACAAATGTCAAATTATTCTCTTTTGCATATTCTAAAGCATAAGAGTAAGCTTCATCAAAATTATCACCTTTTAAAATGACCTCAGCTCCAAGGTTTTTCGTGCCACTTACTTTTAAAAGCGGAGTAGCTTCAGGCATAACTATAACAGCTCTTATACAAAACTCTCTTGCACTAATTGCAACGCCTTGTGCATGGTTTCCAGCACTTGCTGCAATAACTCCATGAGATTTTTGTTCATCGCTTAAATGTGATATCATATTATAAGCACCACGAATTTTATATGCGCCTGTTCTTTGTAAGTTTTCACTTTTTAAATAAACTTCTGTCTTAAATCTTTTACTTAATTTTGTGCTTATTACAAATGGAGTTTTTTCAACAAATCCATTTATAGTTCTTTTGGCCTGCATTATAGACTTTAAATCAACCATTAACTTCCTTTTTTACTTTTAAATGTTCCATCATTATACATTTATCTTCTATAAAATTTATGCCATTTTCAAGGGCTTTTTGCTTTGCAATCTCATTTTTTATACCAAGTTGCAACCAAAGAGTTTTAGCATTTTTAGCAATTACCTCTTCTACTAAAATCTCTGCAAACTCTCCTTTTCTAAACATAACAACTATATCAATATCATCATTTATCTCACTTAAATTCCTATATACTTTTTTACCTAAAATGGTATCGAATTTAGGATAAATTGGATAGATGCTATATCCACACTCTTGCAAATATTTTGCCACTTTATTGCTAGCTTTGCTTTCATCAGGACTAAGTCCAACAATAGCTATATTTTTAGAATTACTTAAAATTTTATCTATAAGCATTAATTATACCTTATTTTCTATAATTTTTTTAAAATAACACCGCATTCCATATGATTTGTGTGTGGAAATTGGTCAAAAATAGCAAACTTTATAACTTTATGAGTTTTAGTTAAAATTTGTAAATTTTCAAATAAAGTATCTGGATTGCACGATACATAAATTATATTTTCATAATTTTTTATGAACTTGGTTACGCTTTCATCAAGCCCTGCTCTTGGTGGATCAACTAAAATATGAGAAAAATTATATTCACTCAAATTTATATCTTTTAATCTATTAAATTCCTGCCCACTAAAAGCCTTAATAATCTCTTCACTTGACATCCTAATAAAACTTATATTTTTAACACTATTTTTTTCACAATTTTCTTTAGCATTTTTAATAGCATTCTTACTAATCTCACTTGCTAAAACATTTTCAAACTTAAAACTAAGTGGAATTGTGAAATTTCCATAGCCACAATACATCTCAAAAAGATCTTTTGTATCTTGCAAGCTTGATAAAACCCAAGATATTATCTTTTCATTTACTGATCTATTTGGCTGAATAAAAGCATTGCTTTCAAATTGATAAAAATACTTCTTACCATTAATTTGCAAAGTTTCATTTAAAATTTCACTTCCAAAAACAAGTTTTTTACCACGAGAGCGTGCTATCAAATTTATATTTAGTTTTTCTTTTAAATTTTGAAGCTCGTTTTTAATTTGATTAATATCTCTATGATAAAGCAAAATAGCTAAAATATCACTATTTGTAGTGTTAAACTCAACGCCGAAAACCTTAAATTTAAGTAGATCATTATTTTTTAATTCATTTAAAAGCTTAGGCATTAAATTTGCTATTTTACTATCAACCTTTGAACAACTATCAATTTTGAGATATCTTTGTTTTATGCCATTCATAGTATAAAACAGATCTTTACCCTCATGATACAACCCAAACTCAGCCCTTATCCTATAAGCACTTTGTTGTGATGTAAAAAGCTCAAATTCCCCACTGTAAAACTCTTTAAATTTGTCCTTTATAATCTCTTTTTTATACTCTATCTGTTCATTATATGGCATATCCAAAGTGCAACTTCCGCACTCGCCTACATATTTACAATGCTTATCTTTCAAAAGCAAATCCTGCCCATGTTTGAGTTGTAGCCATAACTTCAAGCGAGTTTATGTTTACATGTTGTGGAAGTTTTGAGCATTCAAGAATTATTTTAGCAATATCATCTGCTACTAAATATTTTGTTCCATCATAAACTGACTCTGCTTTCTCTTCATCACCTTTAAACCTAACTAAACTAAATTCTGTTTTAGCAATCCCTGGCTCAATATTTGTAACTCTAATCCCGGTTCCAACTAAGTCATTTCTAAGATTAAAACTAAATTGTCTCACAAAAGCTTTTGTAGCACCATAAACATTTCCGCCTGGATATGGCCAATTACCCGCTATCGAGCCTATATTAAATATATATCCATTTTTACTAATTAACGGCAAGGTTGCCTTTGTTGTATACAGTAAACCTTTAATATTTGTATCAACCATAGTTTCAAAGTCTTCTATCTTAGCATCTTGAACTTTGTCTTGTCCAAGTGCAAGCCCTGCATTATTTACTAAAATTTCAATATTCTTAAACTCATCTGGCAAATTCTGAACAGCTTTAAAAACGGCTTCTTTATCTCTAATATCTAAGCAAATTTCATGAACCTTAGTAGAGCTTAACTCTTTTTTTAAACTTTTGAGTTTTTCTTCCCTTCTTCCTAAGATAATTAAATTATAATCCTCTTTTGCAAACATCCTAGCGATACCTTCTCCAAAACCAGAAGTTGCTCCTGTTATAAAAATTGTCTTTTTCATAAATGTTCTCCAAATAGTATATTTTCTTTAAGCCCTATATTATGTAGATATGTAAGAATTGATTTATCATCATTCATAATGGCAAAATCTGCCGCATTAAAACCCAAATCATCAACATCATCTATCCTAGCACCAAGCTCGATAAGTTTTTTTACAATTTCTAAATTTGAATATTTTGCTGCATGCATAAGAAGAGATTTTGAAGTATGTGCCAAACCACAAAGCCCAAAAGGAGTGTAATCTCCTATAGTTGAAACAATGCCCATTTTTTCATTATTTGAAATAATTTTTGAATTTACATTAGCCCCATTATCTATCAAAAAATTGACTAGTTCTATATTGTTAAGCTCTACGGCATCAAATAAAGGTGTTTTTCCAAACGAATTTTTATAATTTATATTAGCTCCTTTGTTTATTAAATAAGTAACCATATTTAAATCATTTAATGCAAAAAACAAAGCACTCTCATATCCACTATTTATATTTGCCCCCCATTTTAACAACACATCTACAAATTCCTTATCTCTTTTCATTAAAATCGCTGTTTTTAAAGCACTATCTAATTCCAAATTTGAAGGATGATTTTCATAAAGATAACCAAGAAGTAAATTTATATCAAAGGTGTTATTAATTATATTTTTATCTAAATCACTAATTAGTATATTTCCTTTATGGCTCCCTACTGCGACATTTAAGTACTCATTGGCAAGTCTATTTGCAAAGTATATAGCACTTCCCTCATCATATCCAAAAGCATATTCATAGTAATCTACAAGCATTGGAACAGCTACTTGATATAGAGAGTTAAATTCTGCAAATTTATTGTAGTTATAAAGGCTTTTTATAGACCAAATTTTAAAATAATCTCTATTTTTATTGGTTATTTCATCTGCCGTTTCTGCGTCAGGAAGATCTTTTTTGTATATCTCTGGTGCCAATAGTGCTTTTAATATTTTAAATTGAAATTTTTTCTGATATACTATAGCATAACTACCATCACAATCTATATTAACACCTCTTATTTGCAAAGATACATCTTTTAAGTTTTTTAAAGTATTCATTATCTGTGTACATTTTAAATTTTTATCTACTTTTTTATAGTTATTCTCTTCACCAAAAAAAGAGCTTACATTATCTTTTATATCATCACATACATTAGAAAATAAAAATGTAAAAGATACCAAAAAAACCATTATAAATTTCATAAAACACTCCACTGTAAAATAGTCAAATCTATGGCTGAATTTGACTATTATAAAATATTAAAAAGAGTAATTATCTATCTCATTAAAATTTAGATATTTATAAACTTCGCTCTCTTTTCCTGCAAGTTTTTTAGGAACTATATTTAGATACTCATCTTTTGTAGGAATTCTACCAAGTATAGCACAAACTGCTGCAAGTTCTGAACTTCCTAAATATACTTTTGCCCCAAGTCCCATTCTATTATCAAAATTTCTAGTTGAGGTTGAAAAAACTACAGCACCATCTTTAACTCTTGCTTGATTACCCATACATAACGAACATCCTGGAACCTCTGTCCTAGCTCCTGCTGCTCCAAACAAATAGTAATACCCCTCTTCTCTAAGCTCTTTTTCATCCATTTTTGTAGGTGGAACTACCCAAAGTCTTGTAGGAACTTGTCCCTCACCCCTCAAAACCTCGCCTAAAGCTCTATAATGACCAATGTTTGTCATACAACTTCCAACAAAAACTTCATCAATTTTATGCGGTCTATTTGGGTTTTCTAAAATTTCACTTAAAGTTGCAACATCATCAGGATCATTTGGACAAGCTAAAATAGGCTCTTTAATCTCATTCATATCAATTTCAATAATTTGTGCATACTCTGCATCTTTATCGGCTTTTAAAAGAGTTGGATTTTCTAGCCATTTTTCCATTTTTTCTTTTCGTCTTTGGAGTGTTTCTTTGCTTTCATAATCATCTTTTATCATAGCTTCTAATAAAACAATATTTGATTTTATATACTCAATAACCGGTTCTTTATCAAGTGCTATAGTGCAAGCTGCTGCACTTCTTTCTGCACTTGCATCGCTTAATTCAAAAGCCTGTTCTACTTTTAAATCATTAAGCCCTTCTATTTCCAAAACTTTTCCTGCAAATATATTTTTTTTATTCTTTTTATTAACTGTTAAAAGTCCTTGTTTAATAGCATAATATGGAATAGCATTAACTAAATCTCTAAGAGTAATTCCTGGTTGAAGTTTGCCTTTAAATCTAACCAAAACAGACTCAGGCATATTAAGTGGCATAATTCCTAAAACCGCTGCAAAAGCAACAAGCCCACTACCTGCTGGAAAACTTATACCAATTGGAAATCTAGTATGAGAATCTCCACCCGTTCCAACACTATCAGGTAAAACCATTCTATTAAGCCATGAATGAATTACGCCATCTCCTGGTCTTAAAGCAACTCCTCCTCTTTGACTTATAAAATTTGGCAATGTTTTATACATTAAAGCGTCGCTTGGTTTAGGATAAGCTGCAGTATGACAAAAACTTTGTAAAACAAAATCGGCTCCAAAGCCCAAACTTGCAAGTTCTTTTATCTCATCTCTTGTCATAGGTCCTGTCGTATCTTGTGAACCAACTGTTAGGGTTTGAGCCTCCACATACATACCTGCTCTAACGCCATCCATTCCACATGCTTTTCCTACTATTTTTTGTGCTAATGTATAACCTTTGTCTTTTTCTTTTGGTGGCTGTTCTGGTTTTATAAAAATATTTTCAGCACTCATTCCTAAAAATTCTCTTGATTTTACACAAAGTGATTTTGCAATTATAAGTGGAATTCTCCCGCCTGCTCTAACTTCATCATAAATAGTGTTTGGTATAAGCTTAAATTTACTTATAACTTCTCCATTTTTTACAATTTCACCTTTATATGGGTAAATTTCAATCTCATCACCCATTTCTAACAGATCAACATTAGCTATAATAGGTAATGCTCCACTGTCTTCTGCTGTATTAAAGAAAATTGGAGCTATACTTGAGCCTATAACGATGCCACCTGTTTTTTTATTTGGAACCCCAGCAATCTCTTCTCCAAAATGCCACTGAATTGAATTAATTCCACTTTTTCTACTACTTCCAGTTCCTACAACATCTCCAACATAAACTAAAGATTTTTTTAATTTTTTTAACTCTTTAATCTTTTCTAAACTATTTGGCTGCCTTCTAACTAACATTGCATTTGCATGAAGTGGAATGTCTGAACGAGTAAAAGCTTCACTTGCTGGACTTAAATCATCTGTATTTGTTTCACCACTAACTTTAAAAACTATAGCTTCTATTTTTTCTGGAATTTCAGGCTTATTTAAAAACCACTCAGCATTTGCCCACGACTTGATAACCTCTTTTGCATATTTATTTGTCTTACTAAGATTGGCAACATCATTAAAATAATCATGAACAAAAATTATGTCTTTTAAGGCTTTTGAAGCTAGTATCGCTACATTTTCATCTTTATTACTTAAACAGGATATTAAAACTATAACATTATATCCACCAAGCATAGTTTTTAAAAGTGATATTGCTTTTGCTTTATCTATACCTTTAACTTCTAAATTATGATTTAAAATTTCATTTAAAAACTCAGCTTTAATCTTAGCAGAAGCATCAACTCCTGGATTGACACGATTTTCAAGTAAATTTATAAGTTCGTCTTGTTCATCATCTCCATCTTTTAACATTTGGCAAATTTGCTTTGTCTGTTCTACATCCAATGGAAGTGGAGGAATTCCTAGAGATTTTCTCTCTTCTACATGTTTTTTATATTTTTTAAAAAAATCCATAACTCGTTCCTTAATAATATTAATTTTATATATTTTACCAATAAATTATGAATTTTAAAATATATCACACAAATATATTACAGTAAATGTAGGACTTATAAAATAAATTAAACTTATTACTATGGATTTATAAAATTTTCTCATTGTAAAAAACAATTATTTATAACCATATTTTTTAATAAAACTTTTTGTGATATCTTCTAAATAAACCTGAGCACTAAATCAATAAATCAACGCAAAACTATTGTTTTTTTTTTTTTATTTATTATAATTCTATTAATTCTTTAAATCATAAATTTTACCACAAAGGAGGGTTTAGATGAAAAAAATATTTTGCATAATATTATGTGTCGCAACTATGCTATTTTCTCGAACTTTAAAAGAGATACAGGATTTAGGTGAGATAAGAATAGGTGTAAGACTAAATTTTCCACCATTTTCTCAAGAGTATCAAGGTGAATACAATGGTTTTGAAGTATTGCTTGCAAAAGAGATTGGTAGACGCATTGTAGGAGATAAAGGGAAAATAGTTTTATTAGGTGTTAATGCAAAAGATAGAATTCCAATGCTTCAAAACAATGAAGCTGATATTATGATTGCAAATTTCTCTGTAACGCCAGAACGTGAAAAATTAGTTGATGTTTCATTACCTTATTTGCTAACTATGTTAGGATTTCTTGCACCAGCAGATTCTGGCTTATCAAAAGTGGTTGATTTTTATAATAAAAGATTATTAGTGATTCCAGGAACCACATCAGAAGAGTATATCAAAAAAAATAAAAATATTTTTGAGCCAATAACTATAGTAAACTGCAAAAATACTTATGATTGTTTTCAAAAACTCAAAAACAATGAGGCAGATGGGTATTTCCATACTGTATTTTCTTTGGCAAATTTAGAAGTAATTGACAACAAATATACAGTCACAAATAAACATGTTAGTAAACCAGACTATATAGCGGTCGCAGTTCAAAAAGGAAATAAAGAATTGGTTGATATTATCAATAAAAAAATTATAGAATTAAGCAAAGAAAACTTTTTCAAAAAAGCATATGATGAAACTTTTAAAATACATTATAAGGGAACAATTGATAGAAAATATTTTTTAGTTGATGATGTTTATAGTGCATTTGGATAATATTAGATAATATATGTTTTGGTAAATTTAAATTTACCAAAACACTTTTTAAAAATTACATACTTTTCTCATCATAAGATACGAATATATCTTTTTGTCCCTTTCCTAGTGTTATAATGCCTTCGCCTTTTGAAAAGTGAACAGATACGCCCTCATCATTTCCTAACATAGTTCCGCTACCAGCTGGCATAGCTTTAAGATTATATTTATTACCCTTGCTATCCATAAACATAGCAGTATTAAACATATCACTTGACTTTAAAGTGGCTTTATAATTTTGGTCTTGATCTGCTTGAAATTCTATAACCTCAACGTTTTCAACTTTCATAACTGGTGCTTCATTTTGTGTAGTAGTATTAGCACAACCTGTTAGTAGCGCAAGAGCTGCAAAAGATGAAATTAAAATTTTTTTCATTCTTAAATCCTTTAAATAAAATAATATTAGAATATTAGCATTAAATATTAAATTTATTATTATAGATTGTAAATAAAATTTAAATTTTATTTACAATATTTTTTATATTATCTTCTATCTATTTGAGCTAAGGAAATTACATTAAACAGCTAAATTATATATTACTATTTGCAATATCTTCCATCCCTTATCTATATATAGGAATGCTAGGTGATTTTAAACATGGGATTTTATATCTTTATTTAGGCTTTATACTATTTATAATATATCTATTTTGTACAAAAGAGAATAAAATACTTAAAATAATATTAGGAAATTTAATTAGTTTTATATCTTCATATATTTTTCTATTATTAAATAAGGAAATAGGATTTACCAGTTATTTCAAACCATTTAACACTTATGAGTTTTTAATATATTTGTCAATATTATCTTTTTTAATTCAAATCTCTATAATTTTGATTAAAAATAAAAAATAAATTATTTAAGATAAAGATAGCTTATGAACTTTACATAGCCCATCTTTATCTTTTAAGCATTTTTTAAACTTTATAAAATTTTAGTCTAAGTGAGTTTAAAACTACAGTTACAGAGCTAAAACTCATAGCTAAAGCTGCAAAATGAGGCTCAAGCAAAGTTCCATTTATAGGGTATAAAATTCCTGCTGCAATAGGAATACAAATAATATTATATATAAAAGCCCAAAAAAGATTTTGTTTTATTGTATTCATTGTTCTTTCTGAAATTTTTATAAGTTTTATAACTCCACTTAAGTCATTATTTATAAGCAAAATATCTCCGGTGCTTTTTGCTATGTCTGTACCGCTATTCATAGCTATACCACAATCAGCCTCTTTTAAAGATAAAACATCATTAATACCATCACCAACAAAAATAGTTTTACCGCTATTTTTATGCTCTTTAATTATATTAAATTTCTCTTCAGGCAAAACACCAGAGTAAACTTTTTTAATACCAAGCTCTTTTGATATGTATTTAGCGATATTTTCATTATCACCTGTAAGCATTATAGTATTTTTCTCTTCAATATTTAACTTTTGTATACTTTCTTTTGCACTTTTTCTAATGGTATCTTCTAACACTATATATCCTAGATATTTACTATCTTTAGCAACCAAAACAGTCCCAAGTCCATTTTTTAAAAACTTTAAATACTCATTTTTCTGTTTCTCATCTATACTCACATTGTTTTTAATTAAAAATGCTTCGCTACCTATTAAAAGATTATCGCTCTTAATTCCCATACCAACTATATTTTCATACTCACCTTTATAGTTATCTAAATTTATGTTTTTATCTTCTGCATATTTTACAATCGCTTTTGATATTAGGTGTTCACTAAGCATTTCAACCTCAGCTACCTCTTTTAAATTTTGATTATCTAAATTTGTTGTGTATACTGAAATTTTGCCATTTGTTAAAGTTCCTGTTTTATCAAAAAAGACATTTTTAGTATCTCTAAGTATTTCAAGAACTTCTGGGTTTCTAACTAAAACCCCATTTTTAGCTAAATTTGAAATAGCACAAACTATTGAGATTGGAACAGCAAGCCCTAGAGCACAAGGGCAAGATATAACCAAAACAGATATTGAAGTCATCACTCCATAATAAGCATTTCCAAAAACAACCCAAGTTATAAAAGTTAATATAGCTATAGCAACAACTATTGGAACAAAAATATTTGCAACTTTATCAGCAAGTCTTGCCACTGGCATTTTTTTAGCACTTGCTTCGCTTAAAAGCTTAGTAATCCTTGCTATCATCGTTTCGTGATTAGCTTTTGTTACTTCTATATTTATAAAACCATTTGTGTTTAAAAATCCAGCATTTACACTATCACCAAATTTTTTATACACAGGCAAAAATTCACCTGTTAAAGCTGAGGTATCAACCTCTGCTCCTCCGCTAACAACAACACCATCACAAGGGATATTGGTTCCACTTTTTACAACTACTATATCGCCTATATTTAAGTTTTCTACCAAAATATCTTTAGTTGTACCATCACTATTTAAAAGAGTAGCTGTTTTTGGAGCTAGATTTAAAAGTGATTTTATATAATCATTAGCCTTTGCTTTAGAGTTCTCTTCTAAATATTTACCAAGTAGTATAAAAAATACTATCATAGCAGCTGATTCAAAATATACATAGTTAAATTTGCTATCAACTAAGTGTGGAAACAAAAATACAAAACTAGAGTATAGATACGCAGATCCAACACCTAAGGCTATAAGCACATTCATATCATAGTTTCTATTTTTTAAAGAGCCATATGCATGGACAAAAAAGCTTTTTCCACAATAAAAAACAATGATAGTTGTTAAAACAAACTGAAGAAATGAGTTTATAAAACTATGTTTTATAAACATATGAAGAATCATAACAGCAAGCATCAAAAAAAATGCACTAATAAGCTTAATTCTAAGAGCTTTAAGAGCTTTTTGCTTTTTAAGTTGTAAATCTTCATAATCAGTAGCTACTTCAAAACCTAATTTTTCAATTTTTTGAATAATTTGATTTTTTAAATTTTCACTATCTACTTCAAATTCGCCAGTATTTGTAGTAAAACTTACTCTTGAGTCGGCAACGCCTTCAATTTTTTTAGTTGCCTTTTCAATAGCATTAGAACAGTTTACACAACTCATACCAACTATATTTAATTTTATTTTTTTAGACATTTTTATCTCTTTATTTTATCTCTTTAATAAACTCAAAGCCTAAATCATTTATCTCTTTAGAGAAATTTGAAATTTCTTCATCTTTTATGTCAACTAATACCTCTTTATCTGCAACATTAACCTCAATTTTTCCAAAATCATCTTCTAGGCTATTTTTAATTAAATTTGCACAATTTTGACAATTTATACCCTCTACCTTAAACTTTTTCATGATTTTCTCCTTGGAATTTATTTCCATAATTATACTCTTTATCATTAAACTGTTTTTTAATATTTTCTTAAATTTATACATTTATATTTTTAAGTCTTTTTTGCTATAATCTAGGACTTGAAATATCTATAAATAAGTAAGGAAACTTTATGGGAAGAGCATTTGAATATAGAAGAGCAGCAAAAGAAGCTAGATGGGGGAAAATGAGTAGAATCTTTCCAAAACTTGGACGCTCTATAACAATAGCAGCCAAAGAAGGCGGAATAGATCCTGAAATGAACCCAAAACTTAGAACTGCAATTGCTACAGCAAAAGCACAAAATATGCCAAAGGACAATATAGAAGCTGCCATAAAAAGAGCAGCTGGAAAAGATAGTGCTGATATAAAAACTATACACTATGATGGAAAAGGTCCTCATGGTGCTTTAATTATAGTTGAATGTGCAACAGATAACCAAACAAGAACCGTTGCAAATATTAAAGCAATTTTTGGCAAAAATGGTGGTGAGTTTTTACCAAATGGAAGTCTTAATTTTATGTTTTCAAGAATGTCTGTATTTGAGGTTAAAAAGCCAAAAATGGATTTGGATGATGTTGAGCTTGAAATGATTGATTATGGTTTAACAAAAATGGATGTAAATGAGATAACAGAGGACAATGAGGAAAAAACTCTAACATTTTATGGCGAATATGAAAGCTTTGGTCTTTTAAACGAAGGAGTTGAAAAGTTAGGTTTAGAGCTAAAGCATGCTAGTTTAAAGTTCATTCCAAACGACGCAAAAGAGTTTAGTGAAGAAGAATTAGAAGACATCGAACATCTTCTTGATAAACTTGAAGAGGATGATGATGTTCAAGAAATATATACAAATATAGAATAATAAAATACTAAGGAGAGATATGAAAACTTACAAAACAGATAATTTAGATAGTTACAAATTTGCTATTATAAAAACAGACAAAGGTGATATGGTTTTAGAACTATATGGAGATGAAACGCCCCAAACTGTTATGAACTTTGCAACTTTAGCAAATGATGGATTTTATGATGGATTAAATTTCCATAGAGTTATACCAAATTTTGTGATTCAAGGCGGTTGTCCTTACGGAACAGGAACAGGTGGTCCTGGTTGGAGTATAGCTTGTGAGTGCGACAATCAAACACATAAACACCTAAGAGGCTCTCTTTCTATGGCTCATGCAGGAAGAGATACAGGCGGAAGTCAATTTTTTGTATGTCATAGCCCGCAACCTCATCTAGACGGAGTTCACACAGTTTTTGGACAAGTTATAAATAAAGATGGATTAAAGGTTTTAGACTCCATAAGAGCTGGAGATAAAATCACTACAATAGAGATAAAAGAGTCTTTATAATATAAAATATAGCTAGCAAATTTAAATTTGCTAGCTATAATCTAAAAACAAATAGTTTTAAATCATCTTTTAATTTAACAAAAATTTATAGCAGACTAACAATATAAACTTATTAGCCTGCCAAATATTTAATAAATAACTATTCCCATTTACTTTCATCCACATCATTTTCACTTTTAGCAACTATAAGAGTTCCGGCCATATCTCCAACAACATTCATAGAAGTTCTGCCCATGTCTAAAAGAGCATCAATTCCAAGTATTAAAGCATAAGCTGCAGCAACTGCACTTCCAGCCTCAACTTTTAAACCAACTGATTCAAGAACCATTAAAAGCATAATAGCTCCTGCACCAGGAACGCCAGCTGTTCCAACTGAAGCCAAGACAGCTGTTAGTACAATAGTTAACTTAGCTGCAAAATCTAACGGAACACCAACAGCATTAGCTATAAATATAGCACAAACTCCAAGATAAATCGTAGTTCCATCCATATTCATAGTTGCACCTATTGGTAGAGTAAATCCAAAAATTCCTTTTGAAATACCCATTTCCTCTTCAGCTGTTTTCATAGAAACAGGAAGTGTTCCGCCTGAACTTCTTGTAACAAAAGCTGTTATCATAGGAGCTCTAACTTTTGATAAAAATTTAAAAGCATTTATCTTAAATAAAAAGCAAATTATACAATATACCAAAACGACTTGCAATACAAGAGCCATATAGACACTTATAGTTACACTAAACAGTGAACCAAATGCAGCCCCACCTTGTGTTGAAAAAACAACAAATATAAGAGCAAAAACACCTATTGGCGCATACTGCATAATCCAGCCAATTATTTTGTATAATATTTGATTTATTCCCTCAAAAAAGCTGTATATTAATTCTCCAGCTTGCTTAATTTTTTCATCTTTACTATCTTTTATAAACGCTAGCGCTATACCAAAAAACAGACTAAATGTTATGATTTGAAGTATGTTTCCACTTGCCATTGCACCTATTGGGTTTGTTGGTACTAAATTAACTAAAATTTCTGATACTGTTGGAGACTCAGCAGTTTTTGCTAAATCACTACTAACACCCATCATATCAAGACCAAATCCTGGTTGCATAAGTGTTCCAACAAATAGCCCTATAACAATAGCAAGTAAAGATGTTCCTAGATAAAAACCTATAATTTTAAATCCAACTTTTCCAAGCTCTGATGGAGCTATTGAGCTACATCCTATAATTAAAGAAGCCATAACCACCGGAACAATTATCATTTTAAGCAGTCTTACAAAAATATCACCAAATGGCTTTAAAAAACTTATTATGCCAATAGCATCTTGAAACACAAGTCCTGCTATTGCACCTAAAATAAGACCTATTAGTATTTTTATAAGTAAATTGCCTTGCAAATATACTTCTAAAAGTCCTTTTTTTGTATCTGGTTGCGACATGCGCATCCTCCTTGTATTGAATTTATATAAAAATTATAACCTTAGATGATTAAATATAGTAAGCAAAAAACTAAACTAATGGTTTTTTAATCCACCAATTACAAATAGTGTTACATTTTTATACAAATAATCTGATTTTATACATAATTATATATAAAATTTTATTATTTTAATAAATAGCATATATAAATTTATATAGCTAAGTGTCTTTATAAGGTATTAAAATAGCAACTATCAAGGTCAATAAGTTTAAAATTTTAATATAAAGGGCTTAAAACCCTTTATATTTTTATATATTATTTAAATTTTTTAAGCAAATCTGCTACTAAAAATGCCAACTCAATAGCCTGATTTACATTAAGCCTTGGGTCGCATTGTGTTTCGTATCTGTGAGATAATCTCTCTTGGGTTATATTAAAAGCCCCACCGGTGCATTCAGTAACATCTTCACCCGTCATCTCAAGATGAATACCTCCAGGGTATATTCCCTCTGCTTTATGAATTTCAAAGAAGCTTTTAACCTCATCTAAGATTTTATTAAATTCTCTTGTCTTGTAATTATTTGAAGTCTTAACTGTATTTCCATGCATAGGATCAATGCTCCAAAGAATCATTCTACCCTCACTCTTAATCTCTCTAAGCATCTTTGGAAAAATATCACCAATTTTATCTGCGCCCATTCTAACTATTAAATTTAATCTTCCTGCCTCATTTTCAGGATTTAACTTATCACATAGCGCTAAAATATCATCTTTTGTAGCAGTTGGACCTATTTTTACACCTATTGGATTTTTAACACCGCTTAGGAAATGAACATGAGCATCATCTACTCCTCTAGTTCTCTCCCCTATCCAAAGCATATGTGCTGAACAATCATAATAATCCCCTGTCATACTATCAACTCTAGTTAAAGCCTCTTCATAAGGAAGTAAAAGTGCCTCGTGTGATGTATACAGTGTTGTTTCATTTATCTGTGGTGTATTTTCCGAAGTTATGCCACATGCATTCATAAAATCAAGAGTTTTTGTTATATCAGATATAAGCTCATTTAGTCTTTCGTCCAAATCAGCTCTTTTTATAAACCCTAAATTCCATCTATGAATCTCATGCAAGTTAGCAAAACCACCTCTTGCAAAAGCCCTAAGTAAATTTAGAGTTGAAGCACTTTGATGATATGCACTTATCATTTTATTTGGATCTGCAACTCTAGATTTTTCATTAAATTCAATATCATTTATGATATCGCCTCTATAGCTTGGAAGCTTTACTCCATCAATCTCTTCAAAATCGCTACTTCTTGGTTTTGCAAATTGCCCTGCAATTCTTCCAACCTTAACAATTGGAAAACCACCTGCATAGGTTAGCGCAATAGACATTTGCAAAATAACCTTAAACATACTTAAAATACTATCTGCTTTATAGTTTGAAAAACTCTCTGCACAATCTCCACCTTGAAGCAAAAAACTTTCTCCCATGGTTGCCTTTTTAAGCTCTTTTTTTAGATTTCTAACCTCACCTGCAAAAATTAAAGGCGGTAGATTTGAAAGCTCTGCTTCAACTCTTTTAAGCTCTTTTAAATCAGGGTATGTTGGCTGTTGTTTGATATTGTATTTTCTCCAACTATCTTTTGTCCATGTCATTAATATTCCTTAAAATTCTATATTTTCTTTAAAGTTTATCTAAATTTATCTTAAAATATAAAATAAAGCTATCATTAATCGAAAAAATATTAAAATATGTGTAAAAATATAAATTGGATACCATGAATAAAGATGATAAAAAAATAGGACTTGTTTACGGCATAGCTACCTTTATGATGTGGGGAATGTTCCCTGTATTTTTTAAACTTTTAAATAGTGTAAGTGCTGTTGAAATTTTAGCACATAGGTTTTTGTGGTCTGTGTTTTTTGTCCTTATTTTTTTAAAAATACAGGGCAAAACTAGAAATTTAAAAAGATATATTTTAAACACAAAGACATTTTTAACACTAACTGCTTGTGGCTGTTTTATAAGTATAAATTGGGGAATTTACATATACGCTGTAAACTCAAACCAAATTTTAGAAGCAAGCTTAGGGTATTTTATAAACCCTTTAATGTTTATAATTTTAGGGGCTGTATTTTTAAAAGAAAAAACTTCAAAAATTGAAAAAATTGCTATTTTTTTAGTAGTTTGTGCTATAGCGATACAAATTGTAAATTTAGGTAATTTACCTATTATATCAATATTCCTACCACTTGCATTTTCAATATATGGACTTATTAAAAAGCAAATTGCAATACCTGCATTAGAAGGCTTGTTTTGTGAAACTTTAGTTTTAGCCTTTGTAGCTTTGTGCTATATATCTTTTTTAGGTATTAGCGAGGTTGGAAGTTTTGGTTTTAACAAACTAGGATTTATACTCATAATAGCAGGGCTAGTTACTGTTTTACCACTTATAACTTTTAATTTGGCTTCAAAAAAGCTAAATTTTTCCACCATAGGTTATTTGCAATACATATCTCCAACTCTAACAACGATATTGGCTGTTTTTGTATATAAAGAAGATATTAATGCGGCAAAAATACTTAGTTTTGCTATAATCTGGGTTGGATTATTCTTAATAGGCGTAGATAGTTATTTAAAAGGTAAAAAAAATGTTTAATTTAGAGCTTATGATAATTGCAGTTTTAGTGGTTGGATTTATAATTTATAAACAAATAGATAAAATAACTCAAAAACTTGACAAAGAAGAAGCAAATCCAGATATGAGTAGATATGTTAAATTTTGTGACAAAATTGATAATGAAATTGACAAACTAAACACAGATATAAAATTTAGCAATATAGTTTTAAAAGATAATGAAAAAAAAGATGATTTTATAGAAAAACTATCTCTTCTTAGAAAAGAGCTAGTTTTTATACAAAATATGCACTCAAGTAACAAAAATGCATTAACATGGGAAAAAAAGATATTTAGTTTTTTAACAAAATTTGAAGATATTGTAAATGAGTATTTGCAAGATAATGAAAAAATAAATGATGAGATTAGAGAGAGGTTGGAAAAAGAGTTCAACTCTCTAAACTAACCCCTATCTTGTCTCATTAAATCATTAATGCTATCTTTTAAGCTTTTGCCATCCATAACAAGAGCCACTTCATTTGCAATTGGTGTATAAATTTCGTTTTCTAAAGCTAGTTTTAAAATTGCTTTTGAGGTAAAAACTCCCTCAGCAACTTCACCTAATTCATCTAAAATTTTATCAAGTTTTTTACCCTGAGCTAGTCCAAAACCTACTCTATAGTTCCTTGATAGCTTGCTTGAAGCTGTCAAAAAGAGATCCCCTGCGCCACTAAGCCCTAAAAAAGTTATATCCAAACCACCATAAAATTTCCCAAATCTATTCATCTCTATAAGACCTCTAGATATTAGGCTAGCTCTAGCGTTATTACCAAGTTTAAGACCATCACAAATTCCGCTAGCGATTGCAATGACATTCTTATAAGCACCACTTATCTCAGCACCTATAACATCCTCTGAAACATATGCTTTCATATAGCTAGGAAAAAATGATGCAAATTCACTTGCTAACTCTATATTTTTTGAGCTAACCACTACAGCACAAGGTAGTTTTTGCATAACCTCTGTTGCAAAAGATGGACCAGAAAGCGAGCAAATATTACCCTCATCTGTATAGTTTTTAAAAATCTCATCTAAAAATCTTCCAGTTTCAGCTTCTATTCCTTTTGAGGTTATTAAAATTTTTTGATTTTTATTTTTAAAATTTTGCTTTAACCAATTATCTGTTATTTGAGTAGCTATTGAAAAAACTAAATACTCACATTCTAAAGCTTCATTAATTGAAACAAAATTTTCGATATCTCTTTTTGTTCTTGAAGTAATAACACAATCATTCTTTTCACTAAAAGCATTAAATAGGGCATTTCCCCATTTGCCAGCTCCAATAACAGCAATTTTACTCAAATTTAACCCCTTTTTTAAAGTCTTGTTTTTAAAAGTTCGTTTACCTTTGTAGGATTAAATGCACCTTTGCCTGCTTTCATAGTTTGACCAACAAAAAATCCAAAAAGCTTATCTTTTCCATCCCTATACTCTTGAACCTTGTCTTGATTTTTACTTAAAACTTCATCAATAACAGCAAGTATAGCGCTATCATCACTTACTTGTTTAAGTCCTAATTTTTCTATAATTTCATCAATATCTTCATCATGCTCAAACATATAATCCAAAACATCTTTTGCAGCTTTTTGAGAGATAGTTGAATCCTCAATTCTTGTTAAAAGCTCACTCATTTTGCTAGAATTAACTGGGCTTTCTTCTATGGTAACTCCATTTTTAAGCCTAGCTAAAAGTTCGACAGTTAGCCATGTTACACAAAGTTTTGGATCGTGGTTTTTATTAATTAAATCCTCAAAATATCTAGCCAAAGGATAATCACTTATAATAACCTCTGCATCACTTTTTTTAATACCTAGTTCATTTATATATCTAGATTTTTTTTGATCTGGAAGTTCTGGTATATTAATTGCTTCTTCCATCATTTCAGGTGAAATTTCAACAGGAAGCAAATCAGGGTCTGGGAAATATCTATATTCAGCACTATCTTCTTTGCCACGCATTGATTTTGTAACTAAAAGATCGGTATCAAAAAGCCTAGTCTCTTGAACAACTTCTTTATCGTACTTACCATCTTCCCAAGCCATAATCTGTCTTTCCACTTCATATTCTATGGCTTTTTGTATAAATCTAAATGAATTTAAATTTTTGATCTCAACTCTAGTATATAGCTTATCTTCGCCCTTTGGCCTAATAGAGATATTAACATCACATCTAAAGCTACCTTCTTGCATATTTGCATCACTTATATTTATAAATCTAAGTATTGAATGTAGTTTTTTAAGGTATTCAACAGCTTCATCACTACTTCTCATATCAGGTTCACTTACAATCTCAAGAAGTGGAATTCCAGCTCTATTTAAATCAACCAAACTTCTATTACTCTCATGGTTGTTTTTTCCTGCGTCTTCTTCAAGGTGGGCTCTTGTAATGCCTACTCTTTTTTCTTTTCCATCAACACTTATAAAAAGTTCACCATTTTCTACTATTGGAACGCTAAATTGAGAAATTTGGTATGCTTTTGGTAAATCTGGATAAAAGTAGTTTTTTCTATCAAATACTGAGTGTTGATTGATTGTTGCATTTACAGCAGTTCCAAAGCTAATAGCCTTTTTAACTGCTTCTTTATTTAAAACAGGTAGTGCTCCTGGAAGCGCTAAGCATACAGGACAAACATGGGTGTTTGGCTCATCACCAAAACTAGTAGAGCATGAACAAAATATCTTAGTTTTTGTATTTAACTGACAATGAACCTCTAAGCCTATTACCGTTTCAAACATATATATTATCCTTTAAAATTCTTAATTTTATATTCTACAATAAAAAGTTTTAATTTTAGTAAAAGCTATAGTAGAAAATGAAAAATTTAATATAATAAAGATAGCTAGCTTATAGCAAGCTAGCTAGATATGAATTAATGCTCATCGACAACAACAGCACCAGCTAAATAAACATAGCTTAATGTCATGAAAATAAAAGTTTGTAGTAGTGCCATAAAAGTTAAAAGGGCATATGGAACCATAGGAACAAACCAAGGTGCTAAAGTTAACATAACAAGTAAAAACAGATCATCACCCTTAATATTTCCAAAAAGACGGAAAGATAAAGAAACAACTCTTGAAAGGTGCGAAACTATCTCTATAAAAAACATAAGAGGTGCTAAAAATGCAACCGGACCAGCAAAGTGTTTGATATAATTAATCGCACCTTGTGTTTTTACACCCTCATAATGATAATATATAATAACACATAAAGTTAGAGCTAGAGTAAGATTTAAGCTTGCGGTAATTGACTCAAAACCTGGAATCATACCCATAACATTGCCTGTAAATATAACAAAACCTAAAGTAGCAATAAGTGGTAGATATTTTCTTGAAAGCTCCATACTTCCCATAGCATCTCTACCTATAATTAAAACGCCTTGCAAATAAGCCTCAAGAATATTTTGAGTTCCGTGTGGAACTAGTTGAATTGACTTTGTAGCAGATCTAGCAATCCAAACAATCAAACCTACTGACAAAAATAGGTGAAATAGGTATATAAACGTATGGTTATAGCTAATTAGACTACCAGCAAATAAAAAAATATCCTTTAACATATAAAAACCTCGCTATTAAAATAATGTAATATTCTACACTAAAATAGGTTAAATTTTATTTAAAATGCTTTAAAAAACTATTAAGTTTAATATTAACTATATATAACTGGATTTAAAATCATTCAAAATGTTAAAAAGTACAAATTAATATTGTAGTTAAATTAAATCATAAATCAATTTTAAAATAGTAAGCCCAACCATAGTTAAAAATATAATTCTTATATATTTCACATCTTTGTTAATTACAAAATTTGAACCAACATATCCACCTAAAATTTGCCCAACCCCCATAAGTAAGCCAACAGCCCATAAAATGTGTCCACCTACTATAAAAACAGCTAGAGAAACTATATTTGAAGTAAAATTTAAAACTTTAGTGCATGCAACCGCTTTTTTCATAGCAAATCCCATTAGTCCAATAAACACAAACATCCAAAACGAGCCAGTTCCAGGACCAAAAAATCCATCATAAAAGCCTAGAATTAGACCAAAAACTATGTAAAAAAGCTTTGCATTCATTTTAGCCTCTTTTTCAATCTCTCCTAAATTTGGAGAAAATATAGTATAAACAAATATTATAAAAAGCAAAATTGGAATTAAGTAGTTTAAAAAACTAGCATCTAAAAATAAAATCAAAGTTGTGCCTAAACAAGCTCCAATAAAAGTAAAAACTATCCCTGAAAATATCTCTTTAAAGTCAATATAACCTTTTAATGCAAAATTTATGGTTGCAGAAAGGGTTCCAAAACTTCCTTGAAGTTTATTTGTTGCAAGTGCAGTGTGAGCAGGAACTCCCATCATCATTAAAATAGGCAGACATATAAGTCCCCCGCCACCTGCAATAGCATCTATAAAACCGCCTATAAAAGCCACAATAAAAAAAACTGCAAATTGCCAAATTTCAAATTCCATTTTTATTTTCCTTTAAAAGTTCATCTATTTCGCCACTTTGACCAAGTCTATATAGTGCGAAGTCATACTTAGTTGGGTCATTTTTGTCAAATTCTCTTAGTTTATTTGTTAAAAGTTCTACCGATTTAAAATCATAACTTTTTCTATCTATTAGCCCTAGCCTTTGTGAGACTCTATGAGTGTGAACATCAAGTGGAATCAACAAATCTTTTTTATCCAAACTTTTAAAAAGTCCTAGGTCAATATCACTATCTCTTACCATCCACCTAAGATACATATTATATCTTTTGTAGGGTGATTTTGGAGATTTTACTACAGGTTGTCCGAAGAAAAACTCATAACCTTGACTTCTATATGAATTTAAACTATATATTTTTGTAATTAAATTTGATATACCACTTATCATAGTTTCATCTTTTAAAAAGCCCTTTTTTATTAGTTCTTCAATGCTTTCGTCATTTTTAAGTCTTTTAATGGTTATAAAAATTTCAGCCACATCTTCAATGCTTTGAAATCTATATTTAAAAGTCCTGTAAAATCGCCTTATCTCTTCATCGCTCTCATCTAAAAGCTCATAATTTAAAGAGTTTAAAAACTTTACTATCAAATTTGCATTTCCATATGCAAACAAAGCACAAATTAAAGCTATGTTTGGCTCTTTAAACTTAGTTGCAACTTGTAAAGGGTCAGCAGAATTAAAAAGATTTTGTGGGCAATTTTTAATGTCTGCGTGATAGTTTAAAATTTGCTTAAGATTTTTCATAATAACTCAATGTAGTTAGTCCAAATTTTTTACTTTTTATCTTTTTAAATTGTCCTATTTTGAGTTTAAACTCAACACTGCTAATATGTTCTATAGCTATTAAAAATATATTTTGATTGGAAAACTTTTCTATCATTTTTATAGTCATTTCATAAATTTGCTCTTTTCCATCTCTTATGCTAAATGGTGGATCTATATAAATTATAATTTTTTCGTCTATATTTTTTATAATTTCATGAATTTTTACAAAACTGTCTGCATTTATAGCTAACAAATTTTTATCTAGATTTTTGAAATTTTCTTTTAATATCTTAAATGCATTAAAATCTTTTTCTATAGCATAAGCTTTTTTTGCACCATTACTTAAAGCTTCAGCTGCCATACTTCCACTACCGCCAAAAACCTCTATAAATATAGCGCCGCTTATCTCATAACGAAAAGTATCAAAAAATGAACCTTTTACAATAGACTTTGTGCTTCTTGTAGTTTCCATACTTGGAAGAACTAGCTTTTTACCTTTAAACTTTCCGCTGTTTATAGTTATATATAGTTTATTCATAATGTTCTTTTACTATTTTAATTAAGCTTTTTTTAAACTCATCACAAAGAGTTGAAATTTTATCCTCTATATTGCCTCTCATAACTTCCTCTTTCTTATAATTTAACATAAAATTATACTCTTCAAGCGCAACTATAAGTTGATTTTTATTAAAAGGTAAATTCATATAAGGAGAATCGTTTGAGATCAAAAAAGTATCTTTAGACAAATTCTTTTTAATATCACTTACTATAAAATCGGCATTTTCATGATTTACTAAAAAATCCTTCAAAAATATCTCCAATGTTTTTTGCATAATTATACATTCACACTCAACTGCTATTTTCATTTCAGCCCTTTACTAAATTCCATCATCTTAAATCTTGTGCCTAATTCCTCTGGATAAATTAGTCTTTTTAACTGACTAGCTCCATTTTTATATGCTATTTCTCCACCTTTTTTAAGTAAAATATCTAAAATATCTACAGCACCAAAATCAAGCAGTGCTTTTTGCTGCGATGAATAGTTTTCAAATTTTACATCTTTAAATTTTAAAAACTCATTTTTTAAAATACCAAAATTCAAATCATAAGTTATATCACTTTTTCCATAAAAATTCTCTAAATTCTCTATTTCAAAAAAATTATAAACTTTGTGATTTTTATAAACTCTCAAACTAAAATCTCCTTTTGCTTTTATGTCTCCATAATCAAATGTAATAAAACTAAATTTAGAACAAGAGTTATAGATATCTTTTAAAAAGATATCTAAATTTATTGGAATTTCTCCTTTTGTAATTTTATATTTTTTTGCTAACTCTTTGGTTTTATTGTCTATTTTTTCAAACTTTGGTATGAAATTGTCTATAAAAAGCATTTTATCTCTATCAACAACCTCGCAACTAAAAGTGTCAAATAGTTCATTTGATATAAAAATAGCCTCATTAAATTTAGCTTCATCCAAAATAGAAAAATGCCTTATTTCTATCTCATCTCCAAATTTTTCTTTAAAAGTTTGTAGCTGTTTTTTTCTTAAAATTTCGTGTGGTTCAATGATACAAAACTCAAAATCATTTAAGGCATCACTATTAAATGTATAAATTCCTTGAACTATATCGGCTAAAAGATAACCCTCATTTGCACCTATTTCAACTATAGAAATTTTGCCATCAAATTTATCTTTTAAAGATAAAATCTTTTTAGCTATGCAAATTCCAAACAAAGAGCCAACACTTACAGAGGTATAAAAATCACCTTTTTTTCCTATATATATACCTTGTTTATAATAGTGTTCATTTAGCCAAGAGTTAAAAAAATCACTAAATTTTAGTGGATTTTTGGAGCTATTTTTCATTTTAACCAAATAAAGCGTAGTTTATAACATCTATAAACTTTAGTGGATTTACATTATTTCCATTTACAACCATACCAAAGTGTAAGTGCGGTCCAGTAACTCTACCAGTTGAGCCACTAAGTCCTAAAATTTCACCTCTTTTAACACTTTGTCCAACTTTAACGTAAATTTTACTCATATGATAATATTGCGAATAAACTCCGCCTCCATGGTCAATTACCACAGAACCTCCAGCATAATATCTATCTTTTGCAATTTTTACAACCCCATCATTGCTAGCTTTTATCTTAGTTCCCTCAGCTGCTCTAAAATCTGTTCCAGAGTGGTAGCTTTTCAAACTTCCATTAAAAACCCTAGCATTTCCATAGTCTGATGTGATTTGACTATCCATTGGATATATAAATTTAGAATCAAATAAAAACTCATCACTCCTTAAAGCATATATTGCATAAGCCTCATCTCTTTCTTTTTTTATCCTTTTTAAAACCTCTTTTGGTGGGCTAACTTTGCTATTGCTAACTTTTAAAGTCTCCTGCTTGTATTTTCCTTTAATTAGTTTAAATTCAATCACTTGTTCATTGCCATTTATAAAATGTTTCACAACAATATCATTTTTTGCTCTATAGTTTGCTGAGACTAAAGCTATTTTTTCATCTTCGTTTATAGGATTAGTTATCCATAGCTCTTTTTTACCATTTACATAAAGTTTGCCAACACTATTTTTATCAATTTTTAAGACCTGAGTTTCCCCGTTTATAATTTCATTTGATACCAGACTAGTGAGAAAAACTAGCAAAATTAAAAGTTTTTTCATGTTTTTCCTAAATTTTTAAGTTTTTATAAAGATTTTAACCTAAATTTAATACTAAAATCAAATTTTATTGTTATAATATTATCAAAATTATATTTATAAAGGGTAAAGTATGAGAAAACTACTTCTAGTCTTATTTTTTTGCTTATACGCAAATGCAGATGTTTTTCAAAATCAACAAGTTTATGCTGCAGCAAATGTGATTAACTCTTTTGGTTGCGAAGCAAACAAAACAATTTCTGAAAAATACATTAAAAATGCAAAAGCAGTTGTTGTTTTAACAGATGTTGTAAAAAGTGGCTTAATTGCGTCTGTGCAAAGTGGAAATGGTATATTTTCCATGAAAGATGAGAATGGCGACTGGACATCACCTATAATGGTAAGATACAGAGGTTTTGGAGCTGGCTTACAAGCTGGGTATCAATCAACTGATATAGTTATGCTTTTTCAAACAAGTAAATCTTTTAGAGATCTTTTCAATGGCCAAGACACTTTAGAACTTAATGCTGGTGTTAGCTTTGTTGAAGGAAAAAGTGCTGGGGTAGCAACTGATTTACCAGAAGTTTCAGCTTGGATGGTAAGACCTGGGGAAGTTACTGGAATTTATATAGGTGCAAGTATTGACTTTGGTAGATTAACAATAGATGATCAAGCTACAAACGATTATTATGATAGAATTTTTACATATGATGATATTTTAAATGGTTCACCAAAAGACTCAAAATACACTAGAGTATTAAAATCTAGTCTATCTAAAAATCTAGGCAAAGAGAGAATTTACGGAACTTGTAACATAAAATGAATTAATTTCTATAAAAAAAGAATATAAATTTGTTCTTTTTTTATAGATAAAATTTAAGGGTTATTGATGGTTTTTTTAGGTAGAAAGTATAAATTTCATAAATTTGAAATAGATAAATTAAATAAAAAATTTAAAGAAATTACTATCATTAAATATACAGATAGAGATGAAAATGAAGTTTTAGCTGAACTAGACAGCAAGATACAAAATAGCAAAAAAACACTACTTGTGCTTAACACAAAAGCTAAAGTTGGAGATAAAATCATACAATACCTAACCAAACAGAAACTAAAACCAGATAAAAAATTAAAAATCATAACCATTGAACACTTTATGGAAAAATATCTATTTAAATGCTATATACCAGATAGCCATACTGAGTTAGACTATCTAGAGGATATGAAGCCATATAATATTTTTGAGTATATCTTAAAAAGAGCTGTAGACTATATTGGAGTTTTTTGTTTGGCTTTGCTCTCTTGGCCTATAATGCTTTATGCAAGAAAAAAGATAAAAGAAGAATCCCCTGGCACTAGTATGTTTAAACAATTAAGAGTTGGTAGGAATGGAGAGCTTTTTAGATGCTACAAATTTCGCTCTATGGATATAAATTCACATCATGACCCATATACTAGAGAAAACGACTCAAGAATTTTTCCATGGGGTCAAACTATGAGAAAAACTAGGATTGATGAACTACCACAACTAATAAATGTTTTAAAAGGCGATATGCATTTTATAGGACCTAGGGCTGAATGGAATATCTTAGTAGAAAAATATGAAAAAGAGATACCCTACTACCATGAAAGACATCTTGTAAAACCAGGAATTACAGGCTGGGCACAAGTAAAATATCCATATGGAAAAAATATAGAAGATACAAAACAAAAACTAATGTATGATTTATACTATATAAAGCATTGGAACATCTTACTTGAATTAAAAATAATATATAAAACAATTTTAGTTGTTTTAAGTAAAAAAGGAATTTAGCAATCAAAGAATATTACAAATCTCTTTATATTTTTTTATTTATATTTTTTTACACCATTATACGCATAAAAAATAAAATAATATAAGCTTTTAAAGATATTTAAATTTTCCACTTTCCTGTATATTTTCCACTGTTGTTTAGCCGCCCTAATTTTATTTGAAGAAACTGAATTTTCTACTATCCTATACATTGCTAATGGTTCTAATATTCCTTTAGAATATTTTATTTTTTTAAAAATTTTTAACCAAGTTGCATAATCTTGCCCTTTAGGGATTAAAGGCATAAAAATTTTACCTATTTTTTCTATATCATATATAGCAGTTAAACACCCAACACTGCAAGTTTTTAGCATAGTATTATAATTAATATATTCTTTTGTTTTAAATTCTCCTATATTTTTTCCATCTTCACTTATTATATAATATGATGAATATGTAAAAGCTAAACCATTTTCTTTCATAAAGTTTATTTGTCTTTCTAATTTTTGAGGAAGCCATAAATCATCCGAGTCTAAAAATGCTATATATCTACCTTTAGCAACTTCTATTCCTTTATTTCTCGCAATAGCTGGACCACTATTTTTATCTAGTTTTATAAGATTTATACGATTATCTTTTTTTACATAAAATTCAATAACATGATTGGAATCATCCGGAGAACAATCATCAACTATAATCATTTCCCAATTTATATAAGTTTGACTTAAAACTGAATTAATAGTCTCTTCTATAAATTTTTTAGATTTATAAGAAGGTGTTATAATTGAAACCAAATCATTCATGAAAAATTTCCCTAAATTTAACTATCACTATTAAACACATCTCTTGTGTATATTTTATCTTTTACACCACTTAGTGTATTTTCCATTCTATTAGTAACTATAATATCAGAAATCTTTTTAAACTCATCTAAATCTTTGATAACTTTTGAATTAAAAAATAGATCTTCATTTAAATTTGGTTCATATACTATAACTTCAACACCTTTTGCTTTTATTCTTTTCATTATACCTTGTATTGCAGAACTTCTAAAATTATCTGAACCACTTTTCATAGTAAGTCTATAAACTCCAATAATTTTAGGATTTTTTGATAATATATCCTCAGCTATAAAATCCTTTCTAGTTCTATTTGCATTTACTATAGCTTCTATCATATTTGAAGGAACATTTTGATAATTTGCTAAAAGTTGTTTAGTGTCTTTAGGAAGACAATATCCTCCATAACCAAAGCTTGGATTATTGTAATGATTTCCTATTCTTGGATCTAAACACACACCTTCTATTATTTGTTTTGTATCTAGGCTATAAACTTGTGCATAAGAATCTAACTCATTAAAATAAGCTACTCTCATAGCAAGATAAGTATTTGAAAAAAGCTTTATTGCTTCTGCTTCAGTAGAGTCTGTAAAAAGAATGTCTATATTTTCTTTTATAGCACCTTGTGCCAGTAAACTTGCAAATATCTCAGCTCTTTTACTTCTTTCACCAACTATTATTCTACTTGGATATAAGTTATCATATAGTGCTTTACCTTCTCTTAAAAACTCAGGAGAAAAAATAATATTATCCACATTAAACTTTTTATTTATCTCTTTTGTATATCCAACAGGAACAGTTGACTTTATAACTATGGTTGCTTTTTTATTTATCTCTAAAATATCCGTAATTACAGATTCAACTGATTTTGTATTAAAATAGTTTGTTTTAGGGTCATAATCAGTTGGTGTGGCTATTATAATATAATCAGCATCCATATAAGCCTCTTTTTTGTCTAAAGTTGCTTTAAAATCTATATCATCTCTTAAAAGATACTCTGAGATTTCTTTATCTTCTATCGGAGATATTTTTTTATTTAAGAGTTCTATTTTTTGTGGGACTATGTCTAAAGCAATTACTTTATTATATCTTGATAAAAGCATACTATTTGACAAGCCCACATAGCCTGTTCCTGCTATTGTTATTTTATATTGTTTGTTCATTATTACCCTCTTTTTCTGAATATTTTAAGTACTTAAATTTATTATCCTAGTTCTTTTATAATAAAATATAAATATAATAATTATAGTTTTGTATAATTTATTTTTCAATATATATGATATTGTAATCTTTTTTGACAACTATAATATTTTAATATAATTATTTTTCCATAATTTATTTTTTATACTCCAATATAATTCAACTATAAATACTAATATTTCTGTTGCCAAAACCATAAATGCCATATATCTCTAATTTCATATATTAATTTTGATTTATAAAATTTTGATATGAGCCAAGAAGGCAAGATAGAAAAAGGGGCTATAGGTGAAACTATTATTATATCTGGCTTAGATAATTTTAAGGGCAAAAAAAAGCATTTAAATGCAAATAAAAACCACTTTAAAACTCTTTTTTTACTATGTGCATTTCCATATTTTGGCATCTTAAGCCATAAATATTCAACTCCATCTATAAATTCTATATTTTTTGTTGGCAATTTTTCAAGTAGATGTGAATAAGATGAGCTTATTATAGTTACACTATGTTCATTTAAAAATTCTTTTGCCAAATAATAATGCCTAAATTCCATTCCATGATATTGACTTCCGGCATATTCATTTATTATCCAAATATTCATTGCATAAATCCCAACAACTCTTTTACTATATTTTCACTAGCTTTTCCGCCACCATATAAATTTAAAGGCAAATTTTCATCTTTAAATTTTACCACATTTTTGTAAGCATTTATGATTTTTTCTTTATTGGCACCTGTTAGTGTATTTGCCCCACATTCAACTAGCTCAACCCACTCAGTTTCATCCCTTAATGTTATACAAGGTTTTTTGAAAAAATATGCCTCTTTTTGAAGGCCGCCGCTGTCTGTCATAACAAAACTACAATTATCAATAAGCCAAACCATCTCTAGGTATCCAACTGGCTCTATTATAGTTAGATTATGAGTATTTATATTTAAATTAGTAAGCATTTTTTTTGTTCGTGGATGAAGTGGTAAAATTATTTGTATATCTTTTGAAATTTGATTTAAAGACTCAAATATATTGGTTAACTTTTTCACATCATCAGTATTTTCTGCTCTATGGATGGTGCAAAGTATATAATCGCTTTTTATATCATAGCTTGGCTTTGTTGCAAAATTTCTATAAAACATAGCACCATCTTGCATAACATCGCCAACTTTATAAATTTCTTGTCTAAAATTTAAAGTATTAAATGGAAAATTCTCATTTTTTAAATTCTTAACAGCTGTATCTGTAGGACAAAACAAAAGATTGCTAACTCTATCTGTAAGTATTCGATTTACCTCTTCTGGCATTTGCATATTAAAACTTCTAAGCCCTGCTTCAATATGAACCAATTTAATATGAAGTTTTGAAGAAACAATAGCACCTGCTAAAGTTGAATTTGTATCTCCATAAACTATTATAAAGTCAGGGTTTTCTTTAATGGCAACCTCTTCAATTTTCTCTATCATTTGACCAGTCATAGCACCATGGCTTTTCCCGCCTATACCTAAAAAATAATCAGGTTTTTTAATCTTCATCTCATCAAAGAAAATATCACTCATATTGGTATCATAATGCTGTCCAGTGTGGACTATAACCTCTTTTATATCGTTATATTTTGAAATCTGTCTTGAAACACTACCTGCTTTTATAAACTGTGGTCTTGCACCCAAAATTGTTAAAATTTTCATCTTAATATATCCTCATAAATTTTAAAAAGTTTTTTTTCTTCAATGTTCCAATTGTATTTTTCTAAAATAGCTTTTTTGCCATTTTTGCCCATTTGTTCTGCCTCTTGAGGATTTTTTATAATATATTCAATAGCATCAGATATCTCTTTTGGGTTTAATGGGTCTACACAAATTCCACAACAATTTTTTTCAACTATATCTTTCCATAATATAAAATTAGAAGCAATTACAGGAACCCCTGCACTCATATATTCAAACATTTTATTTGGCTGGGAATCAGTGTGGTTTGGTAAAGAATGGAAGGTTACCAACCCTGCTTTTGAGCTTGCTAATATATTTGCAACTCCAACTCTATCCAAAAATCCTGTTTCATTTATATTTTTCCAGCCATCATATCTTTTAACTTCATCTTCAACACTTTTTTCACTAAATGTGCCAACTAAATTCAGAATTATTCCATCTAAACTTTCCATAGCCCTAACTAGCTCTTTTATCCCTCTTATCTCTGATATCCCACCTATATAGCAAACTTCATCTTTTTTTAATTCCCAAGAAATTTCATTTGAAAGCTCTCCTAAAATAGGAAAATTATTTATATCTATGCTGTTTTTATTTATTTTTAAAAATTTGTCTCTTATATATGGTGTTGCAGTAACGATTGCATCAAATTTTTTACAACTATATTTTTCGTAAATTTTAAAAATATTTGAAAGCACTATTTTTGCAAATTTGTTTAAATATGGTTTTCCAAGAATTTGCTTGGGAACATCTTCATGAGAGTCAAAAATTACTTTTTTGCCAAGTTTTTTTAATTTTAGTCCAATTGGTATAAGCTCTGGGTCGTGAAGATGATATATATCGCTATCAAGCTCTTTTGCTTTTAAAAATACCTTTTTAACAGTTTTTGTCATACGAGCAACCCTACCCCCTGTTTTACTACCAACATCAATAATATTTACATTATTTTTAACTTCATTACCTTTGCCATCTGCAACAATTAAACTAACTTTAAAATCACTAATTTTAGCCAATGATGAGCACATTTTAACAAAAATACGAGTATCATATCTTTCATGAGCTGATGTTAGATGTGTTATTTTAGCTTGCATTTAATTTCCTTAATTTTATAAAATAAAATTTTACTTAACATCTTACACTTTCATAAATTATTTTAAAATTATCACAAAATCACCTATTTTTAAAGCTTTTTTAATAATTTCTTCATAATTATTAAGCTTAGATGGTATAAAAAAATCACTATAAATTATATTTTTTATATTTTTTTATTTTTACATCCTATACAATATATGATTTAGCAATATAATTTCTTATAATACGCTTTATATTATTTTACTTTTATATGCTTATAATATATTAAATTAATTATTATATTTCTTATATATTTAATTTTATATTTCCAATCTAAATTTTCCAAATTTTAAAATATATTTTTTTGCATCATAAAAAAATAAAATCAAAATTGCAACCAAAAGACCATGCGTAAACAAGGTTGTAAAAAAATCAGAAGATGTATATAATGTTAACAAAGGAATAAATAACATAGACATATAAAAGTATTTTAAATATGACTTTGCTAATAAATTTATTATATTCATTATAATGATTCCAAACATTGTATATGAAAAAACTCCAATAACCCCGCATTGAGCATAACCAGAAGCTAAAAAGCCTGTATTGGCTCCCATTTTTGGATATCCAAGATACTCTCCTATAACATGTGTCATTTCAAGGTCGTAAGGATATGTAAAAAATGATTTTAATATACTATTTGACCAATAAATATAATCATTATTTGAAAAAAAATCTAAATATGTAAAATTTAAATGAGCAGGAACAATTAACAATCTTCTTATTATTAAAGATTCAAAAATATTATTATTAAAAACTGCTCCCATAAATATACAAATACTTATTAATAAAAAAAAAGATACTATAATAATGCTACTAGTATTTTTAAAGATATATAAGAAATAAAAGAATAGAATTAGTATTAAAGCTTCTAAAGTGCTTTTATGTCCAGAAAACATAAAAAGTAAAATTATAAAAATGAATGAAATTATAATCAACATTTTATTCCGTTTTTCAAGACTCCATAAGAGAAATATAACACTAAATATCTTAAAAGTCCAGCTATTTAGATAACCAAATATTCCAGAAAATGAACTAGCACCAAATGAACTTCTATGTATATAAACATCTTCAAAATTTAATACAACATTTCCACCTGTTGTTAGGTAAAAATTTATAATTGTAACCAATATAGCCATTAATGAAATTAAAATTAATGTAATTTTTCCAAGAGGATATTTTTTAACATTAATACTTTTTGAGTCAAATGTTAATAACACAATTAAGATAAAAGGAATTATTAATAGCAATAAAAAATAAAAATTTTGGCTATGAAATGTATAAATTATTATATTTGGTAAGCACCATAATAAAAATATAAAAATATAAAAATCATACATATATAAATTTCTTTTAATATATATTAATATATATATTAATATATATATTAGCCAACCAACTATATATAAATTTATATCAAAATTATAATTAAACCCCATATACTCATAATTTTCAAATACAAAAAATATGTATTCATAATCTAATATTAGCTTAATGGATACTAAAATTATAAATTCAAAAAAAAATTTTTTCATGCTATCTCAATTATTGCACTTTCGTATGAAACATTATATTCTCTCCATTCACATACATTAAAACTACTATTATGCCATAAAAAGACAAATTCTCCATTATATTTTTTCGTTTTTTTTATTAATTTTAAAATTTTTTCAGTCATTAGTGTACTATTCATATTTTTTTGTTCTTTTAAACTTCCATCCATTACAATTAACGGCTTTTCTTTTAGATTAAGTTTTTTTTGTGTTAATACATTAAAAACACTATATGGATAGCAAACACCACATCTAAAACCTTCTTTGTCGGCATAACCAAGCGTACTATCCCACTGCATCTCATTATCCTCCCAAATCTGCCAAGTATTAGGAAGTTCAAATCTTAAATAGTGTTCTCTGCCAAAACTAATTTTAACTCCAAAATTTTCTTCTAATTCTTTTTTTTCATTTTTGAATTGTGATTTATCATTATATGCATTATATGTTGGATGTATTCCTATATAGTGTCCTCTTGATTTAATTTTATTAAATAGTTCAACAACTATTTTATCATCTGTTTTATATCTATTATCAAAATTAGTTAAACCTTCAGCCATAAAGAAAAAATAAGACTTTGTTCCTATTTTTTCACTTACATTCATTAAATAATCAAATGTATCATATGGATCATTGACTATTTTTATTCTAACTTTAATGTAGTACAAAATACTTTTAAAAAATTCTTTAAATGATTTTCTTAAAATAATATCCCCACATAAATGCCTAATAAATTTTTTAGGTGTATCCCATTTATAAATATGGTCTACATCATGAGTTAATATAAATTCAAATTTTCTTTTTTTAAATTCCAATTCTTCATCTAAACCTATCATCATATTTTTTAACATTTCTAAGTATTCATTCACTACAGGTCTATCTAAAAATCCTTGCTTGTAAGCCAAACTTTCATATGCTGGAAATCTATCATGAGAGTCTCTATTTTTATTTACATACTCCTCCCAGCGAGTAAGCATAAAAAAACCAGATGCAAAGATATCTATACCACAAACTATCTCATCATTAAAAACTTTTATATCAGAACTTCCATAAATCATAGGAATATCTTCTTCAGCTAAAAATTTATTTGTCACGAATTCAACTTTATCTGGTATGTTTTCGAGCTTTAAATATTCTAACTCATTTGGGAATTTATTAAAAAAACTATCTTTAAATTTTATTTTTTTACCATTTTCAAGCTCTATTTGCCAAAACTCAAAATCTTTTTTATACTCTAAGATATACTCTAACCCTAAAAATTCATTGAATATTATATCAAGGATATATTTTCTTTCTTGTTTATTATTATCTGGTGTTACAATTTTTATCATTTAACTATCTCTTTAATAAGCTCTCGAATTTTTAAAATTTTAGAATTAGTTTTTGTAATAGTAAAATATGGAACTTGAACTGCACCAAAGCTTCTTCTTACAGGCTCTACTTTCTCCATCATGCTACCAAAAAAATCAAACACATCAACAAATTGAGATACATATTTTATAGACTCATAAATAAGTAAACTATCAGCTCCGCTATTACGAAAATTAGGATTTATACAAGTTAATATATAATAAGCACAACAGCTATCCCACATAATAAACAAAGCAGAATGTATATTTTTTTCATCATCTATTGCATATATAGCTCTTCCGGATTCATTCTTATATACAGAATGATAAATTTTGCTAAATAATTCTTTAGAAAAGCTTACATTTTTGTACATTTTTTTCTGTAATTCATAAAATTGATTAAAATCTAAATCAAATTTAACATTAATTTTATTTTGATTTTTTTTAATATCTTTTCTTCTTGAATGAGAAAAATTATTAAAAATTTGCTCTATGTCTTTTATATTATATAATCTATAAGTATAACGAGTGGTTTGATTAAAACCTTTCCAATAAAAAGGCAACCAATTAGAGTTATTGGAATGAATATTTTGACAAAAATAATCGAATTTTGGTAATTTATCTATAAGTTCTGAAATTAATTGATTTTCCCAAGAAATTCTTTTATAGTATGATTGATTTTCTGGATATTTAATATGCACTCCAATCTGCTGAGTAAGTGTTGGCATATGTATTAATTTAAATATATATTTATATGTAATTCTATAAGGGAAACTTGCCACAATATTATTATTTTTTTCGACTAAAGCAACATCCCAATCATCCTCACCACAAACAGCATCTAACCACCAATCTTTACTAAAAATAGGAATATCTTTTTCTTTTTTACAAAATTCTCTATACTTTTCTTTGTTTGTCATATTATTTTCATCTCTTTTTAAATTATTTTTTATTTTCATATTTAACAAATTTTATTCCTAATATTATTAGTACATGTATTTTATATAGTTCACAAAATCCCACTTTTTTTGCTCCTTTTAAAGATGGTATATTTTTTTCATTTATGGCTATTAAAATTTTATTTAACTTATGTTCATTACAAATTACAGAGAGAACATGCGGGTAAATATTTTGTCCTCTTGCCTCTAGCGATGTTTCACAATAATGAATAAAAATTTCATCTTTCTTTAACTTATATGAGCTTGCAAAATGGGGATAAACTATCTGTTCATTGAACTTAACCCAACTTCTATGAACGCATTTATCATTTAAATATGCAAAGTATCCTTTGTCGCCTATATTTAAAAAATTTTCAAATATTTTGATGTATCTTTTGTCTTGGAAATTCAAAATATCTTTTAGATTATCATATGTAGCATACTTTATTTCTACCTTGGAAATTTGATTTTGAAATTGTTCTAAAAAAAATAAAATAATAGTTTCATTAACATACAATCTAGTTTTAATATATTTTAATATTCTTTTAAACAATACAGCATATCCTTTTTAAAATTATAATATTTCACAATGAAAATTTATTTTTCTAAAAATAAATTTTCAAACTCTACAATATTTAAATATCTTATTAATTTTACTATATTTGTATTTTTATCTAGCTCTTGTTTGATATTTAAATTTAGAGCTAACTCTTTAACTAATGATGAACTTTCAACTTTTTGTATAAACCACTCTTTTAAATTTCCCTTAAACCAGTAATTCTCAGGAATAGGCCAACCCATTTTGTCTCTTCTCCAAGTTATTTCATCTGGCAATTTACCATCAAAAGCAACTCTTGCGATATATTTGGTCCAGCCATTTCTCATTTTATAACAAGCTGGAACCGAAGCTAAAAATTCAACCAATCTATAGTCCATAAAAGGCATACGAGATTCTATACTATGAGCCATTGAAATATGATCAGAATAGTGTATTAAAGTTATTAATTTTGTATTTATATCATTTGCAAGTTTTTGATTTAAATTAAACTCAAAGTCTCTTTTGAAAAAAAATTTAATAATTTTTTTTGTAAATATATCACCAAATATTTTTCTAAAAAGACCTATTATAATACCTATATTAACATATTTACTTGCATTTGGTATTTTAAACCAGTATTTAGTTTCTTTAATCATATTAAAAATATCTAATGAAACCATATAGTTTATTAAGTATGATAAATACCCACCTAGTTGCTCATCTGCACCTTGACCATCTAAAGTAACTTTTACATCAGTTTGAGATACAAGCTTAAATGTATACCACCCAGACATACAGGTACCTTCTGGTGGGTTTTCCACATACCAAATCATTTTTGAATGTTCTCTTGGCACATCTTTTTCTTTTGGCTCTATTTGGTTTGAGTGAACATTTAGATAATTTGCAACTTTATCTATAAACTCACTTTCATCACAATATTTTGTTTCAGCACTTTTATACACACTAGAAAATGTTTCCTGCAAGTCTTCTTTTCCTTGTTCTTTCAATAGTTTATTTACTAGATAAACAATAGAACTACTGTCTAGCCCTCCAGACAAAGCTGAACCAACTTTAACATCAGCTCTTAGTCTTATCCTTACTGCATCTTCTAAAAGTTCATAATATTTTTTGGCATATTCTTTTAATTTTTCTTCATCAAAATTTTCATTTGACAAATTTGGTTTCAACCTCCAAAATTTTATTTGAACAAAAGAATTTATTATATCTTCAAATTTACCTTCAAAATAAGATGAAAAATCAAACCTATAAATATTTTCAAAGGCTGTTTCTTTTGTATACTCTTTGCATCCATATTTTACATAATCTTCTAAAAAAGTTATATTTGGAGAAGTTTTTACTTCTGGATGGGTTAAAATAGCTTTTATCTCAGAAGAAAAAATAAAAGTATCTTCATTTTTATAATAATAAAAAGGTTTTTTGCCAAATCTATCTCTAGACATAAAATATTTATCTTCCTGTTTATCATATATAACAAATGCCCACATACCATTAAATTTATCTAGACATTTTACACCCCAAGCATCATAGCTTGCCATAATTACTTCTGTATCTGTGTGACTTTTAAATTCATAGCCGTTTGCTTCTAATTCATTTTTAATCTCAATGTAATTATAAATTTCACCATTATATGTTATAACATATCTATCGATGTATTCCATAGGTTGATGACCAGCTTCACTTATATCAATTATTGAAAGTCTTCTATGTCCAAAAATAAAATTTTTACCATAGTAATATCCAAAACCATCAGGACCACGATGTATTAAAGTTTTTGTCATAGCTTCAATAACTTTTTTATTAAGTTTATTCTTGCTTATTATTCCAGTTATTCCACACATGTTTTATTTTTATCCTTATTTATTTTATCCATTTTTTTAACTGTATTTATTATTATATATAAATATGCTGAATAGAAAATATATTCATGTATAGTAAATAATAACAAAAATAATTCAAGATCAATTTTATTAAATATGAAAAACAAAAAAAACAAAAATGTAGAGATTAAATAGGAAATTTGCCATATAGCTATCTTGTGAAGCTCCATTGTAACAGAAAAAGAAATACTCAAAGGAGAGACGATAAAGGTTATAAAAAATATAAGTGCTAAATATTGAGCAATTTTGCCAGAGACTGCCCAATTGCTACCAAAAATAAATGTAAATAAATATGGACTAGAAATGAACAAAATTAAACTTGCAAAAAAAGATATTATCGTTAATTTTTTTATAGTTTGAATAAGCAATGCAAAACCATCTTCTTTATTTTTTTCCCTCGATGATAATGTTTGAAAAAAAACCTGGGAAATAGATTTTGATATAATTCCAGCTGGAATAGATATAACCCTTTTGGCTATAGCAAAATGACCTGCTATGGATAAGTCAAATATTTTTGGCAACATTAAATACGGTAATTGTAAAGCACCAGTATCTGATAATGTTGATGGTATTCCATAGACAACAAATTTTCTATACTTTTTTGCCAGAGCTATTATTTTTGGTTTTTTTACACTATTAAGTAATTTTTTCTCTTTTGTAATATTTAAAAATAGCTTAGTATTCGCAAAGAATTGAGAGATGATGTTTCCCCCTATTAAACCAGATGGCCCTTGTTTTAAAAAACCTATAATAAGTTGAGCTATAGCCATAACTATTGACTTTATTATCGTCGCCTTAGTTAAATCTTTATAGTATTTTTTTCTATTATTAAAATAATTTAAAACGTTCCATAATCCTATTAAAAGTATAGATAATGGTACAAAATATAGCCAAAAACCTATGGCTTGATTATTTAACTTTTCTACGATATATCCATGTAACACAATAATTATAATTAAAAAAACTAAAGATATAGAAAGGGTTATCAAAATACCTAAAGCAACTAAATTTATAGCATCTTCATCTTTTTTTGGAAGCATTATAGCTAACTCATAGCGACCATTTGCAATGCTCCCTAAGATTGATGTTATAGCTACAAATATAGCAAAAACCCCAAAATCTTCAGGAGTATATATCCTAGTAAGTATAGGGCTTATAGCGACGGGTATAGCTTGAGCTATCGTAGTTCCTGTCATTAGGGTTAAAACATTTTTAGTAAATTCCGATTTTGGTTTTAATTTATTTAACAAACTATATCTTTTCTACTATATATTTTATCTCTTCATCGCTTAAGTATGGATTCATAGGTAAGCTCATAACTTCGCTAGAAACTAGTTCAGCTATAGGAAAATCGCCTTTTTTATAGCCTAAATACCCAAAACACTCTTGCAAGTGAAGTGGCATAGGATAGTGAACCGCCGTAGGCACTCCAGCCTGTTTTAACCTGTCTTGAACAACATCTCTATTTTTAACCCTGATTGAGTATTGTGCCCAAGCTGAATTTACATTTTTAGCAGTAAAAGGCAAAATTACATCTTTATCTTGTAAAAATTTATCATATTTTTTAGCCACTTCTCTTCTTAAACTTAAATCTTTTTCATAATGAGAGAGTTTTACCCTTAAAACTGCTGCTTGAATTGTATCAAGTCTTCCACCAATTCCAATATATTTGTGATGATACCTTCTGTCTTGACCATGAATTCTAAGCATTCTAAGTTTACTTGCAATCTCTTCATCTTTTGTAAAAACAGCACCACCATCGCCATAACATCCAAGTGGCTTAGCTGGAAAAAAAGATGTGCAAGAGATATCTGCTAATGCACTATCACATTTTTCATTATAGGTTGAGCCAAAACTTTGAGCACCATCAATTATATGTTTTATTTTGTATTTTTTGCAAATTTGCTCTATCTTTTCTATATCGCTTGGCTGTCCATATAGTGAAACTGAGATGATTGCTTTTGTTTTTGATGTTATTTTTTCCTCAATTAAATTTGCATCTATATTATAGCTCTTCTCATCAACATCCACAAAAACAGGCTTTGCACCAACCATAGCCACAACCTCAGCTGTTGATATAAATGTAAAAGGAGAAGTTATAACCTCATCTTTATCTTTGATATCAAGTGCCATTAAAGCTAGCAAAAGTGCATCAGTTCCATTTGAGCAAGTTATAGCATGCTTTGCACCACTAAATTTGCAAAGTTCATCTTCTAAAAGACCCACCTCTTCTCCCATTATAAAGTTACATTTTCTAGCAACTTTTAACAAAGCTGCCTCAATCTCATCTTTATAAAGTTCATGTTGTTTTTGTAAATTTGCAAAATCTATTTTCATCTTCTACTCTTTTATCAAAATTAAATTTTCATTTTCTATTTTATATTTACTACCGTCAAAGCTATCAACCGCTTCATTGTTTTCATCAAATTTAAGTGTATTTCCTGCCTTGCTTACCCAGCCAATTTGACGGGCTGGAACTCCAACCATCAAAGCATACGGTTTTACATCTTTATTTACTACAGCACCACTTCCAATAAGTGCATATTGTCCTATTGTAACACCACAAACTATAGTTGCATTTGCACCAACTGAAGAGCCTTTTTTTAGAAGTGTTTTTCTAAATTCCTCTTTTCTTACTATAAAAGATCTTGGATTTATAACATTTGTAAAAACCATAGAAGGTCCTAAAAAGACATCATCTTCGACCTCTACACCCTCATAAATACTTATGTTATTTTGAACTTTTACACCATTGCCAATTTTTACATTTGGGCCAACTACGCAATTTTGACCAAATGAGCAGTTATCTCCTATAGTTGTTCCGTTAAGAACATGTGAAAAATGCCAAATTTTAGTATTGTCACCAATTTTTACATTTTCATCTACATATGAAGATTCATGAGAAAAAAACTTTGCCATTATTTAACCTTTTTACAAAATGGGTGATACTCGCCCTTAAGCCCTATAACATCAGAATTTCTAATTGTAGAAACTGTTCTAATGCTATTATAAGCTTCATCTAAATGAAATCCATTTCCTTTTAATATCTCTTCATATGATCTTGTGTGCAGGTCTCTAAAACCGCCTGAAAATTCTATCTCATCCCCATCTACTTTTATAGATCTATAGGTAGTTTGACCGCTCTCTTTAATGTTTTGTGGAATATAGTCATAATTTACTGACAAAAACCATCTAACATTTGCATGTTCTAATTTAAGCCAGCCAGCATTAACATCTGGAGTCTTTAGATGAACTATATTTTCCTTAACCTCACCAAATATCCAACAAAGCATATCATAGAAGTGAACACCGATATTTGAAGCTATGCCTCCTGATTTTTTCTCATCGCCTTTCCATGAAACAAAATACCATTTTCCCCTGCTTGTTAAATATGTAAGGTCTATGTCATAGACTTTATCTGGGTTTTGTTTTAGCTCTTTTGTTATTTTTTCTTTTAAAGCTATTATAGATGGGTGCAATCTTAACTGAAAAATGTTATTTGTCTTTTTGCCTGTCTCTTTTTCTATTACTTTTAAATCATCAATATCACTAGGGTTTAAAACAAGTGGTTTTTCACATATCGCATCACATCCAGCTCTTAAAGCAAAGCTTATATGGGATTTATGTAAATAGTTAGGAGTGGTTATTGCTATATAGTCTATCTTTTTTGAATTTTCTCTATGGTATCTGTCTATAAAACTATCAAACATTTCAAATTCAGTGAAGAAATTTGCTTGTGGAAAATGCGAATCCATAATGCCTATACCATCATATGGATCAAGTGCTGCTATAAGCTCGTTTCCAGTTTCAGTAATAGCTTTCATATGCCTTGGTGCTATATATCCTGAAGCACCTATTAGTGCAAATTTTTTCTTTTCCATAATTATAACCTCCAGTCAGGATTTTCCAAAATCCCTTTAATATCTATTAAAATTTCTTTTCCATTTGAAATACTTTTATAATCCTCTTTAGTTAGTTTTATAAACTCATCATGGGCAACTGCTACAACTATAGCATCATATTTTTTCTCAAGCTCAAAAGGATTTTTAGCCATTAGCTCATGAGTAAAGTGTGTTTTTTCTTCACTTAAATCCACCCACGGGTCATAAATATCTACATTAGTTCCATATTTACGCAACTCATCAACTATATCTATAACCTTAGTATTTCTTACATCTGGGCAATTTTCTTTAAAGGTAACACCCAAAACTAAAATATTTGAATTTTTAATTTTTTTGTCATTGTCTATTAGAATTTTTATAGTTTTTTCTGCTATATATTTACCCATTGCATTATTTATCTGTCTAGCACCTAGGATCAAATTTGG
Organism: Campylobacter blaseri; assembly: GCF_013201895.1. Taxonomy (NCBI): domain Bacteria; kingdom Pseudomonadati; phylum Campylobacterota; class Epsilonproteobacteria; order Campylobacterales; family Campylobacteraceae; genus Campylobacter; species Campylobacter blaseri. The sequence continues at coordinate 695,904 of NZ_CP053841.1, read as the reverse complement.
AGTATATCCCAACTCTTCTGCTCTAAAAGTAAGATAGTATGGATCAACTCCTATACAATGCCCGCCAACAAGACCTGGTTTTAACTTTATAAAATTCCACTTAGTAGCCGCTGCTTCTATAACTTCGTTGGTATCTATGCCCATGGTATCAAATATCAAAGCAAGTTCGTTAACCAGTGCAATATTAACATCTCTTTGAGTATTTTCTATAACTTTTGCCGCCTCTGCTACTTTTATAGAAGTTGCTTTAAAAGTTCCTGCTGTTATTATGCTTTGATAAAGCTTATCAACAACATCTGCAATCTCTTTGGTGCTTCCACTTGTGATTTTTAAAATTTTACTAACAGTATGCTCTTTATCGCCTGGATTTATACGTTCAGGAGAGTATCCACAAAAGAAATCTTTATTAAATTTAAGCCCAGAAGTCTTTTCAAGTTCAGGAACACAAATTTCTTCAGTAACTCCTGGATAAACAGTGCTTTCGTATATAACGATATCTCCCTTGCTAAGGACTTTACCTATGGTTGCTGATGATTTTATCAAAGGAGTTAAATCGGGTTTATTCTTACTATCAACTGGAGTTGGAACTGTTACTATATAAATATTACAGTCTTTTATATCTTCTAGCTTATTTGAAAAAGTCATCCCATTTTTTTTGGCCTCTTCTACTTGCTCTTTTGAAAGCTCCAATGTCCTATCAAACCCATTGCTTAGCTCTTCAATTCTTAATTCATTTATATCAAAACCTATAACTTTATACTTTTTACTAAAAGCATGAGCTAGTGGCAATCCCACATATCCGAGCCCAATAACACACAATTTTTTTTCCATAGTTTCCTCTAAATTAATTTATTTTCAATACCCACTACCCGGTTGCATTTTTACTTTGAAACCCCCAACTATCCTTGCACATATCTTCAAGTGTTTTAGTTGCTTTAAAGTTTAAGATTTTTTTTGCAAGAGATGGGTCTGAATAACATATAGCAATATCTCCTGCTCTTCTTTTAGTTATTTTATAAGGCACTTTTTTACCACTAGCCTTTTCAAAGGCTTTTACCATATCAAGCACAGAGTATCCATTTCCTGTTCCAATGTTAAATATGGAATTTTTTGCATCAAAAACTTCTTTGTTTAGATACTCTAAGGCTTTAACATGAGCATTTGCTAAATCAACCACATGTATATAGTCTCTTACCCCTGTGCCATCAACTGTATCATAATCCCCTCCAAATACACTTAAAAATTCTCTTTTTCCAGCAGCAGTTTGTGAAATATATGGCATAAGATTGTTTGGAATGCCATTTGGATCCTCTCCAATTAGTCCACTTTCATGGGCACCAACTGGATTAAAATACCTAAGAATAACCATTTTAAATGTATCATCAGATATATAAAAATCTTTTAAAATTTGCTCTATCATATACTTAGTTGCGCCATATGGGTTTGATACATTTCCTACTGGATCTTTTTCAGTTAGAGGTTTATAATCTTTTGCATTTTTTTCATTATAAACAGTCGCTGATGAGCTAAATACAATCTTTTTGCAATTATACTCTCTCATAATTTCAAGCAATTTTATAGTGCCCACTACATTGTTATCATAATATTCAAGTGGCTTTTCTACAGACTCTCCAACAGCTTTTAATCCTGCAAAATGTATAACAGAATCAATTTCATACTTGCTAAATACATCTTTTAGTCTATTTGTATCTCTTATATCGCCTTTTTCAAAAATTACACTTTTTCCTATAATTTTTTCAACTCTTTTTAAGGCTTCTTCTTTGGAATTTGAGAAATTGTCATAAACTATAAACTCATAACCAGCCTTGCTAAGCTCCACTAGTGTATGTGTTCCTATGTATCCTGCTCCACCTGTTATTAAAATTTTCTCCGTCATCCTCTTAGCCCTAACCACAAATAAATAAAACTCAAATTTGAATATTTTATCAAATTTGAACTATAATTTAACTTATATTGATATCTCTTTTATATCAGCAACTTTTAAGAATGCCTTATAAATTTGTCCTATAAGTGCTACTCTATTCTCTTTGATTTTCTCATCATCAACATTTATCATAACTTTATCAAAAAAATTATCAATTTTATCTTTTAATCCAAAAAGGCTATTTAAATACTCTTTATAATCAGTTAGTTCTAATTTTAGATTTTTAAACTCGTTATAAAGCTTTTTTTCAGCATCTAACTCAAATCTTCTCTCATCAACTTCGCTGATTTTTTGATCTTTAATTATATTTGCAACCCTTTTAAAAGTTGTAAATTTCTCTTTAAATCCACTATCTTTAGCTATCTCATCAAGCGCTATAATGGCACTATTTAAAGCTTTTATATCTCTTTGTCCACTATGCAAACAAGCATTGATGATTGAAGGGTTGGTATCATAAATCGTATTTAATCTATCAAGTATAAAGTTTTCAACTGTTTTTAAATCAAATTTAGCATAGTTACTAGAAATTTCTTCTAAAATTTGAGGTAAATTAAAACTTATATTTTCATTAATAGCTATCTTTAAAACCCCGTTTGCAGCTCTTCTTAAAGCGTAAGGATCCTTATTTCCTGTTGGAATTTTACCTATTGAAAAAAGCCCCATAATGTTATCAAGTTTTGAAGAGAGTGATACAATTGAAGAAAAAAGTGATGTTGGAAGTTTGCTGTTTTCTCCTGTTGGAAGATACTGCTCATTTATAGCTTTTACTATACTTTCATCTTCATTTTGCTCTTTAGCATAATAGCTTCCAATTATCCCTTGAAGCTCGCCAAACTCTCCAACCATTGAAGTTGTTAAATCAGCCTTGCTAAGCATGATAGCTCTTTTTAAAAGCTCGTTTATATTCTTGCTAAATTTATCTTTATAAATATCAGCCAATTTTAAAGCTATACTACTCTCTCTAAGCTCTTTTTCATAAACACTTCCAAGCTCTTTCATATAAACTATATCTTTTAAACTCTCAGGTTTTAACCCAACTTTTATATCGTTTTCCCAAAAGAACATTGCATCACTAAGTCTTGCCCTTAAAACTTTTTCATTTCCTTTAATTATAATATTGTTATCGCTAGATAGTGAGTTGCTAACCACTATAAAATGGTTACTTAGCTTATCATTTTTAAAAACTGGAAAATATCTTTGATTTTCTTTCATAGAAGTTATGATAACCTCTTTTGGAAGAACTAAAAACTCTTTGTCAAACTCACCAAGCAAGGCAGTTGGGTGCTCTGTAATTGAAACAATCTCATCGAGCAAATCTCTATCAAGTTCTATTTTAAGCCCACTTTTTTTCTCAATCTCTTCAAACTCTTTTAAAATTTTCTCTTCTCTTTTTGTTTTACTTAAAACAACTCCAAACTCTGGTAACTTTTTAAAATACTCATCAATACTTGCAAAACTAATTAGCTCATAGCCAAAATTTCTATGTGGGTAAAAAGCCATTTTTGAACTTATACCAAAAATCTTTATATCTACATTTTTATCGTCCAAAACACAAGCAATTGAGCGAATAGGTCTTATAAATTCATACTCTGTATCACCCCATCTCATGGATTTTCCAAAATTTAAAGATTTCAAAAACTCATCTATCAAGCCTTCTAAAACCAGGTAGCTATCCTTTCCTTTTTTTATGCTTTGAAAATATAAAACCTCTTTACCATCTTTTTGCACAAACTCAAGCTCATATTCACTTATACCGCATTTTTTAGCAAAACTTTGTGCTGCTCTGCTCCATTTCCCATCAACCAATGCAATATTTTTAGGAGCTCCATAGCTTTGAATTTCCTCATTTTTTTGCTTTTCTGGAAAATTTTGGCTAAATATAACAAGTCTTCTTGGAGTATATTCAAAAGAAAAATCACAACTCAAACCATTTTCATCTAAAAGTTTTATAAACTTTGGTTTTATGTTTTCTAACTCTTTTAAAAAAGGAATTGCAGGTAACTCTTCTACGCCTATTTCAATCAATAATCTCATTTTTCTTCCTATGTTTTTCATTTTCTTGTCGTTTTTCATTTTTTTCAATCATCTGTTTGTTAAACCCTACGACTAAAAATATCATAAATATCACAAACAAAGTAATCATAATATAATGTATCATTTTACCACAAATTCCTTTTTACCTTTATAAGTTGTAAAAAATACATTGTAAAAAGTTTGATTTTTTCCATTTTTTACAATTTTATTATGGCTAAAGATTAAAAACTCACCAAAATTTGTCTGTATTTTTCCATTTTTGACATCTCCTGTTACACTCTCTATCACATCACCATGTCTTGCGGTATTTAACTTTGACTCAGGTAAAAGATAATTAGATAGATTTGGCTTTTGCTCGTAAATTTTGTTAAATCTAAAATCTCTTATCTGAAAATTTCCTCTATAAAAATTTGTCTTATATACTATCACATCGACCATTGTGCCAGTTTCTATATCGTTATCTTTGCTGAACAGATACACTCCCCGCCCAGCTTTATCTCCTAAGCTAATGCCAAATTTATCTTTATATATAACTACTAAATTTTTTAATAAAATAGGTTTTTTTATATCTTTTCCATAAATTTCATCTATACTAGAAAATTTATAAGCCACATTCTTTTCTTGGAAATTTATACTCTCATTTTTTAACTTTTTACTATATTTAAAAGATTGTTTTTCATCAGTTGTTATAGTGAAATATATAGGAAAGTGATCTGAGACACTGCGTTTTCTTGTATTAAAAAATCTAAGCTCATCAAATTTACCAAAACTCCCATTTTTATAAAAAAGCTTACCATTTTTAAAAAAACTAGAGCTAAGAAGTATATGATCAATTGCTCTACCTGATATATGAGAGCTTTTTTTAGAGTTTATATTAAATCCAAATTTGTTATCCCATAAATTAACAAATCCATCATTTATTATATCTTTTAAAAGAAAGTCATACCTAGCACTATAATCTGTGTTAAAGTCACCCAGAACTACTGATAAATTTGTATCTTTAACCGCCTTTTGAAGTGTTTTTGCACTTTTAATTCTATCTTGTTTTCTTGATTGTTTTTTGCTTTTATCTCTAGGGTTTTTTGTTAAAAAATGTGTCGTGTAAAGGCTAAATTTTTTACCGTCTAAGCTAAAATCAGCCCTTAAAATATCTCTAGTTTTTACATTTTCAATTTTATAAACTTTGGTATTATCTATGGCAATTTTTGATAAAAATCCAACCCCGACAGGAGAATTTTTACCTTTTGAAAAGGCTTTATATCTATAGCCACTTTTACTAGCTAATTTTTTTAAAACCTCTTCATTTTCAATCTCTTGCAAGGCTATAATATCAGCATTTAAACTTTGTAAAATACTTGCTATCTCTTTTAGTTTTTTATTATATTTGTGCGAGTTCCAATTTGATTTACCTGTTTTTTTTATCTTAAAATCATAATATTCATTGCCATTATTTTTATCATCAAATAAATTTTCAACATTAAAAGTTGCTATTTTTAGCTCTCCTGCACAGGCATAAATAAAAACTAAAAGTAAAAATATAATTTTTTTCATAAATTTATTTTATAGCTACTATAATTTTGTCTAATTGCTTCATAAGCCACAATTCCAACACTCATTGCCAAATTTAGGCTTCTACCATCTTTGCTCATAGGAATTGTAATGGCATTATCAAAATTTTTTTTCATAAGTTCCATTGGAAGACCTGTGCTTTCTCCACCAAAAAGCAAAAAATCACCATCTTGAAATTTTGTTTCAAAATATGGCTTTTTGCTCTTAGTTGTAGCAAAAAAGAATCTATCAAATTTATCTTTATTTATTTCTAAAAACTCATCCAAACTCTCCCAAATTTTAGGATTTAACTTCTTCCAGTAATCAAGCCCGGCTCTTCTAACAGCCTTTTCCTCTAAGCTAAAAACAGTTGGCTTTACTATGTGTAAATTTAAACTAGCATTTATGCAAAGTCTTCCGATAGCACCTGTATTTTGAGGAATTTGAGGGTGTACTAAAACTATATTAAACATTAAAAAATAACCGTTTTGTTGTTATACATAAAAACCCTATCATCAAAAACCAAATCAAGCGCAGCAGCCAATACATTTCTTTCAACATTTCGCCCTGATTTTCTCATATCTTGCCAGCTCATTTCATGATTTATACTTATAACATCTTGAGTTATAATTGGCCCTTCATCTAAATCATTATTTACAAAATGAGCAGTTGCTCCAATTATTTTAACACCTCTTTGATGAGCTTGTTTATAAGGATTTGCGCCTATAAATGCAGGCAAAAACGAGTGATGAATGTTTATGATTTTACGCTCAAATCTGCCAACAAAATCAGGCGATAAAATTCTCATATATTTAGCTAAAATTATATAATCAAACTCAAATTTCTCTAAAACCTTTAAAACCTCAGCTTCATGCTCATCTCTTTCTTTGCCATCTGATTTGATAGCAAAAAACGGTATATCAAATTTTTCAACTAAATTTTTCAAATCTTCATGGTTTGCAATAACAGCCAAAATATTTGCATTAAGTTCATTACTATAATTTTTTATAAGCAAATCCCCTAAACAATGAGTCTCTTTTGTAGCAAAAATTACTATATCTTTCTTTTTAGATGTTTTTAGTCTAATATTTGCTTTGCCGCCAAGCATAGCATTTAAAGTTCCACAAATAGCAGTTTTGTCAATCTCATTTTCTGTTATTATCTCAGCTCTATAAAAAAACCTATTAATCTCATGATCAACAAATTCATGGTTTTTTGCTATATTAAAACCAAATTTAAAGATAACATCAGAAATTCTATATATCAAACCTTTTTCGTCATTGCAATCAATTTTTAAAATATATTTTTTCATATAACCTCTCGTAAAATAAACTTTTATTTTACATCAATTTGGCTAAATTTAGGCTTTTAAAACTAAATTTTATCTAAAAACTAAGCTTAAACATGCATTCTATCTATAAACTCCCTAAGCTCTTTTAAAACCTAGCGACATGAAATTCATCGCAAACAACATGGTGAACTTGAATGAATATAGGCAAAATATATCTATCATTTTCTTTAAAATATTTATCTAGGGTAAAAATCAGCAATAAATATTTATCCTTTTTCAAGATTTAAGCTAAGCCCATCAAAGCTCTCCCATGGAATCACTGAAACACTATATACATTTTTAGGAGTATTTGGCTTTGTTCCAATTTTTTTAATGTGCCAAAATGATTTTTTATGACTTAAATACTCTTTATAAAATCTTTCATAATCCTCAAAATACTCTGTCCAAACACAAGAAAATGTTTTGCTATCTTTATGAAAAATGGTATAAGATGGGTTTATCTTTGTAAAAATCCCAACTCTGCCATCATTATCTAAGGATGTTTTAAACTCATCATATCTATTTACAACTTGGAATATGAGATGTAAAATTTTTGGACAAAACTCTTCATTGCTATTTTTGATTTTTGTAATATCGAGCTTTGTAGTCAAACTATAAGTGCAAGAAATATTTGAAAAATAGTGCTTAAAATACTCTTTTCTATCCCATTTTTCCATATCAATAAGCCTAAAATTTCCTTTTAAATATGGTTAATTTTAAATTAAGCTACTTGCAATCGCTCTTTTTAAACTCAAATTCCATAAATTTCTTTTCATCTAAGCTATATATCAAAATAATGCTATTTGTATGATCATGCAATCCACTCAAACTAAGACAATAGACATCTTTTAATAAGTTTTTTTGCATATCTTTAAAAACTTCAATCTGCTTATCACTAAATTTTGAAAGCTCTATACCGCCTATATTTTCCATATCATATGCAAACTCTAAACTTCCATCTTTGCAACGAACCTTTGTAAGCACAGTTGAATCAGGTAATCTCTCAGGAGTATTAGCGTTAAAATTCAAAAGAGTCTCTTTTATCTTCTCGTCTTCACAGGTTGCGCCAAAAAGATGCGAAGCTAAGCTCAATGTCAATATAAATGTAATTATTTTTTTCATGTTTATCCTTGTAAAGCTTAAAGTAATTGTATCAAAATTTGTTTTACCTATCTTTGTTTTTTAAAAAAGTTTTCAATTCACACTCTCTTCTTTTATTTAATTCTTTAGAGATATCTGGGCCACTAAAGCCATCTTGGATCACATCTTTAGCAGTAACTTTACTTTTAAACTTATATTCATAAACACCTAGACTTTTTGCTCTTTTTATTAACTCATCACTATACAATCCAAGCCAGTTTTTTAAAGGCGTCGCTAAAGATACTTTTAGCAGATCAAAATCGCTAGGATTGTCAAAATATGGCTCATCTATAACTCTTTTATATACTGTATTTAAGCTTAGCCTTTTTAAAACTTTTTCTTTATCTAAATTTAAATAATTTAAAAATATATAGAGAAAAAACATCTCATTTTTAATATATCTTAACCCCTCTTTTAAAATTGTTGAAATTTTAGCAACCTCTTTTTTTTCTATTTTGGTTAAAAATAAAAACTCTATTAGATCTAATTCATAAAGTATTTTTAGTGCCTTATCTTGGTATTTTGCTTTAAAGATTTTTTTAAATTCGCCACTAATTCTATCAATGCTTAAATCGTCCAAACTCATATTTTTCATAATCTTAAAGCTCTCTTCGTCTATAATTAAATCAAACCTAGAAGCAAAGCCAACCCCCCTTAAAACCCTAAGACTATCTTCTATAAAACTATCTTTGTTTACAACTTTCAATCTTTTTAATTTTAAATCCTCTAATCCACCATAAAAATCTAAAATTTCACCACTAAATATATTTATCATAATTGAATTTATAGTAAAATCTCTTCTTTTTGAGGCTAGTTCTTCATCATTGCAAATTTCAACTTCAAAAGCTTTATGTCCAACTCCTGTTTTTGTTTCTGTTCTAGGAAGTGAGATATCATAGTTTTTGTATTTGTAAACAAAGTATTTTTTACCAACACCTTTAGCGCTAATGCTTTTCATTATCTCATCAAATTCAAAAGGATTAATGTCATATACTTCGATATCAATATCTTTTGAAGTAATACCTAAAAAAATATCTCTAACAAACCCTCCAACAAAATAAGCTCTATTTGTATATTTTGATAATATATCTTTTATATATAAGAAGTTTTGATTATGGTAGTTTTTTAAGTCTATCTTCAATGGTTGCAAGTAAAAATTCCATAAACTTTAAATTTAGTTCAACTCTAGCTTCTATATCGCCTTTGTCAAAATTGTTCAGCCCTTCAAAAAGGACTAAAATTCTCTCTTTTACTGATAGTAGAAATTCTTTTTCACCATTATTTATATTGGTTTGAGTAGAAGCTTTGTGAGTATCGTTATTATGTTCGTTGCTAGTTTGAAAATTTAGATTTTTATCCGCATTAATGTTTTTACTTGTCTCTTTTAATTCTTCTATGATTAATTTAGTTAACTCTTCTATCTTCATATTTGAACCAACCATCTTTTAAATTTATCTATATCTTCTTTATCTTCACTATAAAAAAGCTCTAGCATTTTCTTATTATATTTTACCTCTACTTTACTTTTAACAATTCGCTTTATACCCTCATTTGCATATCTATTATCGGGGTCATCTTTTAATATCTCTTTATAAATTATTAAGGCATCTTTTTTAAATCCCTGCGATTCGTATATCAATGCCTGTGTTAACCTATCAGTCATCACTATTTACATAATCGCTTATAATTGAGCCAATTTCATTGGTAGAGCAAATTTCTTTCGCGTCAAATCTAGATATATCAGCAGTTCTATACCCGTCTTTTAAAACATTCCTCACCGCTTTTTCTATGCACTCTGCAGCTTCAATTTCATTAAAAGCATATTTAAGCATCATAGCAGCGCTTAAAATCATAGCCATAGGATTTGCTACACCTTGCCCCGCAATATCAGGTGCACTTCCGTGAATTGGTTCAAAAATACCAACTCTACCACCAATGCTAGCACTTGGAAGAAGTCCAATAGAGCCACATATCATACTGGCTTCATCACTTAAAATATCGCCAAATAAATTTTCAGTTAAAATAACATCAAATTGCTTTGGATCTCTTATTAGTTGCATAGCAGCATTATCTATATACATAAAATCCAAAACAATATCTGGATAATCTTTTGCAATCTCTTTTACAACTTCACGCCATAGTTGGCTAGTTTCTAATACATTTGCTTTATCAACTAGTGTGACTTTTTTATTTCTTTTTGCTGCTGCCTCAAAAGCTATTTTTGAAATTCTTTCTATCTCTTTTTTTGTATAAACCATAGTATTAAAAGCTTTTTCTTCATTTTTTCCTCTTGGTTCGCCAAAATAAAGACCACTTGTAAGCTCTCTTACAACTAAAATATCAACACCTTTTAAAGCTTCAGCCTTTATGGTAGACGCCTCTGCTAAATCATCAAAAACAATAGCAGGTCTTAAATTTGCAAAAGCATTTAACCTTTTTCTAAGCTTTAAAAGTCCAGATTCTGGGCGTAAATGTCTTTCTAAATTATCCCATTTTTCTCCACCAATTGCACCAAATAAAACCGCATCAGATTTCATAGCAGCCTCTAAAGTCTCTTCAGGTAAAGGCTCTCCAAATACATCAATAGCAGCACCACCCATTAAAAAATGCTCATAATTAAGATCAAAATTAAACTTACTAGCTACAGTATCTAAAACTTTTATCGCCTCAGTCGTAATCTCAGGCCCGATACCATCGCCTTTTATAACACATATATTATATTTTTTCATCACTTCACCTTATATTTTTTTAGCATAATTCATAAGACCACCTGCATTAAGAAGTTCTTGCATAAAAGGTGGAATTGGCTCAAATTTATACTCTTCATTTTTAGTTAAATTTTTAATTATTCCTTTTGCGATATCAATTTGAAGTTCATCACCTTCGAAAATTTCATCAACTTGCGGGCATTCGAGTATTAAAAGTCCAGTATTAAAGCTGTTTCTGTAGAAAATTCTTGCAAAAGATTTTGCTATAACAGCTCCAACTCCTGCTGCTTTTAAAGCTATTGGAGCATGCTCTCTACTACTGCCACATCCAAAATTTTCACCAGCGACTATAATATCACCACTTGATATTTTAGTGGAAAAATCTTTATATTTATCTTCCATAATATGTTTAGCTAAAATATCTGGATCTGATGTATTTAGGTATCTAGCCGCTATAATTATATCTGTATCAATGTTGTCTCCGAATTTCCATACTTTTGGCATAAATTCCCTTAAAAATTAAATTATGATTTTTTGATTGTATCAAAAAAATGTAAAATTTCAATTTAAAATAATCCAAAATCCAATAATACACATTAACACAGCCGATATTTTTTCCACCATATGGACACTATTTGCCATAAGTTTTTTAAAAGTAGAACCACCTAATGTATAAACATTATAAGAGATGAATTCTATACTCATTATAATTAATATTAAAATAAACATCTTAAAATTTATAGGATTTTCTCTATCTAATAAAAGGAGGCAAAAGAGTGCTTATAAATATCCATGCTTTTGGATTAATATTGCAAATAAAAAACCTTTTAAAAAAAGTTTGAAATTTACTATTCTTAATAAACATTTGGTAGGAAAGATACAAAATATATAGTCCGCCAATAGTTTTTAAAATATGAAATACATTAGGATGATTTATAATTATAACACTGGTCCCCAAACAACACTCCAAAGATACAAATCCAAGCCCTAAAACTCCACCAAGTATCATAAAAAAGTTCTTTTATAACCAATATCCATAGCCAAACTTAGTGCCAAGGTCATATTGATTCCGGGCAGAAATAATGATGTAGATAAAAATGTAGTAATAAAAAGTAAAAAGTTCAAAAAATTATCCTTCTTACAAATATTTTAAGACAACAAATAGTATCGTAAAAAAGTAAATTCTATATATTATAAACTTATCTGTTCTTAAGAAAATTTGGGTATAATTATACTCTTTTACAGATAAAGGAGTTCTTAAATGACTGCTAAAAAACAAACTACAACTAAAGAGATATTTGACGAAATAGAAGAGATTTTTAAAGAAAATCAAAAAGAATATGTTACTTATGAAGAAATTATAAGCTATTTTGACAAAGCGCCAACTGCTACTAATGTTAAAAAAATAGAATCTTTTATGAAAAAATACAAAGTAAAGATAATATCTTCAGCCAAAAGAGCTAAGATAAGAAATCATCAAGATGCTAAAAAAAGAGCACAAGAAGCTCAAAGAATGATGGACGAAAATCAAGATGAGGACTTTGATGTTACAAATGATACAGACTTACTTGAATGGAGCAAATCAGATAGTCCTGTTAGAATGTATCTAAGAGAGATGGGGCAAATTCCACTTCTAACAAAAGAAGAAGAAGTTGAGATAAGCAAACGCATAGAGCTTGGGGAGGACATCATAATCGATGCTTTTTGCTCTGTTGCTTATTTGATTGATTTTATACTTGATTATAAAGAGCCTTTAATCAACAGAGAAAGAAGAGTAAAAGAGCTTTTCAAAAGCTTTGATGAGGATACTTCAGATGATGAAGATGAAGATGATATTGATGAAGAAAATGAAAAACCAAAAAATACTCAAAAAAATGATAAAAGAGCTATAAAGGTAACTCAAAGTTTTAAAGCGCTAGAAAAAGCTAAAAAAGATTGGCAAAAATACGAAACAAGATACAAAGATGAGCTTGAAAATAGCGAAGAAAATCTTGGGATAATGTTTAACTATATATTCAAAAAAAAGATTTTAAAAGAAAAACTCATGGAGCTTGGTCCAACAAGTAAGCTTATAAATGAGATTGTAAAATCAATGGAAACCTCACTAAAAAGTGATGATGAGTTTGATAAAGAGCTTAAAAGACTTGAGTACAAACTACCACTTTTTAGCAAAGAGCTTAAAGAAAACCATGCTAGTATCTTAAAAGATATAACAAAACTTAGTAAAGAGGAGATAGCAGAGCGAGTTCCTGAAGCAACCATGGTATCAACTTACGTTGATATTAAAAAACTATTTCAAACAAAAGAGGCAAGCGAAGATAGTTTTGATCTAGATCCTATTAGGTTAAAACACATTTTAGAGCAGATAAAAAGAGGTAAAAACATCTCTGATTCAGCAAAAGGAAAGATGGCAAGATCAAATTTAAGACTTGTTGTTAGCATTGCTAAAAGATATACAAATAGAGGTTTGCCATTTTTGGATCTAATTCAAGAAGGAAACATCGGTCTTATGAAAGCGGTTGATAAGTTTGAATATAAAAAAGGTTATAAATTTTCAACATATGCCACATGGTGGATAAGACAAGCTATAAGTAGAGCTATTGCTGATCAAGCAAGAACTATTAGAATTCCAATCCACATGATAGAAACGATTAATAAAATTAATAAAATCAATAGACAATATCTTCAAGAAACAGGTAAAGAGCCTGATGTAAATGTAATAGCAGAAGAAATTGGGCTTAGTGTTGATAAGGTCAAACAGGTTATTAAAATAGCAAAAGAACCAATAAGTCTTGAAGCACCTATTGGAAATGAAGATGATGGTAAATTTGGAGATTTTGTTGAAGATAAATCATCACTTTCGCCTATGGACAATATCTTAAAAGATGATTTAAAAGAGCAAATAGATGATGTTTTGGATCAACTAAATGAGCGTGAAAAAGCAGTTATTAGAATGCGCTTTGGGCTACTAGAAGATGAGAGTGATAGAACACTAGAAGAGATAGGCAAAGAGCTAAATGTAACAAGGGAGCGCGTCAGACAAATTGAAAGCTCTGCTATTAAAAAATTAAAACATCCAAAAGTTGGCAGAAAACTTAAAAACTACATTGAAGGCTAAGCCATATATATAATCAGTCTTTTAATAAAGGCTGATTATATACTATTTTTAACATCCTTAACCACCAAAACATCTTCTTTTAAAATTTCACTCTTGCTATCCATTTTCTCTTTTTCAATGTCGCTTCTATCATTAATAAAAAGAATTTTCACCACACTAAAAAGATTATTTGCGATATCTTGAACATAGATATTATCGCTTATTAAATCAGTAGCCATAATATTTGTAATCCTGTTTTCTCTAATCTCTATATTAAGTCTTTTGTTTGTTAGAGTTTCAGCTTTTGAGATGTATTTAGTAATTTTTTTAAAATATCTAATCTGCCTTTCTCTATTATCAGCAGTTAAAAGGATATTTATGGCCCTTAATATCTTTATGAGCCTTTTACGCATACTATTATAGTATTTTTTTATATATTCGTTTTGAGAACAAGTATATAACTTCATATGTTTTTCTAAATTTCTTGTAGCTTTTATAGCAGAAATTATATGTCTATTTGCTAGTTTTATGGCATAAATTTTTTGAATATCGTCTGAATTTGCATTTAATTGTGCCTTTGTTGAAAATTCCAAAATGCTATCATAAATATGTTGAACTCCTAGCATATATGCTTCATCTATAACCACTCCATCGTTCTTAGGACCTGCTACTATAACATCATATGATCTCATGTTGGATAAGACATTGTCTTCATTTAAACTTAATCCTTTTGATATTATTTTAAAAGCTATGTGATATAGATGTTCTGTCTCTTTTTTTAACACAGTAATAGCAGCTAATGGAATTTCAAGAGCTTCATCATTTAAAAACTTTATGTTTTCTATATTTTTAACACTAAAGTTTTTTTCTTTAAAAATGGTATTTAAAAAAAGTATAAGTTTATTTAAAAAAGGGATGAAAATTATAACACCTAAAACCTTAAAAACAGTATTAAAAACGGCTAATTTAAGCATTAAATCACTATCTGAAATACTTAAAATATATGAAATTTTATCTGTTAAAAATTTTAACTCTTCTAATATTAATATAGCAATAATCCCAGTAAGTACATTAAATATAAAATGAGCTCCGGCTAACCGTCTGCCCTCAATTCCTGATGTAAAAGAGCCTATAATGGCAGTAACTGTAGTACCTATATTTGCCCCAATAGTTAACGCCAAAGAGTTATCATAGGTTATTTGATTGGTTGCTAATGCAGCTAGTGTTATGATAAGGGTAGCATGAGAGCTTTGCATTATAACAGTTGCCAAAACACCAATACTTGCAAAAACAATAGCACCTTTTAAACCAGGTATGGCAAATTTGGTTAAATCGATAGCATCTTTAAAAACCTCAAAGCCATCTTTCATATATGCAATTCCAAAAAGCAAAAAACCAAGCCCTATTAGTATATATCCAAAGCCGTTTAATGATTTTCCACGCAAAAATATAAATAAAATTCCAAAAATCAAAACAGGCATAGAGTATGCCATAAGATCAACCTTAAAGCCATAGAGAGCCATGAGCCAAGCACCTGTGGTGGTGCCAATGTTTGCACCTAGAATTATACCGATTCCTTGATAAAGCGAAATTAATCCAGCTCCTAAAAATGATATGGTTAAAACTGATATTAAAGAACTTGACTGCATTAAAGTAGTTGTAATAATACCAAAGCTTAAACTTTTATAAAGTTTGTTTGTTGATTTTTCCAATATATTCTCTAATGCCCCACCGGAAAAAAGCTTAAATCCCCGCTCTAAAGTAACCATTCCAAATAAAAAAATAGCTACTCCAAAGGTGATAACTTTAAAATTCTCATTAACCCAAAGTGCATAAGCAAGAACAATTACTATGCTAGGTAAAAATATTCTTTTTAACATTTTATAATATTAGCATAATTTTAAAGTAATTTTATTTTCAAGCTATTCTTTTACCCTTACCTCAATTGACTTTTTATGTGCGCCAAGGCCTTCTGTTTGGGCAAATAACATGCAATCATTTCCTAAGTTTGATAGCGTTTTTTTATTCATAGCTATAATTGATGATTTTTTAATAAAATTATCAACCCCTAAAGGTGAAAAAAATCTTGCACTTCCGCCCGTTGGTAAGGTGTGGTTAGGCCCTGCTAAATAGTCCCCTATCGCCTCAGGTGTAAAATGTCCTAAAAATATAGCTCCAGCGTGTTTTATAAATGGAAGTACCTCATAAGCATTATCTAAAGCAAGCTCAAGGTGTTCAACCGCAAGTTCATTCATAAGAGTTATACTTTCATTTAGATCTTTTGAAATTATGATAGCACCTTTGTTTTCAATACTTTTTGAAGCTATCTCTTTTCGCTCAAGAGTTGGTAAAACTTTGTAAATTTTATCTTTAACTTTGTTTGCAAATTCCTCACTATGAGTTATTAAAAAACTACTTGCAAGCTCATCGTGCTCTGCTTGCGATAAGAGATCAACGGCTATATGATAAGCATTTGCACTATCATCAGCTATAACCCCTATCTCACTAGGTCCTGCTATCATATCAATATTGACATCACCAAAAACCAGCTTTTTAGCGGTTGCAACAAAGATATTTCCAGGCCCTGTTATAACATCAACTTTTTTAATGCTCTTTGTCCCATAAGCCATAGCCCCAATGGCACTTGCTCCACCTACTTTATAAGCTTTTTTAATCCCTAGCATATACATGCCAGCTAAAAGAAGCTCATTTACATTGCCATTTATTGCGGGTGTGCAAACTGTTATATCTTTAACTCCAGCGACAATTGCAGGAATAGCATTCATAAGCAAAGAACTAGGATAAGCAGCTTTTCCGCCAGGGATATAAAGCCCTGCTTTATCAATAGGGGTTATTTTTTGCCCAAGAGCTGAGCCATTTTCATCGAAACTAAGCCAAGTTTTTTCTAGCTGTTTTTTGTGATAATTACCAATTCTATCATATGCTAATTTTAAAGTGTGCTTTAATTCATCACTTAAATTATCATAAGAATTTTTCATCTCATCTTCTGTAATAGCAAGGTTGTCTTTAACTTCCCATTTATCAAATTTTAAAATTTGCTCTTTTAAGGCTTCATCACCTCTTTTTTTAATATCCAAGATAATGCTTTGAACAACTGGCATAACGCTATCCATATCCATATCAGAACGGTTTACAAGCTTGCTAAACTCATCTTTAAAATTTGCTTCATTACTTTTTAAAACTAACATATCATTCCTTTAAATTTATATCTTTCAAGCTGAGAAATGTTACCTAAAATTCCACCTTGATGTATATATAAAACTTTGTTTTGAAATTTATCCAAATTTGCAAATAAAGTCAAAAATCCAACAGGATCATAAATCAAATCAAACTCAACCCCAGTTTCATCTAAAAGCTCTTTATATATATCATAAAGCTCTTTTTTTAAATTTCCAAAATGGTATTTTTTAGGTGGTTTAAGTATATTTAAATTTGAGTTTTTATCAAGATTTGAAATTTGCTTTTTCAAATACTCCACATCTCCAACACAAGGCGTTGTGTATACCTTAAACCTAGAGTGTTTTGCAAGATATGTGGCACTTGCACCTGTTCCACTAGGTAAAAATATATCAAATTCTAGCCCATTATGCTTTGCAAATTTTTCTATCTCTAAAGCTTGATTTTTAAAACCCATTTCAGCCTCAGGCTGTGCTACACCCTCATTTATAAATATACTTTTTTCATCGCACAAGCCTTTTGCAAACTCTACTCTATTTTGATTTATATAATACTTCATTCCATTTCCAAGTGCAAATTTAAAATTCCCTATTGTGTTTTGTTCTAAATTTTTACTTATATGGCTCATTACATATTCAAACTCTAAGCCTTTTATTTTAGCAAAAAGACTTATTGAATACATAGCATTTGACTGAGATGAGCCATTTGAAACAATCTTTTTAAAACCGCTTAAATCTTTATTTAAAAAATAGTGCAATTTTCTTGCTTTATTACCATTAAATTCCCCAAGCAAGTCATCTCTTAAAAGATAAAACTCAAAATTTCTAAATTTAAGCTTATCAATTCTTGGTAGTGTTTCTATCATAGTTTAAAAGTTTTTCAATTTCGTTTATTGTAGATTTGTTTGAAAGTAAAAACTTAATCTCAATTCTCCTGCTAGCATCCTTATCTTCAAGCCCATTTACTAAAATAGGTGACATAAAGCTTCTGCCACTTGCAATTAAATATCTTTTTAAATTTTCATCTTTATTCCATGAGTTTATAAACTCCATAACAGAAAATGCTCTAAGCTGTGATAGCTCTAAGTTATAGATATAACTTCCATCACTATCAGTGTGTCCTTCAATTATAATAGAATCAAGATTTTCTCTAATATCTTTGTTTTTCATTAAAACATCAAAATACTTTTTAAGAGTCTCTTTTAGTCCATTTTTAGCTTCTTCTTTTAACTCGTGTGAGCCTTTGTCAAATAAAACTGAAGATGAGAGTGTTAAAGCGCCTGATTTAGGATCTATCTCTACACTATCTCCAAGACTATCTTTAATATCTGCTATAACTTTTACGCTAAGTCCTGTTAAATTTCTTATCCTGCTTTTTGCTGTGTCTAAATCTTGTAAAATTTGATTATAGTCTTTTTCTCTTTGACTCATCTGCTCTAAAAGATATACTATTTTTTGAGTTTGTTCTTCAAGTTTTTGTTCATCTGCTTTGTTTTTATTTTGCAAATTTTCAATAGTGCTTTCATTTTCACTTTTTATAGCAAAAAGTCCTGTGATTTTTTTATCTTGTTCAAGAGCCCTGTTTTTTAATTCTAAAAGTCTTTTTTCCTTCTCTTTTTTTGTTAAATTTAGATCTAAAATCGCCTGTTTTTGAGCCTCTTTTTCTTTAATGTTTTTTTCTAATTCAATACTTAGCTTTGAACTTTTATCATTTAAATCTTCAATAATTTTTTTAAGTTCATCTATCTCAACTATATATGCTGAATTTGAATTTCGTAAATCGTCAATTTCTAAATTTGTATTTTTTAACTTATTAACGAAAATTTTATTTAGTGCTTCAAGCTCTAAGTTGTGTTTTTCTTTATCTTGAAGCATAGCTAAAGTTGATGTATACTCTTTTTCTTTCTCTTTTAGGCTTGTTTGAGTTAAAACATACTTAACTATAATTCCACCTATTAAAAGTATAAAAATGAAAAGTAACCCTGCCATTAAATCGGCATAAGCCACCCAAAAATTATCATTTTCCTCTTTATCTATCTTCATTATTATTTTCTGAATTTTTTATAATTTTTTTTGTGTTTTCATCTAAACTTAAAAGAGTTCTTTTTAGCTCTTCTGCAATATCTATATTTTCACCAACATCATCTTTATTTTTATTAGGCTCTTCAATAAAGCTTTCAAAAACTTCTAGCTTATCAATAAATTTATCAATACTCTTTTTAAAATCGGTCTGATTTTTTGAACATTTTTTCATTGAATCTAGAAATTCATTAGACAATTTATCATATGTCTTTCTTGTATCGAACATAGTTTTATTTAAATCAAGTATGGTTTCTTCGTATTTTTTACTTAATTCTTCTGCCTTTTTAGTTATATCTGCTGAAATGTATTCCATTTTTTCAAGTTGTTCTGAACTGCTTTTAAGACTTCTTTCTTCAATGTCTATTAATTTTTCTAAATTTCTCATTTTTTCATTCATTGAGTCGTTTAGTCTTTTATCCAAATTTACATTAAAAGTATGTTCAAAAACTTTTGAAATTTTATCATTTTTTTCAATAAGTTCCATCATTAAACTTCTTGTAATCTCACTATCATCCCAAAAAAAATTTTTAGTAGCTTCTTTATATCTAGAAACTAATTTTTGATATCTGCTAAGGCCTTTTTTTTCAAAATATATCCACCAAAGAGCTAAAAAAATACCAAAAATAGAAACATAAAAAGCAGTTCCAACTCCACCTAAAAGTTGAGCTATCTCAGTTTCGAGAGAATTTATATCTGATGAAGAAAAATTAGGCATAGATATAGCAATACTTATAAAAGTTCCCAAAATTCCAAGCATTGGAAAAACTCCAGCTGCTACTGTTGCATAATTTGTATTTCTTATATCTTTATTAAAATGATCAGTAAAATCCTCAAAGCTAGCTCCGGATTTTTTACGGTTACTAACTATTATTAAATTTGACATGATATAGTCTTTTAAACTAGATTTAAAAAGGTCGATTTTATCTTCAAAAAGACAACAACCATACTCTGCATTATGTCTTGCAAAGATAAAAGCTATAAATAGCAAAAATCCTATCATAACAATAGAGTGTAACTCTACTTTAAAATCTATATATCCAAAATAGCCAGCTAGTAATCCTATATATAATAATGCTGGCACAAAAATAAGTTTACAATAGACCCCAACTAATGACCTATTTGAATTTTCTGGTAGATTTAAATCTACCAATGAATCTTTTTTAATATCCATAATTTGCCTAGTTCTTATCTATGCAATTTAGATCTTCAAAAGCTATTTTCAGTCTATCAACAATACTCTCTTCGCCCCATCTCATCCATTTTCTAGGGTCGTAGTATTTTTTGTTTGGCCTATCATCGCCTTCAGGGTTTCCTATTTGACCTTGCAGATAATCCCTATATTTAAGTTCATATTTTCTAACACCATCCCAATATGCCCACTGAGTGTCTGTGTCAATATTCATCTTAATAACCCCATAGCTAACAGCGTCTTTGATATCTTTTATATCGCTACCACTACCGCCATGAAATACAAAATTTACAGGCTTATCATCTTTTAAGCTTAACTTATCTTTTATATATTTTTGTGAGTTTTTAAGTATCTCTGGACTTAAAACAACATTTCCTGGCTTATAAACACCATGAACATTTCCAAAACTAGCTGCAATTGTAAATTTATCACTAATTCTTAAAAGTCTCTCATAAGCCTCAAACACCTCTTTTGGTTGTGTGTATAAAAGAGAGCTATCAATGCCCGTATTATCAACA
The DNA here is from genome assembly GCF_013201895.1 of Campylobacter blaseri. Lineage (NCBI taxonomy): Bacteria > Pseudomonadati > Campylobacterota > Epsilonproteobacteria > Campylobacterales > Campylobacteraceae > Campylobacter > Campylobacter blaseri. The sequence goes on along the minus strand of NZ_CP053841.1, from coordinate 675,116 downwards.
CCATCCTCTTCGCCGCCTGTAACACCAAGCTCTATTTCAAGTGAAATTCCAAGCTCTGACATCTTTTTTAGATACTCTTCACAAGTACTTAAGTTGCTTTCTAAACTCTCTTCACTTAAATCTATCATATGGGAGCTAAAAAGAGGTTTGCCAAAAAGTTTGATATTTTCCTTGCTTGCCTCTAAAAGACTGTCTATCCATGGAAGCAACTTTCTAGCAGCGTGATCTGTGTGTAAAACAACAGGAATGCCATATTCTTTAGCCAACAAATGCACATGTCTTGCGCCTGAAATAGCACCTAAAACATCGGCATTTGGGCAAGCTTTACCTGCATAATAGCTTGCCCCACCATTTGAAAATTGGATTATAACGGGTGAATTAACCTTTTTTGCACTCTCTAGCACTGCATTTACAGAACTTGTGCTAACAACGTTTACAGCGGGTATCGCAAACCCTTCTTGTTTTGCAAAGTTATAAAGTTTGCTTACATCATCACCGCTTAAAACACCTGCTTTTACAATATCTAAAACACCCATTTTATCCCTTTCTTAATCAATTATTTTTTATATTCTACTTTAGCTTTTTTAACTAATTCTTCAATTTGTTTATCAAGATTTTTTTGAAATTTTTCTTGTTTAAGGTTGCTTGTTATAAATGCTTTTGTCTCTTCTAAAGTAGCTTGTCTTTCAGCTCTGCTTTCATTTTTTAGGATTACATGGTATCCAAATTGAGTCTTAACTGGAGTTTTTGAAATTTCGCCATCTTTAAGTTCTTTTGCTACATTTGCAAATGCTTCAACCATTTGAGATGGAGAGAACCAACCTAGATCGCCACCTGTTTTTTTTGCCATTGGCTCGATTGATTTTTCTTTTGCTACTTCAGCAAATTTTTTCTTAAGCTCTTCGCCTTTTAAATTTTTTAATTCGTCTATTATTTTTTTAGCATCTTCTTCTTTTTCAACTAATATATGACTAGCATTAATAGCTTCTTTTTCTATGAATTTGTCTTTGTTGTCATTATAAAATTTCTTAATTTCTTCATCGCTAACTTTTGTTTTTTCCATTTCTCTTATTTGCCATACACGAAGAGCTAAACCATCTTCAGCTAGTTTTAATTCTTTTTTAAATAATTCGTCTTTTTTAATTCCACTTTTGATAGCTTCATTTGTTAAAAGTTTTATTTGAACTGCTCTTTCAACAAGTTGTTTTCTAACATCCTCTGGAAGTTCTGAAACTACAACTCCTTGTGCTCCAGCAAGTAGTGGAACTAGATCAATATCTGTTACATCTTGACCATCAATAGTAGCATAAACTTTCGCATTAAGACTAACAGCCACTGCTAAACTTAACGCTCCTAATAATAATTTATTCATAAATGAATCCTTTCTTAAATAAAATCATCATAGTATACTATAAAGTGTTAAACATTTGTTGAACTTTGTGCATTTTTAAGATAAAATTGCTAAATGAGAACAAAAAAAGATATAAATTTAATCAAAGAACTTTTACTTAAACACTTTAACAAACCTGAAACTGAGCTAAATTTTGCCAATTTATATGAACTGCTAGTTGCTGTAATGCTTTCAGCCCAATGCACAGACAAAAGAGTAAATTTACTAACCCCTGCCCTTTTTGAAAACTACCCTAATGTAGAAGCTCTCTCAAAGGCTAAATTAGGTTCAGTAAAGCTTCTTATAAAATCTTGTAGTTTTTATAATAACAAAGCTACAAATTTGATAAAAATGGCAAAATCTGTAATGGAAAATTTTGAAGGTGAAATTCCACTTGAAAGAGATAAACTAATGACTCTTGCTGGTGTTGGTCAAAAAACGGCAAATGTTGTTTTGATTGAGTTTGCACAAGCAAATTTAATGGCTGTTGATACTCATGTTTTTAGAGTTTCACATAGATTAGGACTTAGCAAAGCAAAAACGCCTGAGTTGACTGAGGTTGATTTGGTAAAAGCCTTTAAAACTGAGCTAAACTATCTTCATCAAGCAATGGTACTTTTTGGACGCTACACCTGTAAAGCCGTAAAACCACAATGTGATAAGTGTTTCTTATATGAGCTTTGCAAAAGCAAAGATAAAGTTATAATAAAATAAATATTAATCTAAAAAACAGGTTAAAGAGCTTGATTTCCACCTTATAACATAAAAATCAAACTCCAAATCTTCTATCCTATTAAATCTTTTAAAAGACCTCTAACAGCATCTGTTATGATACCAACGGAGTCTATTTCTAATCTTTCATTCACACTATGTGGAGAGTGAATATTTGGTCCTATTGATGTTGCTAAAAGCTTTTCATCTTGACCTATAAACACGCCACATTCAAGCCCTGCATGAACTGCTGCAAACTCAGCATTTGGAGAGTATTTTTTAAGGTTTTTTAACACAGCCTTACTAAAATCATTAATCTCTGGCTTCCATGGCGTTGTTTGGTTTTCACTCACAATATCAAAACCAAAATTATTTGCTAAAACCTTAGTTTCAAATTTAGAGTTTTCAAGCCCCTCTTTACTCATAGATCTTGCAAAAAATAGCACCTCTAAAACCTCATTTTTTTCTTTTACGGTTGAAAGATTTATACTATCTTCTGGAATTTTAAGATCTTTATTAAATGAGCGAACTCCTTGAGAAAATATACAAAGCATATCAACAATCTCATCGCTATTTTTATAAATTTCAATATCTTTTTTGCCTATAAATTCAGACTTTATATATTTAGGAAAAGATGAAATTTCTTTATCAAAAACAGCGGTTAAAAAAGCTTTAGCGGGAATTGAATTTCTTCTTTCGCCTCCATCTATAAAGCTTAATTTTCCTTTATTTTCTTTTACAAATTTGATTAGAAATTTAATAGCATTTGGTATATTTTTATCAATCTCAGTTCCACTATGTCCGCCTGGGAAATCATCAATTGCAAGTTTATAAGCATAACCATTTATTTTTTTCTTTTCGATTTTGGAAGTTGCATACATATCAACACTTCCTGCACAACCAATTGATACTCTAAAATCCTCTTCACTGTCTAAATTTAAAAGCTTTTTACTTTTTGTCTTAAACTCAAATCTAGCCGCACCCCAAAGCCCAACTTCTTCGTTGTTTGTAAAAATAACTTCAAGATCGCTAAATTCATCCATCATAACCAAACTTATAGCAACCCCGATACCATTATCAGCACCAAGTGAGCTATCTTTAGCACTTAGTATTCCATCTTTTTCAACTAACTCTATCTTTGGTGCATTGCCAACACAAACCATATCATAATGACTTTGAAGACAAATTTTTGGCTCTCCTTTAAAAGTATAAATGTTTCCTGCTTCATCAATTTGAACTGTAAAGCCATTTTTTTTGGCATGTTTTACTAGGTATTCTCTCATCTCATCAGTTTCAAAACTACAATGAGGAATTTTACAAATTTGTTTAAAATAATCCATAACTTTTTGCATAATTTTATCCTTTTAAAACTTTTAAAATGATAGTATAACAAATTTAAGGATAAAAAATGAATTTAAATAAGATTAGAGATGAAAATTTAAAAGCTTTAAAATTTAAAAACAGTGAGCAAATTTATAATGAAATTTTAAAACTAAACGATATAAAAAGCACTGTTAAAGTTGATGATATTGTAGATATAAAAGCAGATATTTCAAATGAACAAAAAGATGAAATTTTACAAATTGCTTTAATGCTTAAACCTTGGCGAAAAGGTCCTTTTAACATCTTTGACATCTTTATAGATAGCGAATGGCAAAGCAATATTAAGTTTAATATCTTAAAACCTCATCTAAATTTAAAAGATAAGATAGTCGGCGATATAGGTTGCAACAATGGTTATTATCTTTTTAGAATGCTTGAGTTTTTACCTAAAAAATTAGTTGGATTTGACCCATCTATTAGAACATATTTGCAATTTTTATTTTTAAACAAATATATAAAAAGCGATATAGTTTATGAGCTTTTAGGGGTTGAACATTTGCCATTTTATGAGCATAAATTTGATACTTTATTTTGTCTTGGAGTGATATATCACAGAAGCGACCCGATAAAAATGCTAAAAGATTTAAAAATCTCTTTAAATAAAAATGGAGAGGTTTTTTTAGATACCATGTATATTGATATGGACGGAGATTTTGCACTCTGTCCAAAAAACAGCTACTCCAAAATTTCAAATATCTATTTTGTCCCAACTATAAAAGCCCTACAAAACTGGTGTGAGAAGGCTAAATTTAAAGATTTTGAAATACTTGCAACAAAAGAGACTGATTTGAATGAGCAGAGAAAAACTCCTTGGATAGATGGTCAAAGCTTAGAAAATTTCCTAGATCCAAATGATAACTCAAAGACCATTGAAGGCTACCCTGCCCCAAAAAGAGTGTATGTAAAACTTAAAATTTAAAAAGTTTTTATACCTTAAAATCCAAATGCCTTTAGATAGTAATCAATATGAGAAATCTCAGTTTGCAATGTGCTTTTCTCTCCATGCCCTGGTAATAAAATAAACTCTTTTTTAAAATTTTTAACCTTTAAAAGTGATTTTTTCATATCATCTGAATTTGAAAATGGAAAGTCAAATCTCCCTATACTGCTATTAAATAAAAAATCACCACTAAACATAAAATCCCCTATTTCTATCATAGAGCACCCTGGCGTGTGCCCTGGAAAATGGTGAAATTTCACACTAAATTGTCCTATTTTAAATTTATCTTCATCATTTGCTAATACATCTGGACTAGATCCATTTTTTAAAAGCCCAAAAGGATCATTTGATACTAAAAAAGCATCGTCTTTATGGATATAAATTTCTACACCATCTTTTTGAAATTTATAATTATCATAAACATGATCATAATGCCCATGAGTATTTAAAACAGCAAGTATATTGTTACTATTTTGTTTTACCCATTCATAACTATTTTCACCAGGATCTATAACTAGTTGTTCAAAACCATTATCTAAGATATAACAATTTGTCATAACAGAGCCAAATTCTTTCACTAAATACTGCATTTTTCACCTAATAGTATTCTTTTTAATCACATTTTATCAAAATTATGCTAAAATTAATGTCAAATTATTTATTTTAGGCAAAAGAGTGAATTATAAGAAACTAGAAAAAGAGTTAATTAAATTTTTAAAAAAAAGTTTGAAAGATACAGGAAGAGAAAATTTTATAGTTGGCATAAGCGGAGGACTTGACTCTGCTATAGTTTCAACTCTTTGTGCTAAAATTTCTATAAAACATACATTTGGAATAATAATACCAAGTGGCTCAAGCAGTAAAGCAAATATAGAAGATGCTATATCGCATTGCAATGATTTTGGTATAATACATAAAATCATAAATATTGAAACAATGATATCAGCCTATGAAGATAATATCGGTATGCTTAATAAGTTAAGAAAAGGAAACCTTACTTCCAGGCTTAGGATGTGTGTTTTATATGATATATCAAACTATATGCAAGCAGTTGTCGTTGGAACTAGCAACTTAAGTGAGAGAATGCTTGGTTATGGAACTGTTTATGGGGATTTAGCTTATGCTTTTAACCCAATAGGCGAAATTTTTAAAACTGAACTTTTTGAGTTTGCAAAATACTTAAATATTGATGACAAAATTATAAACAAAGCCCCTAGCGGAGACCTGTGGGAGGGTCAAAGCGATGAGGCTGAACTTGGATATACATACAAAGAGATGGATAAAGTCTTAAAAGATATCAAAGACAATGGTTTAAGTTTTAATAAATTAGAAAAAAAATATGATAATGAATTGGTGAATTTTATAAGAAATAGAATTAAAAGCAATAATTTTAAACTTAAAATGCCACCAATTGCCAATATAAGAGATTTAATTAAGGAATAAAATTGAAAAAGATACCTTTTTTTAGGGCCAGTATAGACAATAAAGAAGAGGAGTTAATTTTAAAAGTACTGTTTAACCAAAACTCAAACATAATTGAAACATTTGAAACTGATATTAAAAAATATTTTAATTCTAAATATGCGGTTTTAACAAATAATGGCACAAGTGCATTGCACTTAGCGCTTTGTGCAATGGGAATAAAAAGAGCTGATAAGATAATCTGCTCTGTAAACTCATTCCCTGATATTCCAGAAGTAATTCGCCATTTTGATGCAGAGCCAATACCTGTTGATATTGATGAAAATACTTTAAATATTGATATCAATAAATTTGAAGAAACTCTAATTAAAAACAAACATAAAAAACTTAAAGCTGCATTTATAAACCACGTAGCTGGATATAGTTCTAAAATGGATGAAATTTATGCCTTAGCTAAACAATATAATATTAAAATCATAGATGACGCAAGTAGAGCCATTGGAACTACTTATAAAGGAAAACTAATAGGATCCATAAAAGACTCTTTTGTATCGTGTTTTAGAATAAATCCTCAATTTCAAAACTCAGTAGCTGTAGCTGGATTTTTTACAACAAACGATGAAGAGGTTAATGAACAAGCAAAAATAATAAGAAGCAATGGAATAATAAACCATTTCAATGTAAACCAAAATGCACTTAACTATATGTATGATGTCTTTGAGATAGGACAAAAATACGATATCGGTGCTATATCTGCAGCCTTTGCAAAAGCCCAATTTGAAAAAATTGATATTTTTACAAAAAGAAGAAGAGATATAGCTAAAATGTATCATGAAAGGCTAAAAGAGTGTCCTCATATATTTTTACCAAAACTAAATGATGAAGGTATATATACTCAATTTATAATTAAAATTGATAAAAATAGAGACAACTTTGCAAGACAATTAATGGAATTTGGAATCAACACAGCACTGCACTATATACCAATCCATTTTCTAACATACTATAAACAAAAATATGGATTTAAAGTAAATGAATTTCCAGGTGCCTTAAAAACATATCAACAAATTCTATCACTTCCAATATACGCTGATCTAAAAGATGAAGAAGTTGAGTATATATGTGAAAAAATTAGTTTTATTGCAAACAATAGTGTTTAAAAAAAATCTTCATATTTGGGCTAATAATTACTTTTATAGTCCAAATTTTATACAAAAAATATTATCATTTTTACTAGTACCAATTAGCATAATCTACACACTCATAATATTAATTAAAAAACAAATTTCATATGAGATTGATTATGGTATTCCAATTATAAATGTTGGGAATTTAGTTTTAGGCGGTAGTGGAAAAACACCTTTAACAAAAGCCATTTATGAAAATTACTCAAAAAAATACAAAACTTTTATAATTCTTCGTGGGTATAAAAGAGAGTCTAAAGGAATGATAGAAGTATCACTTGATAATAAAATTTTATCAGATGTAAAAATAAGTGGTGATGAGGCTATGGAATATGCATTAATGGGTGCAAATGTAATAGTTAGCGAAAACAGAGTTAAAGCAATAAAAAGAGCTAAAGAGCTAGGTTGTAAGCTTATAATTTTTGATGATGGTTTTTCTAAATTTAATATATTAAAATTTAACATCTTGCTAAAACCTAAAAAAGAGCCATATTCAAACTCAACTATTCCAAGCGGAGTTTATAGATATCCAAAAAGCTTTTATAAATTTGCAAATTTTATACCTAAAAAAGATGATATTTTGCAAACATCTTACATCGTAAACCCTTCAAAAAGAATGGTTTTAGTTACAGCTATTGCAAACCCAGACAGGCTAAAAGAGTATTTTAGCAAATGTATAGGAAAAGAATTTTTTAGTGATCATTATAGTTTTAAAAAATGCGAACTTGAAGATATTATTAAAAAATACAATGCTACTTCTTTACTTATAACTAAAAAAGATTATGTTAAAATCAAGGATTTCAATCTACCTATTTCTACAATAGAATTAAAAACAAAAATAGGAGATAATTTTAAAGCAGCTTTGGATAATTATATAAATTTACAAAATGTTGATAAAATATCAAAAAAATTAAAAGGATGAAAAAATGATAATACTACAAATGTATTTTGATTACAATGGCGGTTATGGTAATGATATGTATAATCAAACAAAAGAGTTAGCAGAATCTATAACAAAAGAACCTGGCTTTTTATGGAAAATTTGGACAGAAAATAAAGAGAAGAAAATAGCGGGTGGAATTTATGCATTTGATACCAAAGAAAATGCTGAAAAATATCTAAAAATGCACACAAAAAGAATAGAAGAATTTGGAATTGGTTCAAATTTTAGATTTGAATTTTTTAATGTGAATAAAAAATTAAGTGAAATTACAAATTTCAAAATAGATTAAAAATATAACACTATTTAATATATAGTTATTAGTTAAGGAATTTAATGGAATTAGTTGGAACAAGAAACGCAAATCAAAAAGTAGATTTAAGCCAAGCACTACTCAATCCAAGTGCTGATTTTGGCGGACTTTTTACACCACAAAATTTACCAAAATTTGATAAAGATTTTTTTAAAAAAGCTATGAAACTAAGTTATAGCGAATTTGCATTAGAGATTATAAAAAGTTTTAATTTTGATATAGAAAATGAAGTTTTTTTAAAAGCACTTGAAAAATATAAAACATTTGATGACAAAACTCTGCCTTTAAAAATTGAAAAAATTGGTGAAAATTTATATATAAATGAACTTTTTCATGGGCCAACAAGAGCTTTTAAAGATATGGCACTTCAGCCTTTTAGTGAAATTATTAGTAATCTTGCAGAAAAAGAAAATAAAAATTATCTAATAATGTGTGCAACAAGTGGCGATACAGGTCCAGCCACACTTCAAGCTTTTGCAAACAAAAATAATGTAAAAGTTGTATGTTTATACCCAAGCAAAGGAACTAGTGAAGTTCAAAGACTTCAAATGGTAAATGCAGATGCTGGCAATTTAAAAGTGTTAGGCATTAAAGGAAATTTTGATGATGCACAACAAGCTTTAAAAACACTTTTAAAAGATGAAGATTTTAAAAATAGTTTAAAAGAGTCAAATTTTTATCTAAGTGCAGCAAATTCAGTAAATTTTGGAAGAATACTTTTTCAAATCATTTACCATTTTTATGCATATATTTATCTTCTAAAAAATGGCATTATAAAAGATAACGAAAGTTTTGATATAGTAGTTCCAAGTGGAAATTTTGGAAATGCTTTGGGTGCGTATTATGCTAAAAAAATGGGGGCAAAAATTGATACCATTAAAATAGCTTCAAATGAAAATAATGTTTTAACACATTTTTTTAATGATAATGTTTATGATATAAAAGGTAAAAAGTTAATCCAAACCATGAGTCCTGCTATGGACATTTTAGTATCTTCAAATGTTGAAAGATTGCTTTTCCATGAATTTGGCGATAAAAAAACAAAAGAACTTATGGATAACCTTGAAAAAAACAAAGAGTATAAAATAGAACACATAAAAGGCTTTGAAGCACTTTACTGCACAGACAAAGAGTGCTCTTGTTTTATAAAAAATATGGCAGACAAAGGCAAACTTATAGACCCACATACTGCAACTTGTTTTAAATTTAAACCAAACAAGCCAACTATTGTAACCTCAACTGCACACTGGGTTAAATTTACACCTTCAATGATAAAGGCTATAAAAGATGAAAAAATTTATAATGAAAAAGAGCAAATGCAACTTTTAGCTAGTGAATTTAATGATGAAATTCCAAGCGAGATTTTGGAACTATTTGAGAAAAAAGCTGTTCACAATGATGTAGTTAAAAAAACAGATATAAAAGCAAAAATATTAGAGTGGATTAAACTATGATAGTAATACCAACAAGGCTGAAATCAACAAGATTTGAAAACAAAATTTTATGCGATATTTTCGGTGTTCCTATGTTTATAGCAACTGCAAATGTAGCTAAAAAAGTTGATGATGTTTTAATAGCTGTTGATGATGAAAAAGTGCTAAAAATAGCAAATGATTATGGTTTTAAAGCAGTTATGACAAAAACTACTCACGAAAGCGGAACTGATAGGATAAATGAAGCTGTTAGCAAGATGGGGTTAAAAGATAGTGAAGTTATCATAAATCTGCAAGCTGATGAGCCATTTTTTGAGGGTTTAAATTTAACTAAATTTAAAGAGTTTGCAATGGAGCAAATTTTAAACCAAGATGCATTTATGGCAAGTGCTTATAAATATATAGAAAAAAGCGAAGCGGACAATCCAAATTTAGTAAAAGTTGTAGTCGATGAAAATAGCACGGCTTTGTATTTTTCAAGATCAAAAATTCCTTTTGACAGAGAGCCTTATAATGATTATAAAGGGCACATTGGAATTTATGCATATAGTGTTAAAACTTTAATGGAATTTTGTGATTTTAGTCAAAGTAAGTTAGAAAAGACAGAAAAACTTGAACAATTAAGAGCACTTAGTAATGGCAAAAAAATATCAATGTTAAAAATGGAAAGCAAAAGCATTGGAATTGACACTAAAGAAGATTTAGAAAAAGCATTAAAAGTATTTAAAAAGGTTAATAATGACTAAATTTAATATCAAATTTGCAACAAAAGAAGATATTCATATAATTTTAAAATTCATACAAGATCTTGCAATATATGAAAGACTTGAAGGACAAGTTGTAGCAACTCCTGAACTTTTAGAAGAGTGGATTTTTGAGAAGGAAAAAGCAAAAGTTATACTAGCATATGAAGATGAAAAACCAATTGGGTTTGCGCTTTATTGTTATAATTTTTCTACCTTTTTAGGAAAGCCTGGAATTTGGCTAGAAGATCTATATATTATAAACGAGCATAGAGGCAAAGGTTATGGAAAAAAACTTCTAAAATTTATAGTAAATTTAGCGATTGAAAATGACTATGGTAGAGTTGAATGGGCTTGTCTTGACTGGAATCAACCAAGTATTGATTTCTACCTGAGTCTTGATGCAAGAGCTATGGATGAATGGACAACATATAGATTAGAAGGTGATAATTTAAAACATTTTTGTGAAAATCACTAAATATGACAAATGAAAAATTTATAGAACAAAACAGCACCGTTGTAAATTTTATACAATTATATTGTGATAGCAAACATAAAGATGCAAAAAAGAAAAACTCTAGTATCAAGCTAATTTACAACGGTGAAGAGCTAAAAGAGTTAAAATACAATCTATGCAGTGATTGTGAAAATATGCTCAAATATGCAAATGAACGACTTCAAAACTGCCCACACGAGATAAAACCAAAATGCAGAAACTGCCCTTCTCCTTGCTATGAAAAAGATAAGTGGAAAATGATGGCTAAGATTATGCGAACTAGTGGTATGAAATTTGGACTAATTAAGATAAAAAATATATTTAATTAACTAATAATTTTTATTAAATAATAATTTTTAATTTTATATTAAGCCAATTAATACTATACTTTAACAATAATATTTATTACTTAATATAAAGGAGATTTAAAATGGCAACATTAACAACAACATCAGGTAATATAATAGCTGATAACCAAAATAGCACTAGTGCTGGTAAAAATGGTCCGCTTTTACTACAAGACTATCAACTTTTAGAAAAACTAGCCCATCAAAACAGAGAGAGAATTCCAGAAAGAACAGTTCACGCAAAAGGTAGTGGTGCTTTTGGTGAGCTTGTTATAACTGAAGATATTTCAAAATATACAAAAGCTAGTGTTTTACAAAAAGGCGAAAAGACAAAAATGCTAATTCGTTTTTCAACTGTTGCAGGTGAAGCAGGCGCTGCTGATGCTGAGCGTGATGTTCGTGGATTTGCAATGAAATTTTATACAAAAGAAGGAAACTGGGACTTAGTTGGGAACAACACCCCAATATTTTTCCTAAGAGATCCTATAAAATTCCCTGATTTTATACATACTCAAAAAAGAGATCCTAGAACACATCTAAGATCAAATGAAGCAGCTTGGGACTTTTGGACACTCTGTCCTGAAACCCTACACCAAGTTACAATACTTATGAGTGATAGAGGAATTCCAGCTAGCTACCGCAATATGCATGGTTTTGGAAGCCATACTTATAGTCTTATAAATGTTAAAAATGAAAGATTTTGGGTTAAATTTCACTTTAAAACTAGACAAGGTATAAAAAACCTAACTAACGAAGAAGCTGCTAAAATCATTGGACAAAACAGAGAAAGCAACCAAGAAGATCTTTATAACTCAATTGAAAAAGGTGATTTTCCAATTTGGGACTTTAAAATCCAAATTATGCCTGAAGCTGAGGCAAAAACATGTGGATTTAACCCATTTGACCTGACAAAAGTTTGGTCACATAAAGATTATCCACTAATTGATGTTGGTTATTTTATTCTAAATAAAAACCCTGAAAATTACTTCAATGAGATAGAACAAGCTGCATTTAGCCCATCAAATATAGTTCCTGGAATTGGAGTATCTCCTGATAAAATGCTACAAGCTAGAATATTTAGCTATCCTGATGCGCAAAGATACAGAGTAGGAACTCACTATGCACAGCTTGAAGTAAACCGCCCTATAAATAAGGTAGAAACCTATACAGTAGGTGGTACTATGAATAACGGAATGTATAAAGTTGAGAGTAAAAAATACTATGAACCAAACAGCTTTGGTGGTCCAGCTGAAGATAGAAGCTATTTAGAGCCTGATATTGAGATCGAAGGTGTGGCACAAAAATTTAGCTATGATGATACAGATTACTATTCACAACCAAGAGATCTATTTAACCTGATGAATGATTCTCAAAAACAAGCACTATTTAACAATATTGCAGATCACATTCATGGTGTTAACAATGAAATTCTCAACCGTGCATTAATGCATTTTGAAAAAATTTCACCTGATTATGCAAAAGGTGTAAGAGAAGCTCTAAATGCAAAATAATTTTGAAAAAAATGGTAGCGAAAATCTTGCTACCAACCCTAAAAATGGAGATGTAGAGCTAACAAAAGAGGAAGAGCAAAGATATGCTGAGCTTTGCCAAATGGCTTTTAATTTTGCAAGAAGCAACAATGCAGATGATTTAAAAACCATGATAGAAGCAGGTCTTAATGTAAATTTAAAAAATGAAAAAGGCGATTCTCTTTTAATGCTAGCATCATATAACAATAGCTATGAAACGGCTAAGATGTTAATCTCAAAAGGTGCGTTAGTAGATGAAAAAAACGACCGAGGACAAACTCCACTAGCTGGTGTTTGCTTTAAAGGATATCTTGATATGGTAAAGCTACTTGTAGAAAATGGTGCAAACATAGATGAAAACAACGGAATGGGTATGACTCCATATAGTTTTGCCATTATGTTTGGAAGAAAAGATGTCGCTAACTACCTACTTCAAAAATCCAAAAAAAGAGGACTTTTAAAAAGAGCTAGCTTTTGGATTTTAAATATCTTTAAAAATACAAAAAAAGAGAATTAATTTTATATTCTCTTTAACTCTATTATCTTGATCAGCAAATCTACTTTAATCATACAAAAATATTCAAATTAATAATTTTTAATGCTATAATATATAAAATACTTTATACAAAGGATAGCTATATGAGCGAATTTAATTCAGAATACAAAGATTGCAATATAATACAATTAAAGAAAATGAAAAATGGGGAATGGCAAATAAAGATGGTGAGATATTGATAGAACCAAAGTTTGATTTTATTGATGATTTTAATGAATACGGCTTAGCCCAAATTGAATTAGATGAAAAATACGGTCTTATAAATAATAAAGGCGAAATAGTTTTAGAACCAAAGTTTGATTTTATTGATAGCTTTGATGAATACGGCATAGCTCAAATTGAATTAGATGAAAAATGTGGGTTAGTAGATAAAACTGGGAAAATATTAATAAAACCAAAGTTTGATGAAATCGATCAGTTTAACGAAAATGGCTTTACAGTAGTTAGGCTAGATTATGAAGTTGGCATTATAAATACAAAAGGTAAATTAGTTATAGATTTTGGTGAATTTTGTCTAAGTTAAATATGGTTATAAGCTTATAAATAAGGCTATTTAAATTCTAAATAGCCTTAAAACTAACCTATCAATACTCTAAAACTCTTTTTAACTTATCACTAAGATTTGCTTTATCCATAAAGCCTACAAGTTGTTCGTTTTTTATCTCTTTTCCATCTTTGAAAAATATAAGCGCAGGTGGTCCAAATACATTAAATCTTTTCATTAGTTCTTTATCATCTAAAGTGCTATTAGTTACATCAATTTTAACTAACTCAAAATCTTTAAGAATATCTTGAATTTCACTACTTTCTATCACTACATCAAGCTCTTTACAAACCACACACCAAGTTGCCCAAAAGTCTATAATAATCGGCTTAGTTGAGTTGTTAATTATGTTATCAAGTTCTTGCATATTTGATACTTTTGTAAAATTTGGTTTAGCATTGTTTGATTGTTGTGGTAAAGTTTGTATATTCGAACTTGCAGAAAAGTTTTCAAGTGGTTTAAATGGATTAGTTCCGCCAAGTGAATAACCTATTATAAGTAAAACTGAGTAAATCAAAATAACAAAGCTAATGCCTTTTTTAAATTTTAAAAATCCAGTATTTAAGCCATTTTCAATTTTGTCAAAAACTCCAAAAAATGAAGCAAACATAACTCCCAAAACCCCATATAAAAACATAGTTAAGTTCGCACTTATAACTCTTGAGAACATCCAAACTGCCATAAAGAGCATTATAAAACCAAATATCTTTTTAACTTCGTCCATCCAAAAACCTGGTTTTGGAAGTATTTTATTTGCTCCAAGCCCTATTAAAAGAAGTGGAACTCCCATTCCAAAACTCATAATAAAAAGCGAAAGCCCACCAAGCAAAGCATCTCCTGTGTTTGCTATATAAAGCAAAGCTCCAGCAAGTGGTGCTGCAACACAAGGTCCAACTATCAAGGCCGACAAAAATCCCATTATAGCGACACCTATATACCCTTTTTTTGATTCACTTTTTTTGTTAATTACATTTTCTAGCTTTGAAGGAAGGGTTATCTCATAAAAGCCAAACATATTAAAAGCAAGTGCTACAAAAATCAAACTAAAAAGAATTATCACCCATGGAATTTGAAGCATTCCTTGAACACTAGCTCCAAAAAAGCTCGCAATTACTCCTGCTATTGCATATGCTAATGACATAAAAAAAACATAAATAAAACTTATAAAAAAACTTTTTTTAGTGTTGTTTTTTTCACATTTTGCGACTAAGATTGATGAGAGTATTGGTATCATCGGAAAAACACAAGGGGTTAAGGCAAGTAGCAATCCATATCCAAAAAATGTAGCCAAAACGGCTAAAAATCCACTATTTTGAATATACTCATTTATACTATCTTGTTCAGAAACCACTATCTTTTCTTCTGTTTTGCTAGATACTTTTTTTTCTGTTTTTGCAATGCTATACTTATTTGCATCATATTTAAACTCATAAATATAGTTTTGTGGACTATAGCAAGCCCCACTATAAGCACAACCCATAAATGATAAATTTATCTTAAAATCATCTAAATTTCCACTGCTTAGTATAAGCCCACTAGGTATTGTAAGATTAAAATCGCCTTCAAAAACCTTATGGCTTTTATACTCTGTAATTTTTGGCAAGCTTAGCATATCTGTGATGTCATTATCGCCAACTGCAACTTTTAGCCTGTCTTTATATAGATAAACACTATCATCTATATCAAATTTAAAAACTACTCCATCTTTTTTATTGACTAAAGCTTCAACTTTAAAAGCATCTGCTGTGCTTAAGCCTTCAGCATTTAAAATAGTAAAAAATAGCAAAAAAGCTATAAAAAATCTCATAAATTTTATCCTTAAAAATTTTATTTATTATGTGTATTTTATTCTTTAAGTTTTAATATAAAACTATATACTAAAATTATATTTTATTTTAGTATAATCTAGTAAAGTTTTATAAAAAGGTGAACCATGTCAAAAAAAGATAAAAAATTTAACTACGAAAAAGAGCTTAAGAAACTACAAATTGAACTTCTTAAATTTCAATACCATGTAAAAGATAAAGGTTTAAAAATTTTAATAATTTTTGAAGGAAGGGATGCTGCTGGAAAAGGTGGAACTATAAAAAGGATAACAGAACATCTAAATCCTAGAGGTTGTAAGGTTGTAGCTCTAGCAAAACCAAGTGATGTAGAAAGCACTCAGTGGTATTTTCAAAGATATGTATCACATTTGCCAAGTGCGGGTGAAATAGTAATCTTTGATAGGTCTTGGTATAATAGAGCTATGGTTGAACCTGTTATGGGCTTTTGCACCAAACAAGAACATATTCAATTTCTCCAAGAAGTTCCTAGCTTTGAGACACTTTTAACCAGATCAGATATTATAATGTTTAAAGTATTTTTATCTATTGAGAAAAAAACTCAAGCCAAAAGATTTAAAGAAAGACATGAAAATCCTTTAAAAAGATATAAAATTTCAGCTGTTGATGAAAAAGCTCAAGGTCTTTGGGATGAGTATTCAATAGCAATTTATCATATGTTTTTAGAAACAGATACTAATGTAAATCCATGGATTATAGTTGATTCAAACAATAAGAAAAAAGCTAGAATTAACACCATAAAGCATATACTTGCTAATATTGATTATAAAGATAAGCTAGATGATAAAGAATTTGAAACTGATAGCAAAATTATAAGAAATAGCAAAGATGAAATGGCACTTATTAATCCATCTATAAGAAATACTATGGAAAATATATATCCCAAAAATTAATCTATTATTATATTTAAAAATCTAAATATATATTAAAGATATATTAAACAGTTTTAAAATATAATGACTTAACTTTAACTCAAGGGAGCAGATATGATTAAAAAAATATATTTAATATTTTGTATATTAGTAATTAGTTTATCGGCAAACTCTTATCAAGAGATTATAGATTCAAAAACTATTAGAATAGGTGTTTCAAAATATATGCCACCTTTTAGTAAACTTCAAGATGACGGTACTTTTGAAGGATTTGAAATAACCTTTGCAAAAAATCTAATTCAACGCATGTTCAATGAAAATATGAATATTGTATTTACAGCAGTAGAACAATCTGAAAGAATTGATGTTTTAGAAAATAATAAAGTTGATATGGTTATAGCTGCTTTTACAAGAAATGATGAAAGAGAGAAACATGTTGACTTTTCTATACCATATTTTTCTATAAATTTATCAATGGTAACTCCAAAAAAATTAAATATAAAAAATATTGGGGATCTTCAAGGAAAAAATATCTTGACAATCAAAAATACAAACTCTGATGTTTATTTGCAAAAACAAGGTAAATTTAATATAGTATATTGTATAGATAATGGAGACTGTTATAAAAAAATGAGAAATGGCGAAGGTGATGCATTTATGCATAATATTGTTTCAACTGCCACAATCCCTCTTTTAGATAGCAACTATGAAGTAAGCATTGGTGCTATTGGTGAATCTTTTTTTGACTGTGTTACTATACAAAAAGGCAATACACAACTACTAAATAAAGTTAATGAAGTAATAATAAGTCTTGCAAAAGAGGACTTTTTTTCAAACTCTTACAATGAAACATTTAAACCTTTTTATAGAGGAAGTGTAGATAAAAAATATTTTATTCTTGATGATATTTATAAAATGATGTTTTAACATTTATATCTCTAGCTTTTAATGCTAGAGATATAACTTATTTTATTAATTTGCTTTCTTTATTAGCTTTAAAATTAGAAATTAAAGGCTGTATAGTCAAGGCTATAATTATAACCCATAAAACTTTTGCAGGAATGCTTTCAAAAAATATAATATAACTACCCGAAGACATAGTTAATGCCTGAGAAAAACCGTTTTCTGCAATAGGTCCAAGAATTAGCCCTAAAATAATAGCACTTAAAGAAAAACCTGCTTTTTTTAGTATATACCCACCAAATGCAAACATCAAAGTTAGCCATACATCAAATAAGCTATTATTCATAGAGTAAGAACCTATGATAGCAAATACGCTGATTGCAGCTATTAAAATAGATGATGGTATTATTGAGACTTTTGCAAAATAAGGTGCAAAAAATAGACCTACTAATAAAAATACAATATTTGCTATAAATAAAGATATTATAAATCCATAAGTAATAGTGCTATGCGTTGTAAATAATTCTGGTCCTGGTATTAAGCCTTGTATCATAAGTCCACCCATTAAAGCAGCTGAAACAGTATTGCCCGGAATTCCAAGCGTTAAAAGAGGTACTAAAGAACCTCCAACACAAGCATTATTCCCACTTTCAGCAGCAGCTATTCCCTCAACATTTCCTTTACCAAAAAGGCTTTTTAGCTTTGATCTTTGCTTTTGGATATTATACGACATAAAAGCTGCTATCGTAGCACCCTCTCCTGGAATAATACCAACAATAGTTCCTACTATAGTTCCTGTAGCTATAGGTTTTACCATACCTTTTGGCATTTTGTCTCTTTTTATAGCGCCATAATCAATCTTATTTTTTGTTATGCACTCTTCTCCTGTTAAAGCCAACATTTGTGTTATGGAAAACATACCAATAAGTGCAGGCATAAATGATACACCTTCATACAAATCTAATATATCAAAAGTATATCTTAAACTACCACTCATAGGATCAGTTCCAATAAGTGCTATTATAAGTCCAATAAGACCTGAAATAAGCCCTTTATTAACTCCTCCACTTGAAACTGAAACAACGCCAGTTAATCCCATAACCGCAAGTAAAAAATACTCAGGTGGTCCAAATTTTAAAGCAAATTTAGCAAGTATAGGAGAAATTAAAAGCAGAACTAAAACAGAAAAAGTTCCACCTATAAAACTAGCTACAACTGAAACCTTTAATGCTAAACCACCTTTGCCCTGCATTGTTAAAGGATAGCCCTCAATCGCCGTTGCAGCAGCCGCAGGAGTTCCGGGAGTAGAAAGCAAAATAGCTACAATTGAACCTCCATACATAGCTCCTGCATAAACTCCCCCCATCAAACAAAGTCCTACAAGCGGTGAAAAAGAAAAAGTTATAGGTATCAAAAGAGCAACCGCCATAGTCGCAGTAAGTCCTGGAATTCCTCCAATAACAATACCAGAAACAGTACCTATAAATACAGCAAGCAGTGTTTGAAAAGAGAGAACAGATTGTAATATTTCAACTATATTTATCTCCATAATAACCCCTCTAAAATTATTAACTCAGGTAGTGGTATTTTAAATATTACAGAAAATAAAATATATACAAAAGCCACTATGATAGATGATGTAATTAAGATTTGTATAATTTTTTTATATCCCATAAGCCACATAGTAGAAATTAAAAATATTAAACTCGATATTATAAAACCAAGATATCCCATTATACAAACATATCCTATAAGTAATATAATAAGTATAGAAAATTTTTTAATATTTTTTGCTATTACAATCTTTTCATCTTTTTTACTGAATATATTTTTAATAAGTTCAAAAAAACTACAAGCAAATAGAGAAATTGATAAAAATTTTATATAAATTGAGGTAGTGGCTATGGAGTAAGTGATTAAATTCTCAATGCTTTTATATAAAAGCATTGAGATTAAGATAAAAAGTAAACTAAAAAAAATACTTAAATGTCTTAACTGCATAATAATTACCAAGGAGATTCATCATATACTTTTTTGGTTATATTTTGCAACTCTTCTAGGTAGGCTTTATATTCACTTGCTTCAAGAGCTTTTAAGAAAATATAACTATTTTTAGCTCTTTTTTTAAACTCTTCATCGTTTATTACTTTTGTATAAAGATCTACAATTTTTTTATAAATATCATCTTTAACTTTTCCAGGAACAATAAACCCTCTTGTTGCAGTCATTAATACATCATATCCTTGCTCTACTGAAGTTAAGACATTTGGAACAAGTTCTGATCTTTGTTTAGATAAGATAGCTATTATTTTAACTTTTCCTGCTTTATAGTGAGTTATCATTTGAGATAAATTCATAACAGAAGCATCTATATGATTTCCTAAAATAGCTGTAGTTTGCTCGGTTGAGCCTTTAGTTGGCATAAGGTTAAATGAAATACCATTTGATTTTTCTAAATTTTTAGCTGCGATATAATCATCACTTCCAACCCCGTTTACAGCTACTGTTAGCTTTTCGGTTTTTGCTTTTTTTACTAAATCTTCTAAGTTATTGATAGGACTTTCTACATTAACAACTATAACACCTGGATCTTCAGCTACATTACCAACTATTTTAAAATTATCCAAATTATACTTAGCTCTTTTTGATACAATATGAGCAACTAGCTGTGGTGTGAAAATAAGTCCTAAAGTATAGCCATCTGGCTTACTTCTATTTATAGCTTCAAAACCTATAAGACCTCCTGCTCCGCCTCTATTTACTATAGTAAAATCTGCATCTTTCCAATATTTCTTTGCTGTTTCAGCAAACAGTCTTGCAGTTAAATCAGTTGATCCTCCTGCTTTTGATGGAACAATTATTTCTATTGTTTTTGATGGATATTTTGCAATAAGACTCGAACTAAACACAATGCTAACGAATAAAAAAAATTTTAATAAATTTCTCACAATATAACTCCTTATTAGAATTTATATAATGATATTATATTGTGTTTTAAAACTAACTTTGAATTAGAAAAAAAGTAGTGTTTAAAAAATTAAAATGAATTAAAGTGTAAATTTGTAAAGTTAAAGGGGCAACTTACGCCCCCTATTTTTTTAAAGTTCTATTCAACTTCAGCGTCAATTACATCATCGTCTTTTTTCTTGGAGCTATTTTCAGAAGTTTTGGCACTGTCTTGTGCGTTTTGACTTGCTGCTTTATACATCTCCTCAGAAACTTTGCTAAGAGCTGCAACTTTACTGTCAATTTGCTCTTTTGTAGCATTTTCATCTTTTAAAGTTGCTTTTAGATCGTTTAAGGCTGATTCAATGTTTGCTCTTTGATCGCTTGGAATTTTTTCACCCATTTCATTTAGAGTTTTTTCTGTTTGATGTGCAATTGCATCTGCTTGATTTCTTGCTTCAACACCCTCTTTTCTCTTTTTATCTTCCTCTTTATGAGCCTCGGCATCTTTTACCATTTTATCAATCTCATCTTCACTTAGTCCGCTTGAGCCTGTGATTCTAATATCAGTTGCTTTACCTGTTGCCTTATCTTTAGCTGAAACAGTTAAAATTCCATTTGCATCGATATCAAATTCAACTTCAATTTGTGGAACTCCTCTTGGAGCTGGCATAATACCTTCAAGATTGAAATTTCCTAAAGTTTTGTTATCTTTTGCAAATTCTCTCTCACCTTGCAATACATTTATAGTAACTGCACTTTGGTTATCTTCAGCTGTTGAGAATGTTTGAGCTTTTTTAGTAGGAATTGTTGTTCCTTTTTCTATAACTTTAGTCATAACTCCACCTAAAGTTTCAATTCCTAAGCTAAGTGGTGTAACATCAAGCAAAAGAACATCTTTAACATCACCTTTTATAACAGCACCTTGGATAGCAGCACCAATTGATACAACTTCATCAGGGTTTACACTTTTGTTAAGCTCTTTTGAAAATGCCTTTTTAACCTCTTCTTGAACAAGTGGAACACGAGTTGATCCACCAACCATAACAACCTCTTTTATCTCTGAGTAGTTAAGTCCAGCATCTTTCATAACTTTTTGTGTTGTAGATATTGTCTCAGCTACTAAGCCCTCTATCATACTTTCAAATTTAGCTCTTGTAAGGGTTTTTGTAAGGTGCTTTGGACCTGTTGCATCTGCTGTAATGAATGGTAAATTTATAGTTGTCTCCATAGCAGAACTTAACTCTTTTTTAGCATTTTCAGCTGCCTCTTTTAGTCTTTGCATAGCCATAACATCGCTTTTTAAATCAATTCCATTTTCAGCTTTAAACTCGCTAGCTAGCCAATCAATTAATTTATTATCAAAGTCATCACCACCTAAAAATGCATCACCGCCAGTTGAAAGAACCTCTACGACATTATCGCCAGTTTCCAAAACTGTTATATCAAATGTTCCACCACCAAGGTCATAAACTGCTATTTTTTCAGCTGCTTTTTTATCAAGTCCATAAGCTAAAGCCGCAGCTGTTGGTTCGTTTACAATTCTTAAAACATTAAGACCTGCGATTGTTCCTGCCTCTTTTGTAGCTTTTCTTTGACTATCATTGAAATATGCTGGAACTGTTATAACAGCGTCCACTACACTTTCACCTAAATATGCCTCTGCATCCTCTTTTAGTTTCATTAAAACTTTTGCTGAAATTTCTTGTGGAGTATAAACTTTACCACTGATTTCAACAGCAGCTGCACCATTTCTGTTAACTACTTTATAAGGTAGTCTTTTTTGTGCCTCTTTTGCATTTTCTTCATTCATCATCAAACCCATAATTCTTTTTATAGAATAAATGGTTTTTTCTGGGTTTGTAACCGCTTGTCTTTTTGCACTATCACCAACTAAGATTTCGCCCTTATCAGTAAAAGCCACAACTGATGGAGTTGTATTTTTACCCTCTTTGTTTGGTACTATTTTAGACTCTCCTCTTTCAAAGATCGCCACCGCTGAGTTAGTTGTTCCTAAATCTATTCCTATAACTTTTGACATTTTTTATCCTTTTTATTAAATTTTATTTTGCTACTACTACCATAGAGGCACGAAGCACTCTATCTTTATATTTGTATCCTTTTTGATACACCTGAACTATCTCATCTTTTTCATGTTCGCTACTTTCAATCACAGAGATTACATTATGAACCTCTGGGTCAAATTTGCCATCATTTGAGATTTCCACAATTCCATGCTTCTCAAAAGCTCTACGAGTCATATCAACGCAATGTTTTATGCCCTCATTAATCTTATGTGCAAGCTCATTTTCGCCATAATCAAGCTTAAGTGCCTCTTCCATCGCATCAATAATAGGTAAAAAATCTTTTGCAAATTTTTCACCAGCATATGCAACCGCACTAATTTTCTCTTTTTCAAGCCTTTTTTTAATGTTTTCAAAATCTGCATTTGCACGGTAAAATTTATCAGTTATCTCGCTTAGCTCGTTTTGAAGCTTTTCTACTTCGCTTAACTCTTCTTTGTTATCAAAAGACTCATCATCTTTTGCTATCTCATCAACCTCTAAATTCTCATCATTTTTTAGGTTTTCTTTATTCTCGCTCATGCTGCCTCCATTATATTGTTAAAAAATTTCTCATAATCCTCATAAACACTACCTGCACAAAGCATAGTAGCATCACTATTTTTATAAACTACATCTCTTTTTATGCCCATAAATCCTTTATCAAAGATAGGTGAAAAGATTATATTTTGATTAAATCTAGTTGTTATACTAGGATTTAAAAGCATTTTAAATCTTTCATCATTAAAGATTTTATATGCAACTGTCTCATTTGCTATAAACTCTATTTTTGAGTTTTTAAGCTCTCTAATTTTTGTTCTAAGCTCGCTTAGACCAATTTGAATTGAAATTTTCTCTAAAGCACTTAGCTCTATTCCTATTAAATTTGATAAGAAACTATAGACTTTGCTATTAAATTTTAAAATTATCTCACCCTTATCAAAACTAAGTATTATAAACCTATCTTTATGATTTATAACCTCTTCTAAAATTTCATAATCTGAGCTAAAAATCATACAATAGATATTAAATTTACTAACTACATCAGCAAGAGCCTCTTCATCATTAATATCTATTTTCTCACTTAAATCAAGCCTTTCAAGCCAATACTTCTTCATAGTGCTAGTAGTTGGTATTCTGCCGCTACTTACATGAAGTTGCTTTATGGCACCTTCATCATTGAGCTTTTTAAAATAGACTCTAATAGTAGAAGCTGGTATCAAACCATCCATTCTAAGCCCAAGTTCAGTTGAGCCTATTGGAGTATTTTCATCAAGATAGGCTTCTATTATGTAATCTAATATCAAATCTCTTTTATTTAGCTTCATTTTACACCTAATCCTTTTTAACTTAGCACTCATTAATTTTAATTGCTAAGTGTATTATACAATATGAGTGTCTTCTTGTCAAGTCTTTTATAAAATATTTTATTCAATTAACTTTAGTCTACTAAACTCAACCTATAAATTTTATATCTTATAGCTGATTAAATTTTAAAATTAAAATTATACATATTATTATATTTAAAAGAGTATGTAAACTTTTACACACAATACTATGAAATTTTATCTAGTTTAATGTTACTTTTATGAGAGATAATGTATACTTAATACATAAAAAATGGTTTAACATGCAATATATATGTTTTTTATGAAGATATCTGCATAAAATCTACATTTTAATGTGCTATTTACAAAAAATTTTGTATAATATATACATGGTAGAAATTAGCGATATTTTTAATATTTTGCATAATGCTGTTGAATCAAAGCACATGGGTAAAAAGATATCCCAAGCTGCTATGGCTAAAAAACTTGGAGTGTCTATGAGAACTTACCAAGACTGGCGTCTTGGAACAAGTAAGCCACAAGCTGCTATGGCTATGTTTTTAATGCTGTGTGAGCTTGAAGAAGAAGATGTAAATTTTGTTTTAGGCAAACTAAAAAGATTAATGGAGAAATAATTATGCAAATGCTGACAAAAAAAGAAAAAATAGAACTTGAAGAGCTGTTTTTATCAATTGGAAAACAGAAAAAAACATCTAAGCTAAAAGAAAAAATCAGAAATATTTTAAAAAAGTCAACAAATACTCAAAACAACAGATGTGTAAAAAAATAACTAAAGAGCCAAATATAGATCTATTTATCTTCCTATGTCTTATTTGTATACAAAAACCACAACAACTTTATTTTATCTATGATTTTTAATTAGATTCAGCATTTAAATTTACCTATGAACATTAATATACTGAACGAACATATATTATTTTAATAATTTATTAAACTAAATAGCACCTTTTATAGATGCTATTCTTGTGCCATTTGTTCTTTTGAAGCCTCTTCTGCTTTTGTTTTTTTCTCTATTAAATCTACTATCTGTTTTTTAATTATCTCATAAGTATGTCCATCTTTAAAAGCTGGATAAAATCCACCGCTTGCATTAACATGCCCCCCGCCACCTACTAGCTCCTTAGCTATAAGACTAACATCTGCACTATTGTTTGCTCTAAAGCTCATAGTTTTTCTTGAAGTCATATCTAAAAAGAAGTCGATATCTGGGTTTCTAACTAAAAACTCATTGCCTATGATTGAGGTATTACCGATATTATAGGTTAATATTCCTGTTTTATCTCTGTATTGAATCATAAATTTTTCTTTATTTTGGCTGAGCATATCTACAACAAAAGTTGATATTAGATTATTTAAAGTATCATTTTTTTCTTTTATAAAATAACTCTTTTTAAAAATATGCAGGGCTTCATCTAGAGCAATATGCCCATCTTTTTCATTAAAATACTTTTGAGTTTTATCTAACAAATAAAATATATAATCCCTACTTGTATCACCAAACATAATATTATTTATCTCTTTTGCCATAGAAACCAAACCTAAGCAGACTTTACCTAGTTCAAACTCAGGCTCATCCTTAAGCCAAATATCAACTGAGTTCACAACTCTAACAAATTTATCAAGCTTTTCATCTTTGCCATATATTGAAGAGAAAAAATCATATGTTATCTTGGTTGCACATCTTTCATTATCTAAAAGATACCAAGGATATTTTTTAGCACACTCAAGCCCTGTTTGATGATGATCAAGCAGCATTATTTTGCTATTTTTATCCTTTAAAGCCTCTTCAAATTTAGCACACTGAGTTAAAGTAAGGTTTAAATCGGTAATTAATACAATAGATTTTTCATCATCCATTTCGTTCAAAATTTGATCAAATTTAACATCAATCTCTTTGCCATAGTTTGAATTATAAAATTTAATATCACTAAAATAAAACTTTGTAACAAATTGTGCACCATATCCATCTAAATCTGTGTGTGATAAATGATAAATTTTCATTAAAACTCTTTTTTTATGATTATATCTTGGAGTGTGATGGTCTCTAAAAACTCATCTACTTTAATTTGCAATGTATTAAACATTTTCCAAATTTTACAAAACTCCCCTTGATCGCTTGGACAATCCCCTCTTGAACTTGAACATTCAAAAACCGAAGTAGGATGTTTTTCTGCATGTAAAACTATATCTTTTAAATTTATATCTTTTGGTTTATGCGCAAGCTCAAATCCGCCATTTACACCTCTTGTAGATTTTAAAATTCCCTCTTTAGCCATATTTTGTAATATTTTAGCCAAAAAACTTTTTGAGATATTTAGCTCATTTGCTATCACCTCTACACCTTGGGCACTATCTTTTTGGGCTAAGTAAATAAGTGACAACAAAGCATATTCACTGGCTTTAGTAAAAAGCATATTTTCCCCTTTTAATTTATTATCCTATATTTTAATAGGTTTTTGCTATTAAAGAGTTTAAAGGTATGAAATTAATAATTATATTAAATCATTTTGTGTTTTATCTATCTTTTATTTTATTTAAGATATAATATTTCCTTAAACAAAAATTTACCAATCAGGAGGCTAAGATGGCTTTAGATTCGGCTCAAAAAGCAGAAATAGTTGCAAAATTCGCTAAAAAAGAAAATGATACAGGTTCAACCGAAGTTCAAATAGCATTACTTACAACAAGAGTTATAGAACTTACTGAACACTTAAAGAAAAACCCTAAAGATTTCTCATCTCGTTTAGGTCTACTTAAATTAGTTAGTAGAAGAAAAAAACTGATGAAATATCTTAAAAACAAAGACTATAACAGCTATACAGAAATTATTAGTCAATTAAATTTAAAAGATAGATAATAAATTAAGTAGTCTTCTAAGACTACTTAATAGCTATAAAGGTAGCAAAATTTCCCCATTTAAATACTGTTTCAACAAATTTAAACCCAGCTTCTAAAATCATAGTTTTATTTTCATCTTCACTAAATGGAATCAAGATATTTTCTAATGCCTGTCTTTTTTGCGAAACCTCATATCTTGAATACCCTTTTTCTATCTTATAGTTTTCATAAATTTCTATAATATCCTTGCCAAGTTTTTTGTCTTCATAGATTATCTTTTCACTAAACACAAACACTCCACCATCTTTTAAACCACTATAAATTCTTTTAACAAAATCACTTCTTTTAAGTGGTCTTATAAATTGCAAAGTGTAGTTTAAAATTACTGCATCAACTCTTTCTAGATTAAATTTCAATATATCATCTTGAATAAAATCAATACTTGCTCCAAAAGCTCTAGCTTTACTATTTGCAATATCAAGCATAGGTTTAGACTCATCCACGCCGGTAAGTTCAAATTTACTATTTATTTCAAAAAGTTTAAATAATGTATTTCCAGTTGAGCAACCAAGATCTACAATTTTTGCATTTTCTAAAAGATGTTTATATAAAATTTCACAAACTAGCTTCGTTGAAACATCATAAAACGGAACTGATCTACTAATCATATCATCAAAAACACTTGCAACATTTTCATCAAATTCAAATTGTTTTTCTAATGGTTTTTTAAAAATTTCATCTTTCATTTAAAATCTCTCTAGCTATGTTTATATCTTTTTGAATCTGGGTTTTTAAATCTAATAGGCTATTAAATTTAAGATTTTCTCTTATATATTTTACAAAAAATATATCAACTTTGCTAAGCTCTCTAACATCTAAATTTTCATCTAAAATATGTGTTTCTACACTAAATTTGCCATCAGTACTAACCCTATTTCCTATAAAGGTAACACTTTTAAATTGTTGCTTATTAACCCTAGTATAGCTTGCCCAAACTCCATTTCTAGGTAAAATATATCCATTAATCTCAATGTTTAAAGTAGCAAAAAGCTCTTTTTTACCAATGCCTTGCCCTTTAATATTTCTTCCTGAAATTTTATATTGTCGTCCTAGAAAATTATTTGCCATTTTTATATCGCCAATTTTTAAAAACTCCCTTATGTTTCTGCTATGAACTCCAGCATCTTTAAGTTTAAACTCATCAACTATGCAAATTTCACCACTAAACATAGTTTTTAAATCGCTAGCACTATAGGCTCTATCTTTTCCGAATTTAAAGTCATATCCTATTACAATTTTTTTTAGATTTGGAAAATCTTTTTTAATTAGCTCTATAAAATCCCTGCCACTTAAATTTTTTATATCTTTAAGATGGTAATAAAAAAATGGTAAAGGTAGGTGCTCCTCTCTAATAGGAGTAAGTTTATCTCTACTATCTTCTATAACAACTACACCTCCATTTTTATCAAGATTATTAAATATCTTAAAATGACCCAAATGAAGTCCATCAAAACGACCTATGGCTATTGAAGTTATATCTTTTTTTTTCATTTTACTCTTGTATAACCATTTGAATTTTACTTACATCATAGCCATCTTTTTTAGCATGATTTAAATACACAACTTTCATAAGCTCTGGCAAAGTTTTTGTTCTTGATAATATATGAATTTTATCACCCCCATAAAGCATAGCATATTTGTATCCGTCTATCTTTGCTATACTAAATCTCTCTTTAACTCCTAAAAATCTAAAAACTTCTAAAATAGTATTATTATTTTCATTAACTATTTTTGCGCTATATTCTCTTTTTGCAATGCTATTTTTTGAATCCATATAATTTTTAACTATTTTAATATTATCTTTTTTATCTATTGAAAAGTTTATTTTAATATTTTTTTCATCTAAATTCTCATCTAAATTTGCAATCTCATACCAACTTCCACTAAATTCATAGATATTAAAGTTTTTAACACTTTTTTTAGGCTCAAAATCGCTATTTATAGCACATCCACCTAGGATAACTAAAAGTGTTCCAAATAAAAAACTATTTCTTAAACAGGTAAAAATACTCAACATTTCCCTCTTTTCCTTTTAATTTGCATACAATGCACTCAACCAACATTAATCCTAAATTTGCCGCATTTAGCTCAAACCTTGCCATTACCTGTTTGATTGCCTTTTCATCTTTAACAACGCCTTTTTTATCTCTTTTTATATTTTTTCCAACTTCAAATTGTGGCTTAAAAAGCAAAATAGCAAATTCACTAAACAATGGTTTTAAATACTCTAAAATATTACTAAGTGATATAAAACTTACATCACATGTTAATATCTCAAAACTTTTATCTACTTTTAACTCCCGTATATCTGTGTTTTCAAAAATTTCAACCCTATTATCTTCTTTTAAACTACTATGAAGTTGCATTGTTCCAACATCAACAGCAGTTACAGATTTCACACCATTTTGTAACAAAATTTGAACAAATCCACCAGTTGAACTTCCAACATCAATTGCTGTTTTATCCTTAAAATCTAACTCAATCTCTTCAAGAAAATATTTAAGTTTAAGTGCAGCCCTTGAAACATATATATCGCCTAAAAGCTCTATATCGCCACCTTCTATCTCCAAACTTGGCTTTAAAATAGGCTCTTTATTTAAAAATACCTTTTTATCTTTTATAATCTCACTAGCTTTATTTCTACTTATATTTAAAACATTTGCTACATATTTATCAGCTCTCACTTAGCTCCTTGTATTCATCTTCACCTATTATTTTAACTCCTAGCTCTTTAGCTTTTTCCAATTTACTTCCTGCATTTTCCCCACAAAGCAAATAATCTGTTTTTTTAGATACAGAGTTTGCAACTTTTGCCCCCATTTTTTCTAGTTCATCTTTATAAAAATCCCTGCTTTTGCTAAGGGTTCCTGTTATAACCACTGTTTTATCACTAAATGCACTCTGTTTTATCTCAAGCTTTGGAATTTGAAGTGTTAGATATTTTAAAAGCTCTTTTATATGCTCAGCATTTGTATCTATAAAATCGATATAGCTTTTAGCCATAGCTTCACCAAAGCCATCAAGACCTAAAACCTCATCATAACTTGCATTTAACCAGTTATCTTTAAAATGGTTTGATATTTTCTTAGCTGCAACTTCGCCTATATGCTCTATCCCAAGAGCTGTTATAAATCTATAAAGTTCATTTGTTTTTGAGTTTTCAATAGCATTTAGTAAATTTGATATTTTTTTATCTCTAAAGCCCTCAAGCCCATCTAAATCTTCAAATTTAAGCCTATAAATATCTATAATCTTAACTATCTTACCCTCTTTATAAAGAGTTTTTACAATCGCCTCTC
Organism: Campylobacter blaseri; assembly: GCF_013201895.1. Taxonomy (NCBI): domain Bacteria; kingdom Pseudomonadati; phylum Campylobacterota; class Epsilonproteobacteria; order Campylobacterales; family Campylobacteraceae; genus Campylobacter; species Campylobacter blaseri. The sequence continues at coordinate 645,011 of NZ_CP053841.1, read as the reverse complement.
CAAGCCCATCTATATCCATACACTTTTTAGATGCAAAATATATAAGTGAGTTTACAATTCTTGCCTTGCAATCAATGTTTTGACATACTACAAATATCTCTTCATAATGAAGTTTTGATCCACAAACAGGACAAAACTCTGGACGATTTATTTGCTTTTGTGCCCCATCTCTTCTATCTTTATACACACTTGTAATCTTTGGTATAACATCACCACTTCTTATGATATTTACATAATCCCCTTTCATAAGTCCAAGACGCTCTATCTCATCAAAGTTATGAAGTGTTGCATTTTTTATCATTGCACCCTCAATCAAAACAGGCTCTAATACTCCAACAGGTGTTACAACTCCACTTCTTCCAACTTGAAGCGCAATATCTTTGAGTTTTGTAACCTTTTCAATAGCTGGAAATTTAAAAGCCACCATAAAACGCGGAAATTTAACTGTGTAGCCTAAATTTATTGATTTATCTAAACTATCAACTCTTACAACCATTCCATCCATCATTATATCTTTAAAGTCTCGTTTAGATAAAAGTTCATTGTAAGCTTCCATAACTTCATCTTTGTTTTTGCAAATTCTAACAAAGCTATCTCTTAAAAAGCCAAGCTCTCTTACAAAATCCATAGTTTGTAAATGTGTTCTAAAATCAAGTTCATTATATCCAACTCCCCAAGGTATAAACTTAAGTTTTCTACTTGCTGTTATTTTGCTATCAAGCTGTCTTAAACTTCCTGCGGCTGCATTTCTAGGATTTGCTAAAAGTGGTTCACCATTTTTTGCTCTTTGTTCATTTAAACTATCAAAATCATTTTTAGCAATTACAACCTCTCCACGAATTTCAATCCTGCCTTTATATGAAATTTGAAGCGGTATGGAGTTTATAACCTTAGCGTTTTGAGTTATCTCTTCCCCAATTACTCCATCTCCCCTTGTAATGGCACTTTTAAGGATTCCACCTTCATAAAACAAATTTAAACTCGCTCCATCAAATTTAGGCTCACAGTAAAACACCTCTTTGCTTTTATCGCCTCTATTTATCCAAGCAACTAGCTCACTTTCACTAAAAACATCTTCCATTGACCACATTTGGTTTATGTGTGCTAACTTATTAAAACCTTCACTTATAGCACCACCTATTTTTTGGGTTGGTGAATAACTTAAAATCTCATTTGGATTTTCTTTTTCAAACTCAATAACACTATGATAAAGCCTGTCATACTCTTCATCACTAGCTAATGGATTATCATCTGTATAATAGGCTTTTGCCCATAAATTTAGCGTTTCAACCGCTTTTAAATAATCATCTTTTTTCATTTTTCTACCATATACTTAAATCTCTCATAGCACCATCAAGTGCAAACATTTGCGAATGTTCATAAACATCGTGTGTTCTAATGATAGTTGCACCATTTTCAAAAGCTTTTAAATGCAAATAAAGCGAACCTGCAAGCCTATCTTTTATATCGCTCTTAAAGTAGTTATTTATAACACTTTTTCTACTAGCTCCAACAAGCAATGGTAAATCAAAATGTAAAAAATGTTCCAAATGTTTAATCAAAAACATATTATCTTTAGCTGTTTTACCAAAACCAATTCCAACATCCAAAACAACATCTTTTAAACTATATTTATCTATTTGCTCCAAGCAATTTTCAAAAAAACTATCAATTTCAAAAATAAGATCTTCATATTTTGGCTCTTTTTGCATGGTAGTTGGATCGCCTTTCATATGTATAAGACAATACTGGGCATTGTATTTTTTAGCTAACTTGCATAAAGTTAGCTTTGCGCTTATATCATTTATCATAGAAAATCCATGATTTAAGGCAAATTCCAAAGAGTATTCATCAAAACTATCAAGGCTAAATTTTGCTTTTTCATATAAATTTAGCTTGTAAATTTGCTCAATTATATCTTTAATACGCCTAAATTCCTCTTTACTTCCACAATACTTGCTCCCTGGCCTACTTGAAACACCGCCTAGATCAATATATGTAGCACCATCACTTATCTGTTTTTCTATCCGCTCAATGCCATTTTTAACATTTACTCTACTAGCCTCATTGAAACTATCTTCATTTATATTGACAACGCCCATAATTAAAGGTTTTTTAGGCTTTTTAAAATTTTGTTTTAAAAATTTAGCCAACTCTTTTAAGCCAAAATCTTGCGCCATCTCTTTTTTACTTAAAATTTCTACTTGTTTATCATTTACTATAAGCAAGGCGTTACTTAATTCAGCACCTAAAATTACATCTTTTTTAACAACCAAATCAGCGCCAATACTTAAAGCATCTTGTTTTAGGATATTTGCAGCTGGAGCTTTAATATCCTTTATGTAAAAAAAATTTAAATTTGATTTTTTTTGCATAATATTTATGGCTACTTTATGTGGCTCAATCTCTTTACAAAGTAAATTAAAATCACTTTTATTGTCTATTTTAAAAATTTTCAATGTTTTTCTCCTATCATTAGCAAAAGTGGAGTGAGTATAGCATGTGATTTTGTATTTAAATTTATTAAATATGTTAATTTATTTATATATTCTAACTCTTTTTCATTAAATTTAATACCCTCTTCAAACGCTTGCATTACTATACCACTTACCAAATTTAACAAATCATTTTTACTAAATTCTCTTTTTCTCTCTAAAGCTATTTTCTCTTCTACAAACTCATTAATATCTCTTAAGCTTAGTTTTTTTAAGTTTAAGCCACTTAAAACTCTTTGTTTTTTTTGAAGTCTATTTTCTATAATTAATCTTGATCTAATAGTTGGCAAAAATATGTTTTTAGAACTACTTACTAAAATAAACCTTATATTTTTAGGCGGCTCTTCTAATATTAATAAAAGTGCATTTTGAGCCTCTATGCCAAATTTTTCACCTATTAAAACTATAGTTTTTAACTCTTTTTCAGCTATATATGCCTCATCTACTGCATTTTTTGCATTTTGAAGTAAAAAATTTTCCTCTTTAAATATCCGAATTTGGTTTATACCACACTCAGCTATTAACTCATTTTGAATTTCATCAAAATTATCTGTAAGAATTATTTTGCTATTCAAAGAATAACCTCATCAAACAAAGCAGCACTTATACTGCTATCAAATAGCCTAAAAAGTTGAATTAGTTTAATATCTAAATTCTCATCCGCACCATCTAAATAAAAGCTATTTTCAGCATGCTCATCTATAAGCCACATATAACTATTATCACTATTTTTAGCTATTTGAGAAAAAATAGAATTACCTTTCCCGATATAAAAAAACATATAACCATTAGAAAAAGATAAACTTAACATATCCTCCAAAAGCTCAATTGACTCTTTTGTACTTACATTTGATATATTAGGATACAAAGCTCTTAGAGAAAAAAAAGGAAGTATTGGTCTTTCATTATTTTTTTTATTTATATTTAGTAAAAAATACTCCTCAAACCATCTTCTTTCATTATCACAAAAAAATATAAAACAAGCCCCCTCTAGCATAAGCTTAATTCTAGAAGCTATAAGAGGAGTCCACTCCTCTCTTCTATCCTCCATCCATGTGGACATAATTGGGTCTTTTCTTATTTTTTCTAAACTCCACCTATATAGATCTATCATTATTTATCAAGCTCGTATGCTTCATGTAGGGCTCTTACAGCTAATTCACCATATTTTTCATTTACTATCACTGAAATTCTTATCTCGCTAGTTGATATCATCTGTATATTAATCCCATTTTCAGACATAACACTAAATGCCTTACTTGCAATTCCACTATTTGATTTCATGCCTATTCCAACAATTGAAACCTTAACAACTTCTTTATTACTATCTATCACAAAACTGCTATCAAGCTCCTTTAAAGCCTCCAATGCCCTATCAAGTTCATTTTCAGGCACTGTAAAACCTATATTCGCTACACCATCACTACCTATATTTTGGATAATCATATCAACATTTATCTCTTCTTTAGACAATACTTCAAAAATTTTAGCAGCAACTCCTGGTTTGTCATCTACATTTCTAACTGATACTATTGCTTGATTTCTATCTAGTGCTATTCCGCTTATAATTGCACTTTCCATTTTTTTCTCTCCTGTAATAAGTGTTCCTTCATGGTTATTAAAACTACTTCTTGTAACTAAATTAATATTAAGTTTTTTTGCAAGTTCTACTGAGCGATTTTGTAAAACCTTAGCTCCTAAACTTGCAAGTTCTAACATCTCATCATAAGTAACTTTATCAAGTTTTCTAGCTTTTGGTTCAATTCTTGGATCTGTTGTATAAACACCGTCTACATCTGTAAAAATTTCACATAAATCAGCCTTTAAAGCTCCTGCTAAAGCAACGGCACTAAGATCACTTCCACCACGCCCTAAAGTTGTAACCTCGTCTTTTTCATTAATACCTTGAAAACCAGCAACAACAACAACTTTACCTTGTGAAATTGCCTCTTTTATTAATTTTGGATTTATTGACTCTATTTTTGCCTTAGTATGAAAACTGTCTGTATGCATTCCAGCTTGTCTTCCACTAAATGCTATAGCCTCACATCCTAACTCATTTAAAGCAATTGATAACAAAGAACTCGTTACTCTCTCGCCAGCACTTAAAAGCATATCTAACTCTCTTTTGCGAGGATTTTTGCTAAAATGATGAGCGTAATCAATTAATTTGTTTGTCTCTCCACTCATAGCAGAAACCACAACAACAACATCATTTCCCTCATCTTTTGTTTTTTTAACTCTTTGTGCAACAACTTCTATTCTCTCCAATGTCCCCACACTTGTTCCACCATATTTTTGAACTAATAACATTATAAATAACCCTCTTTTTTAAAGTATTTTAAAACCATATCATAAACCTTTTTTTTAAAATGGTTCGCCTCTTTTACTATATCATTTATAGAAACAAATTTATACATATCAAATTCCTGATCATCTGTAAATACATTTATACGAGCATTGCTTTTTAAACGAACTAAAAAATATTTTTGAATTTGCCCATCATAGGGCTTCATCTTCTTAGCAACCTTTTGTGGAAAATCATAACTTAACCACTTTGGATATTCTGCTATTATTTCAATATCATTAGTTCCTATCTCCTCTTTTAGCTCTCTATAAAGTGCTGCTTTTGGTGTTTCGCCTTTATCTATCCCACCTTGTGGAAACTGCCACGCATCTTTGATATCAGATCTTTGTGCTAAAAGAATCTTGCAATCAAATGGATACAATGGAGATAAAACAATAGCAGCTACATTTGGTCTATAGTTCATCTTTTTATTTTCCATATTTTTACTTTCAATTTTTAGATAAGATTTTATCTAAATTGTCTTTAAAGGATAATAATAAACCATATTTTAATAATAAATTTAATGTTTTATGGTTAAATTTAACAAAAAAGAGTTAATTTGCATATATATATCCACATACCATTTTGCACCAAAAAATGCCCTTATTGTGCCTTTGGCTCATATGATAAAAGCTTTGATATGGTTAGTGATTATTTTAAAGCACTCTGTTTTGAGATAAAAAACTACAAATTTAAAGAAATTTCAACTGTTTTTATAGGTGGTGGAACCCCTAGTTCTATAAATTCAAGATATTATGAGCCAATTTTTGAATATCTAAAACCTTATATTGGTAAAAAAACAGAGATAACAACAGAGGCAAACCCAAATAGTGCAACTTTTAATTGGCTAAATAGCATGAGAAAAATGAGAGTAAATAGAGTTAGTTTTGGAACTCAAAGTTTTGATGAAAAAAAGCTAAAATTTCTTGGCAGAAATCATAGTGCAAATGATACAAAAATGGCTGTTTTTAATGCAAAAAAAGCTGGGTTTAAAAATATTAATTTAGATATTATTTATGGGACAAAGCTTGATAGTAAAAAAATGCTTGAATTTGAATTACAAAATTTGCTAAATTTAGAGATAAATCATATAAGTGCTTACTCTTTAATTTTAGAAAAAAACACATCTTTTGAAAACAAACCACAATTTCAAAAAGACAGCATCGTATTAGCTAAATTTCTCTTTAAACGGCTAAATGAAATGGGGTTTAAACAGTATGAAATTTCAAATTTTGGAGAAATTTGTAAACATAATCTTGCTTATTGGAAGCTAGAAAATTACGTAGGATTTGGTGCTTATGCTGTAGGATTTAATAAAAATAAAAGACTGTATTCTCCAAAAGATTTAATAAAATATATAAAAAATCCACTTCAAAAAGAGATAGAAAATTTAGATAAAAATGATTTAAAAATAGAACATATATTTTTAGGACTTAGATCAATTTTGGGTGTTGATAGTCAAATTTTAAATGAAAATGAGCTCAAAAAAGCTAAAATTTTAGAAAAAGAAAATAAATTAAGCTATAAAAATGGTAAATTTTATAATACAAACTTTTTATTAGCAGATGAGATAGCGCTTTTTATATATGATGACTTTACGAAAAATTAAAGAAAAATAGGTAAAATAGCTAGATATTTATTAATTAGGATATAAGATGTTTGGAATGGGCTTTTCTGAGATATTTATGATAGCTGTAGTGGCAATACTTGCACTAGGGCCTGATAAATTACCAAAAGCAATGTATGAAATAGCAAAATATTTTAAAGTGCTAAAAAAAACCATAAATGATGCAAAAACTAGCTTTGAACAAGAGGTTAGAATAGCAGAGTTAAAAGAGGATGCACAAAAATACAAAGAGTCTATAAATAAAACAAAAGAGAGCGTTAGAAAAAAATTAACTTTTGAAGAATTAGAAGAGATAAAAAGCGGTTTAAACTCTGCAAAAGAGGTAGCTAATAAAAATTTAGAAGAGATAAAAAAAGATATAGATAGTGTTAAAAATATAGATACAAAACAATCTACTAAAAACAAAACCAAAGAAAGTAATAAAAATAAAGAAGTGAGAAAAAGTTAATGTTTGAAGATTTAAAACCACATATTATAGAGCTTAGAAAAAGACTTTTTATATCTGTTTTAACTGTAATAGTGCTTTTCCTTATATGTTTTGGATTTTGGGAATTTTTTCTAGAACTTATGTTAGCTCCATTAAAAAAAGTCCTACCTGAAGGTAGTGAAGTGATATTTACCCACCCAGCTGAAGCCTTTTTTACATCAATGAAAGTTTCATTTTTTGTAGCTATTTTACTATCTTTACCTATAATTTTTTGGCAATTTTGGCTTTTTGTTGCTCCAGGTCTTTATGATAATGAGAAAAAATATGTTATCCCTTTTGTAACTAGTGCTTCAACTATGTTTGCATTAGGTTGTGCTTTTTGCTATTTTTTTGTAACTCCACTTGCTTTTAATTTTTTAATAAATTTTGGAAGTGGAACATTTACAGCCATGCCTAGAATTGGAGAATTTGTAGGGTTTTTCACAAAATTTTTAATAGCCTTTGGTCTAAGTTTTGAACTTCCTATAGTTACATTTTTTCTAGCCCTAGTTGGACTTATAACAAACAAAAGCTTGAGTGACTTTTTTAGATATGCTGTTGTTTTTATATTTTTGTTTGCCGCTCTTATGACACCGCCTGATGTTATAAGTCAATTTTTATTAGCTGGACCACTTATAGTTTTATATTTACTATCAATATACATTGCTAAATTAGTTAACCCTTATAAACCTGAAGATGATTTAAGTGAAGATATAGAAGATGAATGATTTAGACCTAATTTCTAGCTATGATTATGAGCTACCAAAAGAACTCATTTCAAGCAAGCCAACACTACCAAAAGAAAATGCAAGGCTTTTGGTTTATGATAGAAAAAAAGATTTAATCTCACACTATAAATTTGGTGATTTAGTTGAAATTTTGCCACCTTGTGATATTATATTTAATGATACAAAAGTTGTAAAGGCTAGAGTTTATGGTGTAAAAGATACAGGCGGAAAAGTAGAACTTCTTTTAAATACTCCACTTGAAGATTCAAAATTTAACGTTTACATAAAAGGTCATGTAAAAATAGGAACTATTTTAAATTTTAATAAAAACTTAAAAGCAAAAGTTATAGAAATAAATAGTGATGGAACTAGGATTGTCTCTTTTTCTTTTAAAAACAGCCCTCTTAGCACAGATGAAATTTTTAATTTTTTTAATAATATTGGTCATATTCCACTACCTCCATACATAAAAAGAGATGATAATAACGATGATGAAATTTGGTACCAAAGTATATTTGCAAAACATCTAGGGGCAGTTGCAGCTCCCACAGCTTCACTTCATTTTAGCGATGAAATGGCTAATGAATTAAAAAAAACACATGAACTGCACTATCTAACTTTGCATGTTGGCGCTGGAACATTTAAAGCAATCAAGTGTGAAAATATACATGAACACAATATGCATTCTGAGTATTTTAATATACCTAGCAAAACAGCTGAAATTTTAAAAACAAATAAGCCGATTTTAGGGGTTGGAACAACTGTAACAAGAGTTGTTGAAGAATTTGCAAGAAATGGTAAGCAAAATGGATATTGTAAACTTTTTTTAAACCATTCAAATAGACCAATTAGGCTGAATTATCTACTTACAAATTTTCATCTTCCAAAATCAACTTTAATAATGCTAGTTTCATCATTTTTAGGACTTGAAAAAACTATGGAAATTTATGAGATTGCAATAAAAGAAAGATATAAATTCTACTCTTATGGAGATGGTATGCTTATACTATAATTTTATTTAAGCATACTTTACTCATTGCTGCTTAGCTAAAATTCATTACTCTAACATTTAAGGTATTAGCTACCATATCATTTTTGATTTTAACTTGATTTTTAATAAACAAACTTAATTTTAAATATCAAAAACCAATGAAAATTTCATAAATTCATTTAAGTTTTATTTAGATAATATTTTATTATTAGTTTAATATGTTTAATTTAAATATTAAATCCACCTATAAAGGAAACAGATGGATAAAAATGAAGAACTAAGAAAAATATTAGCTGGGAGAAAAGCAAAAACTACTACACAAAATTCGAATTTGGATAAAGAAAATAGTAATTCAAACTTAAATAGTAGACTAAATAATCAAAACTCAAATTTAAACAATAATATAAATTTAAATAGTAAAAATGTAAATAAAACAAATCAAGACATTAAAAATCAAGCAGAAGATAAAACTACAAGCTCAATCTTTAAAAGCAATGAATTAACAAAAAGTGGTAGAGATTATAACAAAGAACCACTTATTCTAAAAGATTATACTATTGCTATGATTATACATGACATATTAAATATTTTTCTATGGTTTGTATTATTTTTTGTTATTATTGGAAATACTAATAATTATGAAAATCATATATCAATTTTTGGTCTTATTCTATTTTATTCTATTATTTTTTTTATTGATATTTTTTTATTTTGTATCATAACTAAAAGTAATCGTATTATTATGCTATATAACTCAGTAGCTTTATTTTATAAAGATAATAAATTAATACGAAAGTTTAATATGATAGCAGATAACAATATAGAATTTAATTCTTTTTTTCATTTAATAAAATCTTATTATTTTATTATGTTGCCTATAGCTTTAATTTCTATAATGATTGCAATTACAGAAAATGACAATAAAATCTATATTTTGTTATCAAAAGTGATATTTTCACTAGTTTTAGCAATTCTTTATGATATTTTATTTAGAGCTATTATATATAAAAAATCAAATAAAACTTTTGATAATTTTATAAAATATTCTTTAAAACTTAAAATAGATATTGGTTGGATTAGGGGTCATAGAAGCATTGACCGTAAAGGAATTTCAATCTTTTTCTTTAATAAAAAAGATTATATGGAAATAAAAAAATACTTATATGTAGTTTTTGGTAAAAATTTAGATACAAATAAACAATAAGGAGAAAGTATGCATTATTTAGACAGAATCAACAAATCAAATAGTGAGTTAGATAGAGCTGAAAAAAGATACTTAAATACATTATGTTTATCTGATGAAATATGAAGTTATTTTTAGGTGTTCTAAAAAGTAGTTAAAATTTAAAAACTTAAAAAATACAAACAAGACAACAAATAATATAAATTTAAATATTCTATTTAGTAAATTTTTGTTTTTCCAAATACCTTTGAAGTATAACAAGTGCTGATAAACTATCAAGTTTACCATCTTTTTTTTTATGATTTGCAACACCAAACTCACTTGCTTCAATACTTGAAAAGCTCTCATCTATATATATTATCTCACCACTAAAATCTAACAATGAAACAAAATGCGAAATTCGTCTTCTCATCTCATCTTCGCTACTTCCACCAAGTGGAATTCCAACAACAAGCCTTGCAACACTCCACTCTTTTAAAACACTACTTACATCAAAAGCTGCTTGATTTCTGTTTTTTCTTAAAACTGCATTTATAGGAACGGTTACGCCATTTTTATAACCCAAAGCTATACCTATTCTTTTTAGCCCAACATCAATGGCTGCTATCATTTTATAACTATCCTTGAACCTAAAATTTCTATCTTTCCTTGAAGCTCATATTCATAAACTAAATCTCCAAATTTAAGATGAGCATCATTAAAGCTACTATTTGTTTTTATAAACTCAATCACTTCATCGTTATCATTTTCAATATGACTTAAATTACCAAATTTATCAGCAAATTTATCTATATTATAGATTAAGTTTGCTTTTTTAGTAGCTAATAACTCGTTTGTTCCTATACTTTCGTTTATTTGATGTGGTAAAACATAAACAGGAATGCCTAGCTCCATAGCTAATCTAGCACTTTGCAAAGATCCACTTCTTAACTCAGCTTGTGCTACAACTAAAGCCTCACTTAGTGCTACAACTATTCTATTTCTTTGTAAGAAATGGTGTCTTAAAGGTCTGGTTTTTGGTTCGTACTCACTTAAAGCAAGTGAGTTTTCATAAATTTCTTTAATGTTTTTTTCATTTGTTTTTGGATAAATGATATCTAATCCATTTGCAAAAACTGCTATAGTATTAGGAAATGCTCCTTTATGTGCAGTTATATCAACCCCTAATGCACCACCACTTACAACACAAACCCCTCTTTTACTAAGAGCACTTGATAGTTGCAAAACCAAACTTTTAGTATAAAAACTCATTTTTCTTGAGCCAACAATGGAAACTTTTAGCATATTTAAAAATTCTAAATTTCCTTTAAAAAAAAGCTTTTTTGGTGGATTTTGAAGCTTATTTAATGCATCTATGTTATCTATAGTATTCATAAATCTCATCTAAATATACTAATTCAACATTTTTTAATAGCTCTTTGCTGTTTTGGATCGCTCTAAATGTATTTTTTCTAGGGTGTCCAATGGCTATTGCAAATCCTTTTTTGTTTGCTATTTTAATCGCTTCTTTTATCTGTTTTTTAATTTCAACTTCACTATCTTTATTATCTAAAAAAACATCTCTATAAATATATCTAAAACCTTGCTCTTTAGCCACTTGCTTTATCTTACTAGAAAATATAGTCTTTGAATCAACTAATTTAAATCCATACTTGTTTAATGCCTTCGATAACATTCTAGTTGAGTTTAAATTTGATGTAAATTTACTGCCTGTGTGATTGTTTAAAAACACTGCTCGTGAAAAATTTTTACGAACATCTTTTACAACCCGTTCAATCTCATCATAACTATCTGTTGTCATTAAAGTTTTAATTCTTTTTGAATTAAACCCCATAGCCTCAAGTGGTAAATGTATCATAAAAAAATCAAATTGATTGGATAGTTTTGGAGTATTTGGAAAATCACTAGTTGGTGGAAAAAAAGATGGTGTGATTTTTAAATTAAGCTTTTTTATGCCATTAGTATGCTCTTTTGAAGCTACATCATCAATAATTAAAACTAGTTTTGGTTTTTTTAGTCTTGATGGCTCTTTTACTTTAAATGCTGGAGAAGCCATTTGGATGTATTCATTAGGTAAAGAACTATTTAAATCCTTTAAAGATTCTTTTTTAATCTTTGCTAAAGTATCATTATCATCTTTTTTCACAACTTCTTCGGATATATTAGTGTTTTTTTTAATATCAATTTTAGTTGTTTTTGAAGCTTTTGCAACAGGATCTTTTGTTTGAATTTGTAGTTTTTTTTCAACCACTATGTTTTTTGAAATTTGATTGTTATCTTTTTTATTAAAAGTATAATCCAAAGCGGCATATGTCAAAAATCCTGTAAGAAAACACAATACAACTAATGTAATTAAATTTAAAAAAGAAGAGCTGTTTTCTTCATTAACTCTTCTTTTTTTTCTTTGGGTAGGCCTCTTTTTAGGGGCTATCTTTTTTTTTACCAAGTTTAATTTTTATCTTTATCTATTATTTTATTTTTAGATATCCAAGGCATCATGCCTCTTAGTTTTTTTCCAGTTTGCTCTATAAGTGAACTTTGCATATTTCTTCTTTCTGCATTCATTTTAGTATAGCCTGCTTGCTTTTCTAAAATAAATTCTTTTGCAAATGTCCCATTTTGGATATCTTTTAAAATATCCTTCATAGCCTTTTTTGATTCTTCGCCTATAACTCTTGAACCGCTCATATAGTCACCAAATTCAGCTGTATTAGATATAGAATATCTCATATCAGCAATTCCACCTTGATACATCAAATCGACTATAAGTTTTAGCTCATGCAAACATTCAAAATATGCCATTTCAGGCTCATATCCTGCCTCTGTTAGTGTTTCAAATCCAGCTTGAACTAATGCTGTAACACCGCCACATAAAACAGCTTGCTCACCAAAAAGATCAGTTTCTGTTTCATCTTTAAAAGTTGTCTCTATTATACCTGTTCTACCACCACCAATAGCGCTTGCATAAGAAAGTGCTATTTCCTTGGCTTTTCCACTTGCATTTTGATGAACAGCTATTAAATCTGGGATTCCCCCGCCATTTACAAACTCATTTCTAACAGTGTGTCCTGGTGCTTTTGGTGCTATCATAATAACATCAATTCCCTTTGGTGCTACAATTTGTCCATAGTGAATGTTAAATCCATGTCCAAATGCTATAGCATTTCCCTCTTCTAAATTTGGCTCTATCTCATTTTTAAAAATTTCAGCTTGATTCTCATCAGGAGCAAGTACCATTATAATATCAGCTTCTTTTGTAGCATTTGCTACATCTAAGACTTTAAAGCCCTTTGACTCAGCCTTACTCCAACTACTTCCACCTTTTCTAAGACCAATTACAACTTCAACTCCACTATCTCTTAAATTTTCAGCGTGAGCGTGACCTTGTGAGCCAAAACCAATTATAGCAACTTTTTTACTTTTTATTAAGTTTAAATCACAATCTTTATCATAATACACATTTACAGCCATTAACTATCCTTAAATTAAAATTTTACTATTATATCATAAAAACTGCTTCAAACACAAAAATAAACTTCCTTTTATTAAATTTAACTATATTTTGGTAAGATAGTCTAATCAAAATAAAAAAGGGCTTATTTGAGACAATTTTTAGAAAATTTATTAACGGGCGTAGATGAAAAAACTATAAACTCCGAAAACAAAGAGGTGTTAAGAAATTTAAAGATGATAAATGCAGTAACTAAGCACAAAAATCTATATTTTTTAAATAGTGGGTTTATATGCGGAAAACTTGACATTTCACAAAACGGCACGGGTTACTTAAACATATATGATAAAAAATTTAGTAAAGATGCCATCATAGATAGCAAAAATTTAGGTAACTCAAAACTAGGAGATATCGTTCTTGCTAAGATTAAAAGTTCAAAACAAAATAGGCTTAAAGCCAAAATCATACTAACGCTAAAACCTGCATTTTTAACAAGTGTTGTATATACTAAAAAATTTAGCAAAGAAATTTTGGGAGTAAATGTAAAAAGCGGCTTAGCAAGTTCTTTAAAAGCTACTCAAAAATCTCTTAAAAAAATGCCACTTGGAACTTTACTTAAGATAGATAATTTAAGTAATAATATAGTTGAAGTTTTAGGAAATATAAACGATAGCTTTATCGATGAGAAAATATCACTTGCACTTTATAATAAAAATGATGAGTTTAACAAGCTTTGCGAATTAGAAGCAAAAAGCTTTGGAGATAGCGTTGATAAATCTTTGTATCCAAAAAGAATGGATTTAACACATCTAAATTTTTGCACAATTGATCCAATTGATGCTAAAGACTTTGATGATGCAGTGTATTACGATAAAAATAAAAATGAACTTTATGTGGCAATTGCTGATGTTAGCGAGTATGTTTTGCCATATACTGCTATTGATAAAGAGGCTAAATTTAGAGGGTTTTCTATATATTTTCCACACAAATCAGTTCCTATGCTTCCTAGAAATTTGAGCGAAAATATCTGCTCTTTAAAACCAAATTTAGATAGGCTTGCCTTTTGTTTTAAAATCACTTTGGATGATAACTATAATGTTAAAAAAGAGGAGCTTTTTGAGGCTATTATAAACTCAAAAAAAAGATTTAACTATGACGAAGTTG